>NZ_JBSGSG010000128.1:0-18405 GCF_053606765.1 Streptomyces sp. NPDC055189
GCCCCCAAGACTCGTGTCTTGGGGGCCGACGTTGTGGCGTGGAGAGTTGCCATGTCGATGCATCCGTATGAGGTGGGTGAGGTCCCGGCGGAGACAGTGCGGGTGGCGCGGGCCGCATTTCCCCGGGGCAGCCTCGCCATCCGGGTCCGGGACGAGCTGGGCGTGCTGTTCCGGGACGAGGACTTCGCCGCGTTGTTCCCCAGCAGGGGAAGGCCGGCGTGGTCGCCGGGCCGACTGGTGCTGGTTCTGGTGCTGCAGTTCGTCGAGGGGCTGACCGACCGGCAGGCCGCGGAGGCAGTACGAGCCAGGATCGACTTCAAGTACGCTCTCGGGCTGGACTTGGACGATCCCGGTTTCGACTTCTCGGTCCTCTCGGAGTTTCGGGACCGGTTGATCGAGGCGGACGCGGGCCCCAAGGTCCTCGACGGCATACTCGCCGCAGCCCGGGACAGGGGATTGCTGGCCGGCGGCGGGAAGGCTCGCACCGACTCCACCCATGTGCTGTCCGCGGCACGCGAGTTGGGGTGGCTGGAGTTCGTGTCGGAGACCTTGCGCGCCGCGCTCAACGCCCTGGCGCAGGCCGCACCGGAGTGGCTGCGAGGGGTCGCCGAACCGGACTGGTTCAGGCACTACTCCAGCCGGACCGAGGAGTCCCGGTTCCCCAAGGCACGCGCCCAGCGCAGTGAGATCGGCCGTCGGGTCGGCGCGGACGGGATGCGGCTGCTCGCGGCCGTGACCTCACCGAATGCCCCTGGCCAACTGCGCTCCCTGACGCAGCTCGAGATCCTGCGTCAGGTCTGGATCCAGCACTTCCACCTGGTCGAGGGCGAAGTGCAGCGCCGAGTCCCAAAGGACCGCCCGCCGGGCACCAAACGCCTGGTCACTCCCTACGATCCGGAGGCCCGCACCGGCTCCAAGCGTGATCTCGACTGGGACGGCTACAAGGTCCATCTCACCGAAACCTGCGGCCCCGGCGTGCTGAACCTGATCACCCACGTGATCACCACCCTCGCCTCGATCGGCGACGAGCGGATGGCCGCCGTGGTCCACGGAGGTCTGGGCAGACGAGAGCTGCTCCCCGAGGAGCACTGGGTCGACACCGGGTACGCGAACAGTCCTGCCATGGTCGCCGCCCGCAGGGACCACGGCGTCGAACTGCACGGCCCGCTCCAGGCGGTCACCAGTGTCCAGAGCCGGCGCGACGGCGGCACCTACGGCCAGGATGCCTTCACCATCGACTGGGATGGTCGGCAAGTGACCTGCCCGAGCGGGCGCACCAACACATCCTGGGCACTGGCGTCTTCTCAGCGGCGCACGCCGGTCATCCGCGTCAGATTCTCCGTGCTGGACTGCGGTCCGTGTCCGCGGCTGCGTGACTGCGTCAGCGCCCCCAAGGCCAAGCAGCGGCAGCTCACGCTCCGCCCCCGCGAGGAACACGACGCCCTCCAGAGCACTCGGACCCTCCAGCAGACCGAGGAGTGGAAGGAGCGATACAAGATCCGAGCCGGGGTCGAAGGCACCATCTCCCAAGCAGTCGGGCGCTGTGGTCTGCGCAGAGCCCGTTACCAAGGACTGGCCAAAACCAGTCTCCAGCACCAGCTCACCGGCGCCGCGATCAACCTAGCCCGCATCTACGCGCACCTGACGAACATCCCTCCAGCCCGCACGCGCATCAGCCACTTCGCAGCACTCCGCCCCGCTGAATCAGATTCAGCGGGGCGGAATTAGCCAACAGCATCCGGCCCTGGCCGGGGCACAGCACTCGCCCGGAGGAGGATGACCAAAACCAGCCCAACGTCAGACCGCACCCGCCAAGATGGTGCGGATGTCGACCACAGCAGACCTCTGGCACCACTACGGCCGCACCCGCGCCGACAGCGACCGCGCCATCCCCGATGCCTTCCACTGGATCTGGAGCCAGGACGGCGGCCCCGGCTGCGAAGTGCTGGGCGATCTCACGGGACACGTGGTCGGCGACCTCGGCGCCGGCGCCGCCCGGCACGCCGCACACCTGGCCCTCCACCACGAGCCCGCCGAGATCGTTGCCATCGATGCCTCCCCCGCGCAGTACGAGATGGCCACCGACCTGTTCGCCCACCTCGCCCCATGCCTGCGTATCGCGCCGTACGACGCCGTGCCCCACCTGCAGGCGACGAAGAGCGGCTACGACGTGCTGTACAGCGTGTTCGGGGCCGTCGACTTCACCGATCCGCGCGAGCTGCTGCCGGCGACAGCCGCTGCGCTGAAGCCGGGCGGACGGCTGGTCTTCTCCACCCTGGCCCACTACCTGAACGGCGCTCCGGCCCAACCGGACCTGGTGGCAGCCGACATCCCCGCAAAGACTCCCGAGGGAAAGACTGTCTCGCTGCGCCGCTGGGTCCTCCAGGAGCAGGTATGGGTGAAGGCCCTCGACGAGGCCGGATTCACCAACATCGCCGTGGACATGCTGCCGGCGAAGTCTGACGGACCTCGAGCGGCGGACACGTTGCTCGTGATCGCTGACCGGCGGTGCTGACCTCCCCGCCCGCTCTACTCAAGGATGGTCGCCCTTCGCTCTGCCTGAACCGAGCTGTCGTACCGCAGTGCCTCGTGCCGCTCTCCTGGCCAAAGACCGGAAACGGGGGATCGGCCGTGACATTCTGCGTGACCGAGACGGAGCGCGCTGGTCGGAACTGCTCCCCGCGCACGCGGGGATGGACCCAGGCCGCCCCAGCCCCGCCGTCCGGCGACCAGCTGGTCCCCGCGCATGCGGGGATGGGCCCGCCCAGGTCCCCCGGGGCGGGCGGCCGCCGAAGCACGGCAAGGAGCTGCGCTTCGCCAAGCCGGAGACCTAGGGCGAGCCGGACGTGGCAACCGTGCAGGTCGCCGACCGATACGGCACTATCCGGGCGATGGCCTGGGACCGTCTCCACCCCGCATGACCACCCGCTCCGCGTGGATCGACCACACCGGTCAACTCCCCGTCATCGAGGGCACGCTGATCCGCCTCCAGGTCGACCGCCTGCCGGGCGGAGGCGCCCCGCTTCCGCTCTGGCTCTGGTCGTCCGCCACCGGCCTGAACAGCGAGGAGGTCGACGTGCGCTGGCAGTCGTTCCTGCGGAGGCCCGACATCGAACACCTGTTCAGGCTGATGAAACAGACCCTCGGGTGGACCCGTCCGAGGCTGCGAACCTTCGAGGCCGGCGAGCGCTGGACCTGGCTGATGATCGCCGCGCACACCCAGATCCGTCTTCTGCGCGAGGCCGCCGCCGACTTGCGGCGGCCGTGGGAGAAGCCCGCCGAGCCCGGTCGGCTCACCCCCGCCCGAGTCCGCCGGGGGTTTCGGAACATCCGCCCGCACCTGCACAGTCCGGCCCGCGCACCGAAACCCTCAACTCCCTGCCTTGGCAGGCCGCTTGGCTCGAAGAGCCAGCGGCCCGCCACCGGCTACGACGTGGGCAAGACCGTGATACGACCCCGAGAGGATCACCGAACGAAACCAATCCAGGCCACGAGGAACAAGCTGAGTGCCGCTGACCTTCAAAAGACACGCACTTTGGCGCGAACGTTCACCATCTGATGAACCACTGCCGGGAGGGAGCGGTGCTGCACGCGCCCAGGCTCACGTGATGGATCGCTCCCGATCCGGCGACGAGGCACGTCTTGGTCGACTTGTTGACCACCTGCACACCCCCAGTGCCGTCCTCGTGCAGTGTCCACACGGCTGCCGGGTCGGTCGACGAGCAGTCCCTCATCACCGGAACTCCATTGCGGGCGACCAAGCAGAGCCTGTTACCAACGTTCTGGCGCAGTTCGGTCGGCGTCTCGACGTACGTGGCCATCAGCCACGTCTGGTAAGCGCCCTGGTTGCAGTCGGTCGTGTAGGGCCCGTAGTCGGCCCTGTAGTCGAGGCACTCTCCCGCATCGGCCCAGCTCTCCAGGTGCCGGTACGACATCTCTGCCGCGTTCGCGGGCGCGGATCCCACGCCCCAACACAGCGCAGCGGCCGCCCCCATGACGGCAAGCTTCTTCAGCACGCGCGATCCTCTCGTTTCGGGGCGCGACGAACTGCCCAGCGAAATTACATAGGACTACCGGGCGGTAGGCGGGCAAACGGCCCAATGATTCCGTGCCCCGCGACTCGCCATGACGTCGGGAAAGCGACCAGGCGACCCGAGAGCATCATCGAGCGCGACAGCCTCAGATGTTGAAAGACAAGCTCAGGAGGCGTCGTGTTTGGCAGGTTTCTCCCAGGACCGCCGGAGATCGGCGGCCAGCGGTCGGACGAGGCGGAGTTGGGTGTACGCGACGACCAGGAGCCAGGTCCAGTGGTCCGCCGCCTCAGGGGTACGGATCTTCGGTGTGGTCCAGCCGAGCGTCTGCTTTCCGAACCGGAAGGTGTGTTCCAGGTCGAATCTTCTGAGGAACACCTGCCACCACAAGTCCACGTCCGCCGCGGCGGCTCCGGTCTTCGAGGACCATAACCACACGGCGGGGCCTCGCGGTCTTTCGACAGGTGCTCGACCTTGAGGCGGATCAGGGTGCCTTCGACGATGGGGAGTTCGCCGGTGTGCTCCAGCCAGGCCGAGCGGTGGGTCACCCGCGGGTGGACCCGGTCCCATGCCGGGGCTTCGGCCTTGCCGTGGTTACCGTGTCGGTGGTGGTGAGAGCGGGTTCGGGCCAGGTATCGGGCTTGCAGAAGCTGAATTCCGGCCCATGCTTGGGCGGTCGGCCGCCCTTGGGGGCGTAGATGCTGGGCGGCTTGGGCAGATGCATCACCCGGTCGCTGCGGATGCGTCCGACCAGTTCAACGGGCAGGTCGCGCAAGGCCCAGGCCAGCCGGGTGACGTCGTAGCCAGCGTCCATGACGATCGTGATGTCCGGGCCTGTGGGCGTCCACTGGCCGACCGCGACAAGCCGCTCAACAACCGCCCGCAGCTGGTCGGCGGTGACCGCGCTCGCGTCGTCTTCGGGACCGAGCCGAATCACGTCAAGGATTCCGGTCCATGAGGTGGCACCGGGCTCCAGCACGGCGACGAACGAGTACGGCCAGCCCGGGATGAACTGCGACGTGGGCTTCGCCCGCCCGTAGACGTGGCAGAAGAGCCGCTCCGCCGAGCACGGGGCGTCCGAACGCAACCACGGCGACCCCCAGGACCAGGCGCCCGCCCTAGAAACGGGGCAACGGCAGCCCGACCAGCCCCGGCCGCAAACGCTCGACGCCGATTCGGCCGTGGTTGAGGGCTCCGTACAACGCTCCATGCCCACGCCGATGTTCGGGCACCAGCGTCAGATCCACCGGAGACCACCGGCCCGTCGACGCACAGCACCGCGTCAGCCAGTTCGAACAGTTCGTCCCGACGGGCGGTCAGACACGCGTAGTACTCGCTGCGGAAAAGGGAGGCGTTCGCGAAGGCCTCCACCCGAACAGCATCAGCCAGCACTCTAACCATCACGGCCTTCGTCGCAGTCACATGCATCCTGGTAGGAGCACAGGATCAGACGGAGCCTGCCCCCATCACCGCTGAACTGCGCAAGCCTTCCTCACGTTCGGACTTGTTCGAAGTACGACACTGAACTCAGATCTCGGACGGCGGGAGTTCCCGCGCATCCAGCAGCCCCCGAACGGTGCCGAGTGCGTTCTTTGGCATCGTGGTGAGCTGATCAACGATGACGCTGCATCCCAACCAGGTGGCCCCGCATTCCTCGGCCATGCTCCTGACTGCCGCAGCCTGGTTCCCGGTCTCGATCCAGTCATCGACCAAGAGAACCCGGCCCGCCGGCCCCAGCGCGGACCGCTGGAGCCGCAGCGTGTGGTGAATGTGCCGGTAATCGGGAGCCGACTGGCGCACCATTTTGTCGCCCGGGAAGAGGCCTTCCCCCTTCCGAACAGGAACGAACCCGACGCCGAGCTCGACCGCTGCGGCACCTCCCAAGAGGAATCCCCGCGACTCGATCCCGCAGACTGCGGTAACCCCATCGTCCCGGAACGGTTCCACCAGACCTGCGACCACTGCGGGCAGCGCCTTGGCGTCCCGGAAGATCGCCCACACATCGGCGTGCCCGCCGACCCATCGAAAGTGCTCCAGCGTCAGATCACGTGCGGTCGTAGGCATGAGCGGGAGTCTCCCGATCGCCGGATTGCCCAGCAACCCAATATCAACCGGCCTCTCTCGGTACCGGCCCGCACCCGTAGATAGAGAGCAAGCTCAGAGCCCTCCGTAGCGGTTATCCAGGGCTGGCATGTCCCAGACCGCTGGCACGCCGTCCTGTTCTGCGTCTGCGTCCTCCCAGTACGGAAGCCCCTGTTCGTCCGTGGTGAGCACGTAGTCCAGGACATCCGTGGCAGAGCCGTCGGACAGGGCCTGCGCGGCCCAGCTGAGCAGGGCTTGCAGCGAGGTGTACTGGGGAAGGTCGTCGAACCGTCCACCGTCACCGTGGGCATGCACACCGATGCGACCGTGCCGGTCACCCGGTGCCATCTCGACGAAGAGGGAACCCCCGGCGCCATCTACGGCCAGCGGCAACCAGGACGAACGCCAATACCGCAGTTCATCGGGAACGTCCCGCTGCTGTGACCCGGTCCACCACACGTAGTCTTTCGCGATCTGGGCTGCGCCGGAGAGGCGGTAGTTGCCGGGCAGCAGAAACTCCCCCGAACCGTTATGGCGGCGCAGGGACGCCACCAGGTCGTCAGGAAACACGAGCCCGCAATGGCGTTCTGCCGCGCGTACCGCATCAGAGCCCGTGGCAGGAGGGAATGAGGCGTACGCCGACGGCGCGTACTCACATAACCAGTTCTCGATCCGCAACCACGAGCCGTCAATCGTCATGGCATGCATCGTCGTCCGCGGGACCACCAGACACCAGACCGGTGTCATTGCTCGGCACCACAACCACCCCGTAGATAAAGAAGAAGCTCAGATCGTGGACATCGGGATTCACTGGTCCCCGCTCGTGCGGGGATGGCCCCACGGTGCGCGTCTTGCGCGACAAGTGGATGGCCTGCTCCCCGCGCGTGCGGGGATGGACCTGGGCCCGATCACTCCATGGGATTTCTGGCGACTGCTCCCCGCCCGCGAGGGTGGACCCGACGTGTTCGACGGCAAGGGAGCCTGATCAGTGCTGCTCCCCGCCCGCGCGGGATGGACCCGAGTGGCTATGACGCCGTTCGCTGGCTCCACCGTGTTGGCTTGGGGTGGCCCCACTTTGTGAAGATCCGTGATGCATGGGCGTAGCCCTACCGACAGCCCTCATGTTATGAGCTCTATGGCGCTGTTCGAGCGCGCGGAGAGTTCTCATCCAGGCATGAAGACGGGATAGGGGACGGGGGCAGAGATGGGGAGACGGGACCACAGTGTGCAGGTCGTCGGGTCCTGGTTCTGGCTCCTGTACGTGGCAGGGGCTTTAGGGGCCCTGATATTGGTATGGCGGTCGGAGTCGACGGTCGCCACGACGGCTGCCGCGCTGTTACTTGCCCTACCTGGGGCCTATCTCGGCTGGCAGACCTTCCGGCACGATCGCGCCGAGGCGGCCAGCCCTGGTGACCTGGGCGCGGTCGCGGACCGGTTGGCGATCGCAGTGCGGAAGCAGGCCGATGCCGAGGCGGCGCTGCGCCGCGTGGAGGATCCCTATCCTCTCCCGGTGGCTTGGCGAGCCGCAGATGCGCATCTGGTCGAACGCTGGGACGCTCTTGCCGCAGTCGCTCACGCATGGCCGGGCGGACCGCCAGGGGATCCTGGTCTTTGGCCAGCGGATGCCGCCGGACTGAGCGGCGTCGGGGCGGACATCGGCGAGGTCTACGTCAGACGGGTACCCACGCGTCGGCTGGTGATTCTCGGCGCACCGGGCTCCGGCAAGAGCGTGCTGCTCCTGCGCCTTGTTCATGAGTTGGTCGAGCGTCGACGTCCGGGCGGCCCGGTGCCGATCGTGCTATCTCTGGCCTCCTGGGACCCTGTTGCACGGTCCCTGGCCGAGTGGGTCGCCGATCAGCTGCGCCTCAGCAATCCCGGCTTGGCCGCGAGCGCACCTGGGAACGTCACCGGCTCTGGACTCGACTTGGCCCAAGCCTTGTGGGACGAGCGGCTCATCCTGCCGCTGCTGGATGGCTTCGACGAACTTCCTCCGGCTTTGCATTCTGTCGCCCTCAATACCCTGAATCGGTCCCTGCCCGCGAAACACCCGGTGGTCCTGGCCAGCCGGACTGCCGAGTTCGACGCGGCGCTGGCCCAGACGCAGCGGCTGGTCCTCAATAGCGCCGCTGGCATCTGCCTGCTGCCCGTGGACCGCGATGCGGCCGCTGCCTACCTGCGTCGCGACGCGGGCGACCAGCACTCCTCCGCTGTCGCTCGCTGGGATCGGGTTACCGCGCAACTCGGTACGGCAACGCCCGTTGGGCAAGCCCTTGCTACCCCGCTGGGCCTCTTCCTGGCCCGCACTATCTACAACCCCTGCCACGCGTCCACGCCCGGTCCAGCCCGGCATCCCGACTCGCTCTGCGACACCATCACTTTCCCCACTCGTAGGGCCCTCAACGACCACCTGTTCAGTGCTTTCATCTCCGCCGCGTATACCACCGACAGCGGCGAACGTCCGCACTGGACGGATGAGCAGGCCGAGCGCGCCCTCATCTTCCTCGCCGGCCACCTGCGCATCCAACACGGCGGAGCCCCCGACCTGGCTTGGTGGCAACTGTCTGCATTAGTTCCCACCGGCACACGCCACCTCGCGGTTGCGCTCACGCTAGGGCTAATAAGCACACCCGTGTTCGGAATCGGAGTCGCGTTCATTCTCGGGCCCGTGGGGGCACTCGTGGGAGCGCCCCTGGGCGGGGTCCTTATGGGTCTTGAGGTTTGGGGCGGACTGAGATATGCGGCGAGGTATGCAACTCCCCGTGCTCAAGTCCCGCATAGGCGGCTGCTTTGGGCGTTCACCTGGGGCAAGCTCCTAATCGGGATTTCGTGCGGGCTCTCATTCGGGTTGCTCGCGTGGCTCACGGCCGGGCTCGGAACCGGGCTCACATACTGGCTCGGCACCGCGCTCCTGGTCGGAATCGCGGTCGGGCTGCATACCGAAGACGTGGACCTCAACACTGCAGTGACGCCGTCCGCAGTCTTAGCTCAAGACCGCCGCGTCTTCCTCTGTCTCTGCACTGTGGTCATCGTGATGGTCGGGCTTCCGTTGGGGCTCGTGTCCGGGCTCCTAGGTGGGCCCGCAGTTGGGCTGATATTTGGACTCACGTACGGACTTATGGGCGGGGCCGCTGGTTTTGCGACGTCAGCTTGGCCAGTCTTTCTGTTCACTCGGGCGTATCTGGCGGTGCGGGGGCACCTTCCGTGGCGTGTGATGGCGTTCCTGAACGATGCGTGCCAGCGCGGTGTGCTGCGTCAGATCGGCGCGGTGTACCAGTTCCGCCACATTGACCTACAGCGTCATCTGGCAGTGCGGTACTGAATCGCGCGATTGCACGCAGCACTCCTGCCGTGAGATCGCCCTCGTGAGGACTCGCTCGATCACCGTAGATCTTCACAAAATGGGGCCATCCAGAGCCAACATGGCGGAGCCAGCGAACGACGTCATAGCCAGACCCGAGGCTTGGCTGACCACCGTCGTGGGGGCTGGCTGTTCCCCGCGCACGCGGGGATGGTTCGGAGTGCAGGGGGGCTGGTGGGGTCTGGGTGTGGAGGAGCCGTCTCCGTGTCGTTGGTGTGGTTATTGGTAGTCGCTGGTTCTGGTGAGGGCGTCGGTGCGGGTGGCGGGGGCACGGTCGTGGAGGAAGGCGGTGACGCGTTGGAGCTGGCTGGCGGCGACGATGGTGAGCTGGCCGAGGGGGGCGAGCTTGGGCGTTGTGGTCGGCGGCCTGTTCCAGGGCGGCGATGTGGCTGCGGCCCGGGCGGTGTTGTTCGGCGAAGACTTCCTCGAGGTGGGGGCCGTGGATCAGGACGGGGCCGACGGGATGCCCGTTGATGGTGAAGGTGCTGTAGTGGTCGTACTGGTCCAGGTCGGCGACCTGCGCGGCGCTGGTCCGCTCTCCCCATTCCTCGGTGATGGACGTGACTGCGGCTTTGGAGCCGCGGGTGGTGGAGAGGGTGGAGGCGTTCTGGATCAGGGACTGGCGGACTGCGAGGGGCAGGCGGCCCAGGAGCTGGGTCAGTGCGTGCAGCTGGATCTTGTATTTGCGGAAGTCTTCGAACGTGCCGGCGATGGAGTCGCCTCCCGCCCCGGCCAGCGTGATCAGCTCGTCGAGGTAGCCGCGGAAGGGCACCCGCTGGTGTGCGGGGAGTTCGGCGCGGGAGCGTCCGGCGCGCAGCAGGTCGCGGTTGAGGAGGGCGGTCAGGAGCCGGTCGGTGGGACCGTTGCCCGCCGTGCTCACCCACACGATCCACCGGTGGTCCATGGCGGCGCGGATGTTGTAGACGCCCAGCGGCTGGCCGAGGAAGGCGTGGGTGACGGGGTTGGCGGCCAGCCTGGCGAGGGGTTGAGCAGCACGTTGAAGGAGTCGGGCGGGAAGGTGGGGAAGGTGGTATGCCACCAGGCCCGGGTCTCGTCGCCCAGGACGGGTTCGACGAGGGCCAGGGCGCTGGCGCGGAACCCGGGGTCGGTCAGCAGGGCCCGCACGTGGAAGAGGGTGGCCTGGTCTTGGCTGCGGTCGGCGCGGCAGGCCAGCTGGTTGAGGGTGGTCAGCACGGTCAGCGCCTCGGTGAAGATTGCGATGGCGCGGGGGGCGTTGGCGTCGTCCCAGCCGAAACGCGGTGGCGAAGGCGTCGACCACATCCTCGACGACTTCATAGGTCTGGCGGCCCTGGTGCATGCCGATCGGGTTCCACGCGCTGATCAGCGGGTTGGGGCCGCGGCCGGTGGCCCGCAGATCGATCCGCGCGATGTGCTGCATGATCGGCTCGTGGGCGAGGAAGGGCGCCACCCGCAGCCAGGAGTCGTGATGCGGGTCGACGAACAGCAGGCCCCCGCCCGCATGCGCGTAGCCGACCGCCTGGGCGGCAGCCCGTTCCGTCTTGCCGCCGCCGGCCTTGCCCACGCCGATCTCGAAGAGGGTCTGCTCCGCATGGGTGGCCACCAGGCGCCGCCGGCCGTCGGGCGTTGGGGGGTACCAGCCCTGGAGCAGCAGGCCGGGATCGCCGTGCACGAAGGTGGGCAGGTCGGCGGGGAGCAGCGGCATCCGGCACCAGGTGGTGGGCGGCTTGAGAAGGCCCAGCAGTTCCTCCGGGCACAGCCAGTTAGGGGCCGGCGGCAGGCACTGTCCGGTGCGCCAGCGCCGGTCGAAACGCTTCCGGCGGGACCACCGGTCGGCGCCCCGGCGCCAGGGCTCGACTCTTAGGCCGCGCATCGCCCAGCGGGCGGATACGCCGAACACATCGAGACCTGCCTGGATGCGGGCGAGGCGGGCCCGGGCGCGGCCTTGGGTGTCGGAGGCGCAGCGCACCAGGATCTGCACGCGCATCAGGTGGCTGTCCTCGGCCAGTTTGCCCAGGGCCAGGGCGCGGTCGACGCGGGCCGGGGGAGCCGACATCAGGATGCGCTCGCCCCCTGCCCCGCCGTGGCGGCCGGGGATGACCAGCTGGCGGAGCTGTCCGATGGGGGAGTCGTCCAGGCGTGCGCTGTCGCGGCTCATCCAGCGGGCGGTGTGTGCCGCTTGGCGCTGTTCGTCGCGGCGCGCCTTGTGGATGACGTGCCAGCAGCCGCCGGTCGGGCTGGAGGGGGATTCGTGTGGGATGCCACGGGATTGCCGGGCAGGATGAATTCCGCGCGTACCTCGTGGGCACGTGGCCCCCGGGGTCGACGAGACGTACTACGAGCAACTCGCCGCACTGGGGGCGAAGAAGAGCCACGAGGTACTCACCGTGCTCAGGGATATGGCGGTGGCCCCGGAATCCACGCTGCAGGGAGCCTTGGACGAGGCCGTCGGCGTGATGCTCGCCGATGCGCAGGGTGAGCTCCATCTGGTTACCGCGTCGGACGAGCGGACCCGGCTGCTGGAGCTTTTCGCCCTGCAGTGCGGCCGGGCGCCGTGCTACCGCGAGGGCACCGCCCGGCTCGACGTCCTCCTCGAACCCGCCGCGCACAGAAGTGGGTTCCCCCGCTTGGCCGCGCGCGCCCGGCAGCAGGGCTTCGCCACCACCCACGCGCTGCCGATGCGGCTGCGGCACCAGGTGGTGGGCGTGCTGAACCTCTTCGACAGCCGGGAACGCAAACTCGGCGCCAGCGACGCGCGGGTGTCGCAGGCACTGGCTGAAGTGGCGGCCATCGCCGTCTTGCAGCACCGCACGCTCGTGCAGGCCGACCTTGAGCGGGCCCAGCTGCGGTCCGCCCTGTCCAGCCGCATCGTCATCGAGCAGGCCATGGGCGTCCTGGCCGAGCGCTGGCACACCAGCCCGGACGAGGCTTTCGCCGCCCTGCGCCGGTACGCCCGCACGCACCGCCTTCCCCTGCACGTGCTGTGCCGGCAGTTCATCGGCGGCTCGCTCAAGGCGTCGGCCCTGAAGGCCGGTGGCAGCGCCGCATGGCCGACGGGTGCCGGCCGCGAACGTGATCGCGGCACCGCCGACATACCGGCTCGATACTGGTCGCGCCATCCCTTCCAGTGGCTTCGCTGACGGGACGGGGCTGCCCCGTGAGGAGCGGCGGCGGGTGTGTTCGCGTGCGGCAAGGCGGCTGTGACCCGATGCCGGCTCTCGTCGGCACATGCGGAGGCGGTTGGGGAGGATGGTTGTCCTGTAGTGATGCATATGCCAAGGGCATGACCTCAATTCTTGCTCAGAAGATCAGCCGTTGTCTTCACGCAGAGCAGCCGGCCCCGTACTTTCAGCTCACCGGCCACCCGTGAGAGGTGGCCCATCGGGGAAGGTGCCTCGTGGGCATCAGAACAACCAGGGGTCTGCTCATTCGGGCAGCCACCTTTCTGCTTTGCGCGGGGCTGACCACTCCCGCCCTGGCAGACACACCCAGTCCAGAGCCCGTAGCTGGTAGCTCGGCAGACGCGGAGGACACCGTCGTCCAGCCTGGTCCGCCGGCCGAGCCGGAGGAGAGGGACCTCACCGAGGTCCAGGACCCCGAGGCTCCCGTAGAGGGCGGAGAGTTGCCGCCGGGGAAGGCCGACCCTGCTCCGGGCGCCGAGCACTGCAACCCAGGCGGTGTATACCGGCCCACCGGCAAGCACGGAAAGTTCCACAAGGGCGTCGGCCCGGTGCTCGCCAATTACAACGGCACGAGCCGTACTGCCAAGTCCCGGTTCGAGGCCGAAGTCGGCGGCAAGGTCGGCGTATCGGTATCTGCCGGGCTCAAGGTGAAGGTCAGCACACTGGTGCATGAGCTCGAGGGCGAGTTCAACGTCAGTCTGTCGCTTGAACTGAACGCCAAGATAGGCAACACCATCAGCGTGAATACCCCGGCCAAGAGAACCACGCATGCCAAGTACGGGGTCTACCGGCTGAAGCACAAGGGCAAGAGCTACTCCTACTACAGCAACTGCTCGACAACCCCGAAGAAGACGATCACCAGCTACTCCCCGTACCGGGTGGGCTGGTATCTGTGGGAGAGCTGATGCCCCACAGTGCCGGGCGTGCGGCTCTCCGCACAGCAGGTTGCGCAGCCGGGGTCCTGCTGGTGACCGCCGTACTCGGCGGCTGCTCGGGAGGAGATGCCTCGCCGAAGCAGTCGAAGCCGGCCCCCTCGACGACTCCCGCCAAGGACAAGGCCAGGCCCGAGCACATCCCCGGGGAGTCGGTCAGCAAGGCCCCGAAGCTGCCGGAGGGCAAGGCGCTGGCCGAGATCGCAGCAGCCAGGGGAAATCAGAACGTCCCGCTCGGCCGCCTCGCCGCGGGGCCGCTGTCCGTGCTCGTCAACTGCCAGGGCAAGGGCACACTCAAGGTCACCGTCCAGCCCATGGGAATGAACTTCCCGCTTGAGTGTGTAGACGGCGAGGTCAGCAGCACGTACAACGAGTTGGGACTCAAGAAGTCGAGGCCGCAGGGCACGGTCACCGTGACTGCGCCCTCCGCGGTTCGCTGGTCCCTCACCGTGGGGCAGTAGCAGCCGACGGTACAGCGCCCCGGGGCTCCTGCCCCGGGGCGCTGCTCTGCGTGTCCGGGCGTCTCAGCCCGCTGGAAATCATCAGGTGTCGCCCTTGGGTCTCACTCCAAGTTCCGCTCCGGCCACCGCTGCCGGCCGCAACATGCAATACCGAAATGAGAACTGCGGCACGTCCAATGCTTCTGCTCCGGCCGCTGGTCCTCGTGTCGATCGACAGCTGGGCGCATCCTCGGCGACGATGCGGTGCCGTCAAATCCTCACCAGCGGTGCCGTCAGATTCTCTCCGGGAGCTTTCCGTGTCGTCCAGGATTGCGGACATCGACTTCGATTTCGCCCGCGAGCTCAGGGTCTGCACCACCGTCGGGGCCCTGGCTGCCACGGGATGGGCTTTGGAGGAGCCGCTTTCGTACATGGTGAACGACGACGGCCTGCACGAATGGCAGTCGGCTACCGGGGACCACATGTAGGCTGTCCTGGCCTCCTGGACGCACCCGGGCATGCGAACCACCACGTGGCCGTCTGCGTCTACCACGGGGAAGCGGGCAGCGGTCGAGCCTGCCGGAGACCGCACGGCGAGCCGGACCTCAGATTCCTCTAGGGCGACCCGCTCGATCTCCACCCCCACACCGGGCAGAAGTACGTCAGCGACGCTCACTGCATTCTTCACACAACAGGTAATGCCCACTGTCCGCGATCAGGTGCACCCTCAAATCAGTTTCAGAGTTCGGGAGTTGAGCCAGAACCCGTTCTCATGAAAAGCCAGGACTCTTACTTTCCAACTTGTTGTGAAGGCTGGTTGTGGCGGTGCATGTGCTGGGTTCGGGGGCAGGCTGTGTCCGGGGCGGGGAGTTTGAAAGTCCTCCTCGCTTTGGCGCCACGCGGTCCGATTGAGGGTGACGGCATGATCCGTCTTGCGGAGTTGACCGGTTTTCTCCGTGCGCGTCTGTCTGAGGAGGCGGTCAGGGCGGAGCGTCTGCACGATGGGTGCTGTCCGGGGGCGGCGGTGCCGGAGTGCTGTTGCTGTGTGGTGTGTGTTGAGGCTGCGCTGGTGCGGCGGGAGGCGGACATACGGTCGGTGGACTGTTCCTCGTCGGGGTGGCCGGGCTGGGTGCCGTCAGTGGTGGCCGTCAGCTCGCCGGTCTGCTCGGGCAGCAGCTCGACGGTGTAGGTCGCGGTGAGCGGGGTCGGGCGTACCGCGCTGGTTGTACGCCACGTAACTCACCGGTCTTACGCCCTGCGGTTGACGATTTCCCCCTCGGGCGCCGCTAACTTCAACCCCGCCGATGTGGTCGGAGAACTGCTCCCGCCGGGCGCAGCGCCACTCTGCAACCAGGGGGAACGGATGAAGCCAGTCAACAGGTGTGTCGCAGTGATCGTCTCCGCCGCAGCAGTAACGGTGCTTGCCGTATCAGCGTCTCCCGCATCCGCGGAAGCCGCCGCTGACGGCGGCGGGAACTATGCCGCGATACTCAACGACAGCTGCGGAGACACGGAAGGCATCTACGGCTGGACCTACCGAGGCAAGGGCGGGGTCAAGCCCTATTACGACACCTACTGGGACTTCTCCGTCCGTGATACCTGTGCGGACAACAGGGCCGTCTCCCTGTACACCAAGTACAACAAGTGGACCGGGACCCGATGGGTGCCCTATACCGCCAGTTATCACCGTCTCCCGGCCGACGGCCTGGGCAGCAACGTTGCTGACGTCCGCATCTTCCTGTGCAAGGTCGGGCTCGCCAGCACCTGCGTGGAAATCTGGGAGTGGTAAATCCTGGGGGAGAAGCGTCAGCCGTGCAGGCCGCGGTGGACCTGAGGGCGAGGATGCTTGGCGCGGGGCTGGCCGAAGAATTGGTCCGCACTCACCACGTCCCCACTGAGGTCCCGCAGCCCGCCGCTGTACCCGACGCGCCGCGCCGGCGTCGCTCGGTGAAGGGCGCCGGGCGCCTTCTGGATCCGCTGGTGGCCGAGGTCGCTGCCTGCGCGGGCCAGGCTCGATGGTCCAGGGTGTCAGGAGTTCACGAGCCCTGCGTATTCGCAGGTCAGCTTGCTGTCGTCGAACGTCAGCCCGGGGGTGCATCGCCCGATGGAGTTGTTGTCCGGGTCGGGCGGGGCAGGACTGGCAGCTGTCGCGGGGGTGGCCAGGCCTGCGGCCGCCGTGGCAGCGAGCAGCGATGCGATAAGAACGTTCTTGAACATGGGGAGGCCTTCCGGGAGTGGTATTTCGGTCTGTTAACGAGTGTGTGTGCGGAAGTTACGCAGATCGTCGGTGATACCGAGAGTTCCTCACCCAGTGAGCGCACCGTTGTGTCGGAGTCGGGCGGTTGCAGCCTGTTGCTCCGGGGTCCGCGATTACGTCGGCAGAAACCTTCGCGGGGAGCTCCAGCCGGTCGCTCCCGCCGGCTGTCGGCCCGCGTCGTCACGCGCTGGGTTCCTCACCTATCCCGGCGCCCTTCCTTGAAGGCGCCGGCTCCAGCTCAAGGCCGGCCTGGCCAACTCCTGCCCGTGCGCCGGTCGCGGTTGGCACTGCGTGTAGCCGCGCCACACGAAGTGGACCAGGGCCTGATTGTGGGGAACATCTGTCGCGAACGGTCTCATCGACGCCGCCGACGATCTCGCAGACAGGGCCGAGGGTCCTCTTCACCCAGATAGGTGAGGCGGGAGTCCCGGGCCGGCTCGCGGGCGATCCTGTCCCTCGGGAAGGATGAGGCTTCGGGGCGAAGGTCCTGTGATGGGTGTGCTTCAGCAGCGGGACCGCGACGTGTTACTCGGGCAACTCTGTGAACCGCTCATCGCGCAGGCGGAAGAAGCGGTGCTGGGCTTCAGTGACCCAAGTGCCCCGAGCTGGGCGTTCGGCGACCTTGCAGGTACCCGATGTGACCTCGCGCTCGTACGGCTCTTCGGCGGAGACGTGGAAGGCGCAGCGGAGGCCATGCGGCCGGTATTGGACCTGCCCGCCTCGCACCGCAACAGCGGGATCATCGTCTCCGCCCTGCGCGTCAGGAATTCCCTGACTACAGGCCCCAGTCGAACGGCCGTCGCCGCGCGAGACCTGTGCGCGGAGATCGAGGCGTTCCCGGCCAGCCGGCCAGCACTGCCCCGAGGGTAAGGTCCGGGGCATGCACCCGGTCACTCGTTCCAGCGCACGTCTCGGCCTGCGGGAATTCGCCAGCGCAGACGTGCAGGCGGTGCTCGCCGTGTACGGTAGCCCCGCAGCCACCGAGCACCTCTCGTTCGAGCCGCGCAATCGCGAGCAGGTCGAGCAGATCGTGGCCCGATCCATCGCAGCGGCCGCGGCCACCCCTCGCACGGAGTATGCCCTGGCTGTCGTTGAGCAGGAGGCGGCCGAACTCATCGGATTCGGACGCCTGGCCCTCGACCCCCACCAGCCGCGCGCGGCCACCATGGGCTTCGCGCTGCGCCCGGACAAGTGGGGACAGGGGTACGGCGTTGAACTGGTGCGGCTGCTGCTCGGTGTCGGGTTCAACGACCTCGGCCTCCACCGCATTTGGGGCGCCCGCTCTCCGCTCAACGAGGCCTCCGCGAAAACAATGGCGGCCGTCGGCATGGTCGAGGAAGGCACGATCCGTGAGCACGTGCTGAAGGCGGGGGAGTGGCGGGACTCCGTCGTACACGCGATCCTCGACCGCGAGTTCTCTCCCGGCCCCTGAACGTCCGCTTCGATCTGACGGGAAAGGCGCCGTGGCACGGACCCCGGCTATTGCCGCGCGGCCAGAGCCTCCGAGCTGCGGCACCCGTCCCACCACGGCGTCGATGAACTCTGACTGAGCGTTTTGCCCTGTGGGGTGTGTTTGATCCCGTGCTAGGTTCCGCGCCAGTTCAGGGTGGCTTCGCCGGTGAGTCTGCGGGTCATGAGGTCGATCATCGCGAGGTGGATCATGGCTTCGGAGCGGTGGGGATGGGTTTCGTAGTCGCGGGCGAGTCGGCGGTGGTGCATGAGCCATCCGATGCTGCGCTCGATGGTCCACCGCCTCGGGATGATTTTGAATCCTTTGGTGCCGGGGGCGCGTTGGACGGGGTGGACATCGATGCCGAGGCGGGCGCCGTGGTTGATGGCGGTGGTGCGGTAGCCGGTGTCGACCCATGCCTTGGTCACGCGGGGGTGGGCGGCGGCGATGCGGGTCAGCAGGGTCACGCCGGCCGCGGTGTCGGAGATGCTGGCGGCGGTGACCAGCACGGTCAGCAGCAGGCCCAGGGTGTCGCAGCCGAGGTGGCGTTTGCGGCCGATGATCCGTTTCCCGGCGTCGGTGCCCTGGTCGACGAGGTGGGGCCTTGACCCCTGGTGTTGGACACACGAGACACTGGATCCTGAGGATCTGAGAACGGACATCTCGTGGTCATGAAGAACTACCCGCCGGAGTT
>NZ_JBSGSG010000129.1:0-18074 GCF_053606765.1 Streptomyces sp. NPDC055189
CGCCCGGTCCGCGTTTTCATCGAGAGGTCGAACCCGAGAACAGGAAGATGGTGCTTGTATGCCCAGGGCCCCGCGGAACAGCTCGAAGTCAGCCCATTCCGCGACGCACTGGAGTCACTCCCACCATGTCCCGCAACACCTCTCGGCGGGCCCGCACTGAAGCGCGCGCCCAGACCTTCCGCTGCCTGCACTGCGGTCTCGACGTCTCGATGACCGCGCCGGGCACCGACCACCGCAACCACTGCCCGAACTGCCTGTGGAGCCGTCACCTGGACGACACCCCGGGCGACCGTGACGCGGACTGCGGCGCCCGGATGGAACCCCTCGCCATCTCCGTACGAGGAGACGGCGAGTGGATCCTCGTCCATCGCTGCATGCACTGCGGCGTCCTGCACGCCAACCGCACGGCGGGCGACGACAACGCCCTGCCGCTCACCCGGCTCGCGGTGCGTCCGCTGGCCCAGCCGCCGTTCCCGCTGGAGCGGCTCGGCGCCCTGTAGGAGCTAGTGCCCCTTGGGGAGAGCCGCTGCCCGCGAGCCGGACAGCGGCTCGGGCTCCTTGTGCGGCGCGCACTGCGCGCTCCGCTCGGGGAGCCTGCCCTCCAGGAGGTAGGACTCCATGTGGCCGTTGACGCAGCGGTTGGGCCCGCCGGCGATGCCATGGGTCCCCGCGCCCCGCTCGGTCACCAGCACCGAACCACCCAGCCTGCGGTTCAGCTCCTGAGCGCCCTGGTACGGGGTCGCCGCGTCGCGCTCGGCGGCCAGGATCAGCGTCGGGGGAAGCAGGCCCGCCGACGCCCGGACGTCGAGGGGCTGCTGCCGGGGCGCGGGCCAGTAGGCACACGGCAGGTTCATCCAGGCGTTGTCCCAGGTCTCGAAGGGAGCGCTGCGCGCGAGCTTAGAGTTGTCGCGGTCCCAGGTCTCGAAGTCCGTCGGCCAGGCGGCGTCGTTGCACTCGACCGCGGTGTAGACCGCGTTGCCGTTCTCCGACTCCTTGGCCGCCTTCGGCTCAGGACCCGCCTGCTCGATCAGCGGCTTCGGGTTGCCCTTCAGGTACGCCGAGAGTGCCGAGGCACGCATCGGCCAGTAGTCGTCGTAGTACCCGGCCTGGAGGTACGCCGACTGCAGCTGGCCGGGGCCGACCTTGCCGCCCGCGGGCTTGGCCGCCACCGCGTCGCGCACCTTCTCGTAGCTGCGCGAGACGGCCTCGGGTGTCTTGCCCAGGTGGTACGTCTTGTCGTGCTTGGCCACCCAGGTGCGGAAGTCGCCCCAGCGCCGCTCGAAGGCGGCGGACTGGTCGAGGTTGTTGCGGTACCAGATCTGCTCGGGGTCGGGGTTGACCGCCGAGTCGAACACCATGCGGCGCACGTGCGTGGGGAAGAGCGATGCGTATACGCCGCCGAAGTAGGTGCCGTACGAGGCGCCCATGAAGGTCAGCTTCTTCTCGCCGAGCGCCGCCCGCAGGACGTCCAGGTCACGGGCGTTGTTCAGGCTCGTGTAGTGCCGCACGTCCTGCCCGGAGCGCTTGACGCAGCCCTCCGCGTACGCCTTCGCCTGCTTGATGCGCTCCTGCTTGTACGCGGCGGTCGGGTGGGTCGGCGCCTGGGTCGGCGCCTTCGCGAACCGCTTGGGGTCCTGGCAGGAGATCGGTGCCGAGCGGCCGACACCGCGCGGGGCATAGCCCACCAGGTCGTACGCCGCCGCGATGCGCTTCCACTCGGGGAGCATGCCGGCCATCGGGAAGTACATGCCGGACCCGCCGGGCCCGCCGGGGTTGAACACGAGGGCGCCCTGCCGCTTGACCGCCTTGCCGCGGCGCGGTTCGGCGTTCTTCGTGGCCTTGACGTGGCTGACGGTCAGCTTGATCTGCTTGCCGTACGGGCGCGCGTAGTCGAGGGGCACCGACACGGTGCCGCACTTGACCGAGGGCGGCAGGCCCTCCGACGCGGGACAGGCGCCCCAGCGGATACCGGCCGCCTCCGCGCGCTGGGCCGCCAGGAGACTGCCGTGCGCCTCCAGATAGGGGGCGGGGTCGGCCGCGGACGCGCTTCCCGCGGGGGCGGCGACGAGTGCGGTCAGGACCAGGGATCCGGCGGTTCCGTAGAGGGCGGCTGCTGCTCTCATCGCTCTTCATTCCTTCATTCGGCCGTGCGTTGCTCGAATAAAAGGGATGATTCGTTCGGTAAATGGCGAAGTAAAGCACCGCCTCGCATGTTGCGGCTCAATGACTCCGATGCGCCGCATACCGGTGTGCGAAAGCCGCACGCAGTTCCGGATCGGCGAGAACGCGCGTACCGCGTACGGCGACGGCGGTGAGGTCCGAGCCGCCGCGCGAGGGGAGCGCGCTCAGGAGGAGCTGGCCCGCGGGCGAGGCCCAGCGCGGGTAGGGGTGGATCTCGAAACGGGCCACGGCGAGGCAGCTGGCGTTCAGGACCAGCGGCAGCGCGAACCAGAGCGCCACGGACACCTGCCCCGGCACTTCCTGAGCGGGCATCAGCAGCGCCACGGCCCCCAGTGCGACCGTCGCCGCCGTGGCGGCCCGCACCTGCCGGACCGCACCCGCGACCCCGGACCAGGTGCCGTCGGGCAGCGCGAGGCCCGCCGCGACGAGGCGGTCGGCGAGGGCGCGCATGGCGTCGGTCCCTGCCGCCGCCCGGCGTACCGGACCTATCGGCGACTGCCCCTCGGCCCCTATGGCGCCGAGCACGGAACGCTCCATGTCGTCGCCGCCCACCGGGTCGACGACCGTTGCCCAGCCGGTGTGCGCGAGCAGCAGGCGCCGGGTGCGGGCCATCGACACGAGGGTGAGGTCGGCGACGCGGTCGGGGCCGCCGGAGAGGAACGCGGCTTCGTAGAGCGTCAGTTCATGACGGTGCTCCGGGGTGGCGCCGTGCCGGCCGGCACGGTACGCGGTGAGGCAGAGCCGGGCACAGGACAGGCCCGTCACGACCCAGGCCACGAGAAGGAGGGGAAGCCAGAACATGCCGGTGTTTTATGCGAGAAAACGGGGCCGCGCCACGGGTTATTCAGCATGCGGACGCGGGGTCGCGGGTACATAACGTTCCGCTTTGCTGCGGGGTTTGTTCTTCCCCTTTTCTTCTTTCTCTTCCTTTTTCTCTTCCTTGGGCTTCGCGGACTTCGTGATCTCTGCGGGCTTCGTCGGTCTGGGACGGGACGCCGGTGGGGGCAGGGGGAACGTGGGGGAGGGGGAGACCGGGGTCGCGGGGGCCGGTGTGCCGGCCGGGCCCGGCGGGGCCGGGGAGCGGGTCACCGGGGCGGGAGCCGCCGATGCCGCGTCGCGGGCCAGATCGTCGAAGTCGACGAGGCCGGTGCCCTCGAGGACCGTGATGTGGTCGAGGACCGTCGTGTTCGCGTCGTCGGCGAGCGCGCGCACCAGCGAGTTGCGGGTGGTCGCGCGGACCTCGGCGACCACCGAGAAGACCTTGCCGTGGGCGGCGCGCAGAATGTTGGCGAACTTCTCGTCGTACACGTCGCCGTCCGCGTCGCTCAGCTCGTCCAGCCACTCCCGCTGCTGCGGGTTGGGCTGGCTGGGCAGTTCGAGGTTGAGCCGCGTCGCCACCTCGCGCACCCGCGCGTCCAGGAACGTATGGCCCTCGACGAGATGCTCGCCCGCGGTCTGGACCGCTTTGGTGGTGCCGCGCGCCTCGGCCTGCTGTCCGGCGGGAAGCTCCCAGAGCCCGGCGAGGCGCACCTTGCCGATGAAGTCGCGGTCGAGCGCGGAGAGCGGGCCGAACTCCGTCGACACGGTCTCCGCGTTGAGTCTGTCCAGACTGGTGCCCGACCTGTCCTCGTACGACCAGACGGGAAAGAGCAGCGCGGCCAGGGTCGCGACGAGTCCCGCGACGATGAGGCCGGTGCCGTTGATGGATCGCATGACGCCTCCTGTTGCGCGCCGCACGTTAGTGCGCCACGGGGAGGGCCCTGCGGTATACGGTCCGGAGTACGTCAACTGCCGTACGGGTAAGGGGCATCGAAGGCGGGCGGGCACTGTTCCCGGCTCAGAGCTCTGGCCAAAGCCCTGGCCGGAGCGGTGATGGAGGCCGGGGCCTAAGAGCTGCCCCCTCCGCCGCCCCCGCAGCCGCCTCCACCCCCGCCGCCCCCGCAGGACGAGGAGCCGCCGCCGCAGCCGGAGCTTCCGCAGCCGGAGCCGCCGCAGCCCGAACCGCCTTCGCCGCCGCCCGCCCCGCCGCCCCCGCACCACGCGATGGTGCTCCCGGAGCTCGCGTACGCCGATGACGAGCCCGACGTCCGCCCCGGCCTGACGCGGTGCGCTGCCTCCAGCTGCGCGCGCAGGCCCGGGTCGAGGACTCCGACCAGGCCGCCCACCGCCACGAGGTGCGCCGCGCCGTGGACGTTCTCGCCCGCGGCGCGGTACTCCGCGAGCGCGGTCCGGCCCGTCGCGGTCACCCGGGTGCGGGCGGCACGGCCGCAGACCATGCCGATCAGGGCGCCGATCACCCAGGCCGCGATCAGGACGACCGTCGACGCGCTCACGGGGTCCCACGAAGGGCCGTCGTCGTCCTCGACGGCGATGACGGCGATGACGACGAAGAAGCCGACGACGCTCAGGACGTTGTGCCGGATCCTCAGGCGCCGCAAGCGGGCCAGGGGCTCGGGCCGCACCATCATGCCGCGCAGGGCCAGAGCGTCGCCGATCGCCTGTACGGCGGGGCTGCGCATCACGCCGATGCGCAGCCAGTGCAGGGCGCTGCTCGGCGCGGAGGCGCGGGCCTCGATCGCCGCGGCCTCCACCGGGTTGCGGGCCTCGGCCGACCGGATCTCGACGATGCCGGGAAACGCGACGACCAGGCGCCCGTCCTCGTGCAGGGCCGCTATGGCGGCGTCGGCCACCCTGCCGGGTCCGCCGGCGAGGAAGGCGGCCTCCAGGGGGTCGAACACGGCTCCGCGTTGTGCGTCGGGCTGCGCGGGCGCGGCCTGCCGTATACGGGAGACACCGACGAGGAGAGCGGCCGACGAGGCCGCGACCAGCAGGGCGAAGCAGACGGACAGGATCTCCACGGCCGTTCCCCCTATCCCCGCCGCAGGGCGAGACGCGCCGCCCGCAGCCACCGCGTGACCGGCCGGCCGTCCAGCGGCGCGGGTCCGGACCGATCCAGCCACCACCGGGTGAGCCGACCGCGTGCCGCGGAGTCCTCGGGCTGCCCGGCGAGCAGCAGCCGCTCGGCGAAGTCCAGTGCGTCGCGCCGGTATCCGCCGGACATCGGCCGTGTCTGGGCGTACGAGAGGAACTGAGCGCGGTAGGCCTTGCCGAGAATCTCCGGCAGCTCGGGCGCCACCTTCGCCACGACGTCCGCCCGCTTCCCGGCCAACGCCCGGCTCTGCACGGTGAGCCGGGCCCGGTCGAACCCTTCGGGCGCGGGTGTCCCCGCGACGAGCGCGGAGAGGAGCGAGGTCTGCGCGAGGGCGAGACGCTGCCGGGTGGGGTCGGGTACGGGCACGGGGGGCGCGGATGCGGGCGGTGCCGTTACGGTGGCGCACTCGCCGGAGGCCGGTGCGCCCGCCCGCACGGTCTCCCGTATCGCGTCCAGCTCCCGCTCCAGCTCCTGCGGCGCGGGGAAGTTCTCGTCGCGTTCGAGGAGGACACCCGGCGGGGTCACCCGTGATGCCAGATCCGCCAGGACCGCGAGGACCGGCTCGGGCACGGGGTGGGCGTGGCTGTCGTGCCAGACGCCGTCCCGCTCGAAGCCGCCCGCGACATGGACGTACGCGATGGCCTCGACCGGCAGTTCGTCCAGGGCCTTCGCCGGGTCCTCGCCGCGGTTGACGTGGTTCGTGTGGAGATTGGCGACGTCGATGAGGAGGCGGACGCCCGTGCGCTCGACGAGCTCGTACAGGAACTGCCCCTCGGTCATCTCCTCGCCGGGCCAGGAGATCAGCGCCGCGATGTTCTCCACGGCGAGCGGCACCGGCAGCGCGTCCTGCGCGATGCGTACGTTCTCGCACAGCACGTCGAGCGCGTCGCGGGTGCGCGGCACCGGAAGCAGATGGCCCGCCTCAAGCGGCTGCGAAGCCGTCAGCGGGCCCCCGGCGCGTACGAAGGCGATGTGCTCGGTGACCAGCGGCGATCCGAGCGCCTGCGCGCGCTCGGCGAGCGCGGCGAGGCGGGTCTCGTCGGGACGGCCCGCGTCGCCGAGGCCGAGCGAGACGCCGTGCGGCACCACCGTGACACCGCGCTCGCGCAGCCGCAGGAGGGAATCGGGGAGGTGCCCCGGGCACAGGTTCTCCGCGACGGCCTCGACCCAGTCGATGCCCGGCATGCGTTCCACGGCGTCCGCGATCTCCGGACGCCACCCGATTCCGGTCCCCAGGTGCTTCATGTTCCCCCTCCTCCGCCAAGACCCCGCGTCGTGCTCGTTCACGTACTCGCGCACGTACTCGTACTCGTGCTCGCGCGCGTGTCTTGTGAACGTGTGCAGTGGTCATGGCCCCGACCGATGCGGCCGAACCCCTGAAGAGGGACGTTCAGAGCTACATTTGAGGTTCCGGCCTGTTTGTGTTGACTTCGCCCGGCGGTGCGGGCGAGGGCCGCGAGGTCGTGGACACGTCGCCGGTCGGGCCGGCCGGCGGGGGCTCCGGGGGAGTGATCCCGGAGGGTGGGGGAGGACCGGTGGGGCTGGCCGTCGCGGTGGCGGCACCGCCGTTGGCTATGTCGTCGAAGTCGACAAGTCCGGTGGCCTCCAGCATCGTGATGTGGTCGAGGACCGTCTGGTTGGAGTCGCTGGCGAGCTGCCGTATCAGCGTGTTGCGGGTGCTGTCGCGCACCTGCGCGATCACCGCGAACACCTTGCCGTGCGCGACCCTCAGCAGGTTCGCGAACTTCCGCTGATACTCCATGCCCTCGGCCTCGCTCAGCTCCTGCAGCCAGCCCTGCTGCTGGGCGGTGGGCTGGTTCGGCAGCTCCACGCCGAGCTGCGCCGCGACCGAACGGGCCCGCTTGTCGAGGTCCGTGTGGCCGACGATCAGATGGTCACCGGCTTCCTTGATCGCCTCGGTCGGTGCCCGCTCGACGGCCTGCTGGCCCGCGGGCAGCTCCCACAGCCCCGCGAGCCGCACCTTCACAAGGAGATCCCGGTCGGCCGCCGAGAGCGGACCCCACTGTGTCGCGACGGACCCTGCGGCCAGATTGGCGGGCCCCGTGCCCGAGCGGTCGGCGTAGGACCACATGGGGAACGCGAGTGCGCCCAGTGTGACCACGAGTGCCGCGATGATCAGAGCCGTACCGTTGATGCGCCGCAATGTGCCGTGCCTCCCTGCCCGGTCAACCTGCCGTGGAGGCAAGCTACTTCCTGGTACCGGGAGATACGGAAGAGGCGTGCGTGATGTTCAACGCTTTGCCCGGCGGCTTCGGATCACCGGTGCGCGGATACCGGCGACCGTCCTAGCAGGGCCAGCATCTCCTCCAGCGGGGACGCGTCCTCCGGAGTGGGCAGTACGGGGGCGAACGCGGTGCCGGGGCCCCGGTGTTCGGGGTCCTTCGGTACCCTGCGG
The DNA here is from genome assembly GCF_053606765.1 of Streptomyces sp. NPDC055189. Taxonomy (NCBI): domain Bacteria; kingdom Bacillati; phylum Actinomycetota; class Actinomycetes; order Kitasatosporales; family Streptomycetaceae; genus Streptomyces; species Streptomyces sp. NPDC055189. Next base: position 7,530 of record NZ_JBSGSG010000129.1, read on the forward strand.
GCGATTTCGAGAGCGGCCCCGACGACCGGCCGTGCGAGGTCGACGGTGATGCCGATGGTCGTCGCCACGTCCCAGGCGTGCACCACGTAGTCCAGGAAGTGGAAGCCGACGGCGATCCGGCCCGTGAACGTCCCGCCGATCTCGGGCAGGGTGAACCCCCGCTCCAGGACGCCTTGTTGGGTCCCTAGGGCGCCTCGTTCGGTCCCTTCGGCCTCTTCCGCGAACGCGGCGAGGACGTGCCGTGCCGACTCCTCGTAGATCTTGAACGGATCGCGGCCGAGGTCCGGCGCGATCCAGTACGTACGGTCGGCGCCCGAGCCCCGCGCCGCCGCCGCGAAACCGTGGTGCTGCGCGGCCATGTGCGACACGAGGTCACGCAGCGTCCAGCCCGCGCAGGGCGAGGGGCGTTCCCAGTCGGTGTCGCGGGCGGCGCTCAGGACGCGCAGTGATTCCCGGACGGCGATGCGGTCCAGTGCGATGAGGTCGGTCATGGGGTCCTCCTCAGGATCCTTCCGCTGTGAACGGCCGCTCCCGGCCAGGAAGTCGGGTCGGAGACGATCGCGTGGGCGGCGGCCCAGGCGGCATCCGGGTCGAACCGGTCGGCCGTCCAGGCGGTGGCGCGCATCGCGCCCCGGTCCTTGTGCGCGCGGACGATCCGCAGGTGGTCGGGGCGCCCGACGAACGCGTACAGCGATCGCTCGTCGGACCAGAGCGAGACGGACCCCGAGCGCTTGTGCCACGGGTCGGCCCAGAGCCACATGCCGACGGCGCCGGGCGTCCCCGGCCAGCTCCTGCGCAGTCGCAGTCCCGCCAGGGCGATCGGGGCGGTCTGGGAGTGCCGGTGTGCGGTGAACTCCGTGACGCTCACCAGGACCGGGCCCGGAGTGTGCGCCGCGGGGCCCGCTTGCCAGGGCGAACGCATGATCGAGCGTGTGCGTGTAATCGGTGTGGGCATACGGCAAGCATAAATCTAAACGAACGGTCGTGCTACTTGTTTCCGGGGCCGGTTCCGCATTCCATCAGCCGGACAGTTCAGGGGAGTTGAGGCACCGAGGACGGATCCGCCGCCGCGCCGCGCAGCCGTGCCGTGATGGCGGCGCCCGCCCTGCGGTAGGAGTCCGGCTCGTCGTGCAGCACCGAGTGCGCGTTGGCCGCCTCCATGAAGGCGATGAGCTCGAAGGCCAACTGCGGAACGTCGGTGTCCGGGCGCAGCTCGCCGGTGTCGCGGGCCTCGGCGACGCAGCCCTCGACCTGGCCGTTCCAGTCGCGGTCGGCGTGGACCAGGGCGTCGTGCACCGCGCCCTCGCGGGCGTCGAACTCCGCGATCACGCCGTAGAAGAAGCAGCCGCCGGGGAAGACCCGCTGTTCCGAGTAGTCGAGCCAGCGCGCGCACAGCTGCCACAACCGGTCGAGGCCGGGCGGGGACTGCCGGGCCGGTTCCACCACGTTGTCCAGGAAGATGCGGCCCGCCGCGCGGATGGTCGCGAGCTGCAGCTCCTCCTTGGAGCCGAAGAGCGCGAACACCCCGCTCTTGCTGAGCTTCAACTCCGTGGCGAGTCGGCCGACCGACAGTGCGTCCAGGCCCTCCACCGAGGCGATGTCGACCGTGCGGCGCAGGACGAGGCGCCGCGTCTGGTTGCCGCGCTCCACCCGGCCGTCGAGCTTCGTTGTCCCCGCGCCCGCGCCTGAACCCGTCTGTGTGTCCTCGCTCGCGCCGATTCCGCTCGCCATGCCGGTCTCGCTCGCCATGCCGGTCTCCTCAGCGCCGTTCCCTCGTACGTTTCCCGAGGTACATCCTCTCCTGCCGCACCGTGCCTGTGGGCGCGCACGTCAGACGGCCGGGCTCCGGGGTGCGAGGAGCGTCCGGCGGACGGTGTCGCGGAGCCAGCGGTGGCCTCCGTCGGCGGCCTGGCGGGGGTGCCATGCCATGCCGACGGACAGCGGCGGCAGGGGCAGCGGGATGTCGAGGAGCCGCAGGCCGAGGGCGGTGGCCGGGTCGCTGAGGGGGGAGGGGGCGGCGCCGGGGAGCGCGGTGGGGACGAGGCAGACGACGTCGCTTGCGGCGGCGAGGGTCATCGCGGCCATGTGGCTGGGCAGGACGACGGCGACCCGGCGCCGGAGGTCCAGCTCGGCCAGGGCGGTGTCCATGGGCCCCTTGAACCGGCCGCGGCGGCTGACCACGACGTGCTCGGCGGCGGCGAGCCGCTCCGGGGTCAACGTCCCCTCGGCGAGGGGGTGTCCGGGACGGACGGCAGCCGCCATCCGGAGGGCGACGAGTTCCTCGACCGCGGTCTCGGGATCGACGTGGTCGATGGACCCGACCTCCAGGTCGATACGGCCGTCGCGGAGAGCCGGTCCGGCCTCCAGATCCTCGGCCCGGAACCGCAACGAGACCCCCGGCGCCTCCTGCCCGGCCAGCCGCAGCAGTCCGGGGGCCAGTGCCGCGCCGATCAGGTCGGCCGCCTGGAGGGTGAAGGTGCCGCGCAGCGAGGCGGGGTCGGCTCCGGCGCCGGGAGTGAGCAGCGCTCCGAGCTGCCGTACGACCGTGGCGGCCTCGTCGCGCAGGGCCCGGGCCCTGGGGGTGGGGACCATCCGCTGGCCGGCCCGGACCAGGAGGGGGTCCTGGAGGACGCGCCTGAGGCGGGCGAGTGTGCGGCTCATGGCGGCGGGGGACGTGCGCAGCCGCGCGGCGGCGCGAGTGACGCTCTCCTCGGCCAGCAGCGCGTCGAGGGCGAGGGCGAGGTTGGCGTCGATGAAGGGTTCGAAGGGTTCTGGACTGCTCGGACTGCTCGGGTTGCTGCTCATCGGCATAATTCCATTTCAGGCAATGATTCCTTGCTGAAGTTCCCATTGTGGCAACACCGGGGTCCTCCGCAGGATGAGGGACGTACCGATCCGGCACGACCCCACGAGGTTTCCATGATCGTCATTACCGCTCCCACCGGGAACATCGGCGGCCACCTGCTGCGGCTGCTCATCGAGTCCGCCCCCGCCCGGGGCGAGGAACTGCGCGTGATCGTGCGCGATCCCGCCCGCCTCACCGACGCGGTGCGCGAACGCGTCGAGGTGATCACCGGCTCGCACGGCGACCCCGAGATCGTCGACCGCGCCTTCGATGGCGCGGACGCCGTGTTCTGGCTCGTACCGCCGGACGCCTCCCTGACTCCGGAGGACGCCTACAGCGGATTCACCCGCCCCGCCGCGAAGGCCCTCGTCACACACGGCGTCGGCCACGTCGTCGGCGTCTCCGCGCTCGGCCGCGGCACGCCGGTCGCCGACCGCGCGGGACTCGTCACGGCCACCCACGCGATGGACGACCTCATCGCGGGCACCGGCGTCGCCTACCGGGCCCTGGCCAACCCGTCCTTCTTCGAGAACCTCCTGGAGGAGGCCGAATCGCTCCGGGAGAAGGGCGTCTTCACCGACGCCGTCGACGCGGACCGCAGGGCACCTCTCGTCGCCGTCGCCGACATCGCGGCCGTCGCGGCGGACCTGCTTCTCGACCGCACCTGGACCGGCAACGACGACGTCCCGGTCCTCGGGCCGCAGGACCTTTCCCCCGACGACCTGGCCCGCATCATGACCGAGCAGCTCGGCCGCCCCGTCCGCTACGAACGCCAGCCGCTCGACGAGCTGTACGACACCCTCGTCGGCTACCGCCTGAACGAGGCGTTCGCGCAAGGCATCGTCGACATGAAGCGGGCCAAGAACGAGGGCCTCGACGCAGGCGTCGCCCGCACCCCGGACACCGCGACCCCCACCACCTTCGAGCAGTGGTGCGCGCGGACGCTCAAGCCGGCGGTCCTCTCCTGAGGCACTTCAGGTAACCGACGACCCACCGTACGAACCGACCGAACGACGCCCAGGAGGCCCAGCCATGCCAGCCGAGAGCACCACCGTCACCACCACACCGCCGGTCACCGCATTCATCCTCGTCAAGACCACACCCGAGTGGCTCGCGATGACCGTCCAGGAGCGGGTGGACGCCTTCTCCACCCGGGTCATCCCCGCGATCAAGGCCAAGACGAGCGGCGTACGGTCACGCTTCTACGACACGGAGTTCTACTCCGCCCGCGTCACCGACGTGTGGGTCTGGGAGGCCGACGACCACGAGGCGTACCAGCTCCTCATCGACGCACTGCGCGAAACCCCGTTCTGGGACCGCTACTTCGAGATCGTCGACCTCCTCGTCGGCACCGAGAACGGCTACGCCCGTACCTACGGCCTCGACCCCGTGGCCAGCGTCAGCACCTGAGCCCTGCGCACCTGAGCACGGGGGCGAGGGAGGGCTCAACGACGCAGGGCGGGGTGGTCGGCGACCACGGTGCAGGAACCGGGCGCGATCTCCGTGAACCCCGCGTCCCGCACCACCGGCAGGCCGCTCGCCACGAGTTCGCGCCAGAGTGCGGCGTCGGGGGTGCGCACGGAGAGCGGGTATCCGGCGTCACGCCAGGCCGCGCGCTCCTCGTCCGACAGCTCCCACCACGCCAGTTGGGCGCCATGTCCCGCCTGCGCCATCGCCTTGCCCGCCGACATGTCCACGTCGGGGCTCATCCACAGGACCGGCGCGGTCGAGTCCGCGGGCGGCACCGGCTCCGGGTCGTCCAGGTCCGTGCCGGACACCTGGAGCTTCGCGAGTTCCTTGGGCCAGCCGTCCAGCGGGATCGGTGGGAAGACGCGGACCTCCGCCGACTTGCCCGTGACCGTGATGCCGGGGAGCGCCTCGGCCCGCCGCCACTCGGCACCGCGGGCCCGCCGCACCACCTTGCGGATCCGGGCGTCCTGCCAGTCCCGCATGGCCTGCGCCCACTCGCCCTCGCCCAGGGACCGCTCATCGCCGAGCATGACGAGCACCGCACGCGCCGCGGTCTCCAGGGCGTCCGTACGGTGCGGGGGCTCGGCACGCTCGATACGGGTCACCAGCGGCAGTACGTACTGTGGCGCCTCGTCGCGGGACGTCGGCTCCACGCGGAAGGGGCTGTCCCCGGGGTCTTGGATGTCCTGCGGCCCGGGATTCCCGGCGGAGGTCTGATCGCTGCTCACGGGCCCATTTTGCCAGCCCGCCCGGCAGGGGATCGGCCGGAGTCGTCCGCAGTGCCGTCGTCGCGGCGGCTCAGCCCGAGCAGGCAGTGCGCTGCGCCTCGTGCCATTCGCATACGGGGCACAGCGTCACGCCTTTTTGGGTTTCCGGGTACTCCGTGGGCTTGCGGCACAGTACGCACTCGGCGAACGGGCCCTCGGGGGAGTCGGCGGTGTCGGTGGTGTCGGCGGTGGTGTCCATGTGGGGCAGGTTATCCGCGTGCGCCGGCCGCCCGGATCTGCTCCGAAACGCGCACGAACCGGAAGCCGCGTTCGCGCAGCTTCGGGATGATCGTCCGCAGGGCCCGTTCCGTCGTCGGAGCCGCGCTGCGCGTGCAGTGCATGACGACCACCGATCCGGGCCGTACCCCGTCGAGCACCTGCCGGGCCACCGCGTCGGCGTCCGTCGCGAACGCGTCGCCGCTCACCACGTCCCACTGCACGGCCGTGACCCCGCCGGGAGCCAGTGCGCGCAGCGACCGCTTGTCGTAACAGCCGCCGGGGAAGCGGAAGTACGGGACCTGGTGCTCGACGCCCGCCTTGCGGAAGGCGGCGAAGGCGCGCTCCACGTCGGCGCGCATGCGGGAGGCGGGGACGGTCGGCAGGCCGTAGCAGCGGTCGGTGAAGGCGTAGTGGCTGTACGAGTGGTTGGCGACCTCGAAGAGCGGATCCCGGCCGATGTCCTTGGCCTGCGCCGGATACTCCTCGGCCCACCGCCCCGTCATGAAGAACGTCGCCGGCACCTTCTCCCGGCGCAGCGTCCTCACCAGTGCCGGATTGTCGAACCGCTCACCCGCCGCGGCGCGGGGCCCCTGGTCGGCGGTCATGTCGGCGTCGAAGGTGAGGGCCACGGTGGGGGCGGCGGCGGACGCCGGAGTCCGCGGGGCGTTCTTGAAGACAGGGGTGAGGCCCGCGGGGCCGGGCGCGAGCGTCGCGGGGCGGGGCGGAGTGCTCGCCGTGGAGCGCGCGGTCCGGTCATGGCCGCCCGCTCCCGGAGCCGGGTCCGAGCCGCAGGCGGCGAGTGCGGTGAGGGCGAGGGCGGTCAGTGCGCAGGCGGTCGTCCGGCGCCATGCGCTCGCTCTGCGGGCGGTCGGCCTGCGGGCGGTCAGTCTTCGTGCGGTCAGGTGCCGCGCGTTCAGTCTTCGTGCCGGGATGATCATGTTGCGAACATAACGGCACAAATAGGATTAGATCGGGAAGAAGGGATTACCCCGCCCCGGACGGCCGAACCGCCGGTGAGCAGCGGTCGGCAAGCAGCGGTCGGCGAGCGGTACCTGCTAAGCCGTCCCCGTCGTGCAGGCCGCCCCTGCCGATACCGCCTCGGCGAACCGCTGCCGCAGCAGTTCGTACTCCGCCTGGCGGCGCGGCAGGCGGCCCGGCGGTCGTTCCACGGAGCGCGGCGCGGTGACCCGCTGGCCGAGCCTGAACTGCTCGCGTGTCAGGTCCAGTTCGACCCCGCTCGCGAGACGGTTCCACCAGTGGAAGCCCTGCTGCTCGCCATCGGCCGACCGCACCTCGCCGACCAGCAACTCGCCGCCGAATATGTCGTGCACGAGGATCGCGGTGATGTCGCAGTGCCCCCGGGCCGGGTTGTCTGCGGTCCACGGGGCGCGGGCGACGTCGTCCGGCGAGCAGGTGTCGGCGGCCCACGCGGCGCGCAGTGCCGCGGAGAGGTCGGTCAGGGTCAGCGGTTTCGCACTGGTCGGCGGCAGCGGATTCATGCCGGTCAGAATGGCACCCGCCACTGACAAATCCGCTTGGCGGCCAAGTTCGTTTGGCGGCGCGGCCCGCCGCCATGAGGGTGTGAGGGCGGGCGCCGGCCGGCGAGACCCTGCGACCGCGCGCCGCCACGGACGACGACGAGACGACGACGAGACGACGACGAAAGGCCCGCCCATGCGCTCGACCCTCTTCAATGTTGCCTTCGACTGCGCCGACGCCTACGAACTGGCCCAGTTCTGGAGCAAGGTGGTGGGTCACCCGCTCAACGACGACGACCTCCCCGGCGAATCGACCGCGGCCATCGCCCTCCCCACCGGCCTGCACCTCTACTTCGCCGAAGTCTCCGAGCCGAAGACCCGGAAGAACCGCGTCCACCTCTGCCTCCAGCCCGAAAGCACCCGCGACGAAGAGGTCGAACGGCTGCTGGCGGCGGGGGCGACCGTGGCTGCGGACCGCAGGAACCCCGACGGCACCGGTTGGGTGGTCTTCACCGATCCCGAAGGCAACGAATTCTGCGTGCTGCGCAGTGCGGCGGAGCGCGCGACCGGTGAGCCGGTCAGCTGTGATCGAGCCGTCCACTGACGTTTTTGGAGCGATCGATTCAGAATGTGTTAGCGTCCTGAGCGTCAGTTTTGGAGCGACCGCTTCAAAAAGTAGAGCGCGATCAGGAGGGTTTCAATGCCGCCTGCGGTGTACATAGTTGGGCTCGGCATCTTCACCCAGGGGACCTCGGAGTTCATGTTGTCCGGCCTCCTGTCGGGCATGGCCGCCGACCTGGGGGTGTCGATCCCGGACGCGGGGCTGTTGATCTCGGCCTTCGCGATCGGCATGGTCGTCGGCGCGCCGCTGCTCGCGGTGGCCACCCTCGGCTGGCCCCGGCGTACCGCGCTCGTCTCCCTCCAGGCGGCCTTCGTCGTCGCCCACGTGATCGGCGCCCTCGCGCCCGGCTACGGGGTCCTCTTCGTCACCCGCGTGATCAGCGCCCTCGCGTACGCCGGGTACTGGGGCGTGGCCGTGGCCACCGCGGTCGCCCTCGTGCCGCCCGCGGCCAAGGGCAGGGCCGTCGCCGTCGTGGCGGGCGGCCTGACCCTTGCCACGGTCGTCGGTGTGCCGGCCGGCACCGTGCTGAGCCAGTACTCCAGCTGGCGCGCCGCGTTCTGGGCGGTCGCCGCCGCCACCGTGGTGAGCCTGGTGTGCACGCTGCTCGTGGTCCCGGGCGGACAGGGCGGCCGGGGCGAGGCCGGGCGCACGTCGGTCAGGGCCGAGCTGCGCGGCATGGCACGTCCCCAGCTCTGGCTCTCGTACGCCATCACGGCCTTCGCCTTCGGCGCGGTCATCGTCACCTTCAGCTATCTCGCGCCCCTGCTGACCGAGGTGACCGGAGTGCCCGAGGGGTGGGTGCCCGCGGTCCTCGCCCTGTTCGGCGTCGGCGGCATGGTGGGCCTGGTCATCGGCGGGCGCACGGCCGAGGTCCGCCCCCTGCGGACCCTCGGCCTGGGTCTCGGCGCGCTCGCCCTCTTCTCCGCGCTGCTCGCCCTGACGGCCGAATCCACCGTCGTGGTGATCGCGCTCGTCTTCCTGCTCGGCCTTGTCGGATACGTGACCAACCCATCCCTCCAGTCCCGGGTGTTCACCCTCGCCCCGGCGGCCCCGACGCTGGTCGGCGCCACCAACACGGCCGCGTTCAACGTCGGCAACACCCTGGCCCCGCTCCTCGGCGGCATGACCATCGACGCCGGACTCGGCTACGCCTCCGTGGCCTGGGTCGGCGCCGCCCTCGCCGCCGCCGGAGCGGTGGCCGTGCTCTGGGCGGCGCGGCTCCAGCGGGCGGAGCGGGACCAGGCGTTTTGTACGCGTATTCCAAAACCCGTACTGTGAGGACCATGGCCAGGCCACGAGAGTTCGACGAGGACCGCGTCATCACCGCCGCCATGGAGACGTTCTGGCGCCACGGGTACGAGGGCACATCGACGCGCGCGCTGTGCGACAGCACCGGGCTCGGGCCCTCCAGCCTCTACAACACCTTCGGCGGCAAGCGTCAGCTCTATCTGCGCGCCCTGCGGCGTTACTACGAGACCAGCGCCGCCGAGCAGATCGAGATCCTGCGGGGCGAAGGGCCGGCGAAGCAGCGGCTGCGGGACATGATGGTCCACGCCGTGGACGCCGATCTCGACGAGGCGGACGGGCGCGGCTGCTTCGCGATCAACGCGGCCGTCGAGATCGCCGGGCTCGACCCGGAGGTGAAGGACGCGGTGCGGCGCAACTTCGACCGGGTGGAGGAGGAGCTGCGCGCGGTCGTGGCGGCCGGCAGCCGGACGGGCGAGCTCCGTTCCACCGCCGACGCGCGGGCCGTCGCGCGCCGGGTGCAGAGCACGTACTACGGCCTTCGCATCCTGGCCCGCGTCCAGGACGACCGGCAGGCGCTGCTCGACACGGTGGAGAGCACGCTCGCCGATCTCTGAGGCTCATGCAAAAGAGCCCGCAGGTAACACCCCCACGCACAAGGGCAGCCACGCACAAGGGCAGCCACGCACAAGGGCAGTCCACACGGAACAGCAGCTCACACGCGCCAGCCCGCACAAAATCGCCCCGCTCCCGCCGCGGGATCTTTGTTCACGCGGCGTATCCCCAGAAGTAGCCCCGGCTGATTGGATATGCGGCGCCACGTCAGCCACATCACGTGCACCCTCACAACACCCCCCACTCCCGGGAGATTCAGTGCCGCACCCAGCGCTGCGCAGGACTCACGCCGTCGCGATCACCACGGTGCTCGCCGCGGCCACGCTCGCCGCCGTCGCCCCGTCCGCGACCGCCGCCGACACGCCTGCCGCGTCCGTCGACACGCCCGCACTCAAGGTGCTCTCGTACAACGCGTTCCTCATGAGCAAGAACCTTTACCCGAACTGGGGTCAGGACCACCGAGCCAAGGCCATACCGGCCGCGGACTTCTTCCAGGGCAAGGACGTCGTCGTCCTCCAGGAGGCCTTCGACAACTCATCCTCCGACGTGCTGAAGGCCAACGCCGCCGACCGCTACCCGCACCAGACCCCCGTCATGGGCCGCAGCAAGGACGGCTGGGACGCCACCGGCGGAGCGTACTCCTCGGTGACCCCCGAGGACGGCGGAGTCACCGTCCTGAGCAAGTGGCCGATCCTGCGCAAGGAGCAGTACGTCTACCAGGAGGCGTGCGGTTCCGACTCGTTCTCCAACAAGGGCTTTGTCTATGCCCAGTTGAACGTCAACGGCAAGAAGGTGCACGTCGTCGGCACCCACACCCAGTCCACCGACCCGGGCTGCGGCTCCGGCGAGGCGGCCGCGACCCGCGCCTCGCAGTTCAAGGAGATGGACGCCTTCCTGGAGGCCAAGAACATCCCGTCGGACGAACAGGTCATCGCCGCGGGCGACTTCAACGTCGACTCGCACAGCGGTGAGTACGCCTCGATGCTCGCCGACGGAGGCTTCGCCCCCGCCGACGGCCGCAGCGGCCACCCCTACTCCTTCGACACCCGGGACAACTCCATCGCCGCCGAGCGCTACCCGGACGACCCCCGCGAGGACCTCGACTACGTCCTGCACCGCGAGGGCCATGCCCGCCCCGCCGCCTGGCACAACGAGGTCGTCAAGGAGCAGAGCGCTCCCTGGACGGTCTCCAGCTGGGGCAAGAAGTACACGTACACCAACCTGTCCGACCACTATCCGCTGATCGGTTCCTAGCGGCCGTGGGCCGGGTGCGCGGCAGGACGC
>NZ_JBSGSG010000130.1:0-18068 GCF_053606765.1 Streptomyces sp. NPDC055189
CACCTGCCCTCCGGAGGGCAGGTGAACCCGGCCAGGTGCCGACCCGCCCCTCTTCGCACCAGACTTCTCCGTCCCGGGCTGCCCGCACTCCGGTACGCCGACCGTCCACGGAAAGGCGCTCCATGCAGGCACTCGAGACAGCGGCCATAGCGGCCGCGGCCGTCGCGGCCGGCGGCATCAACGCGGTGGTCGGCTCCGGCACCCTGATCACCTTCCCCACGCTGCTCGCCTTCGGCTATCCGCCCGTCCTTGCCAACGTCTCCAACACCATCGGGCTCGTACCGGGCGTGCTCAGCGCGGCGTACGGATATCGCGCCGAGCTCAAGGGCCAGCGCTCCCGACTCATCAAGCTCGGCCTCGCGTCTTTGATCGGCGGTGTCGTGGGGGCGGTGCTGCTCCTGAAGCTGTCCGCCGACACCTTCAGCGCCGCGGTGCCGGTGCTGATCCTGATCGCCTGTGTACTGGTGCTGTTGCAGCCGCGGCTGCAGAAGTGGCTCGCGCGGCGCGACTCCCCGGGCCGTGCGGACGGCGGCATCCCCCTGTGGGCCGGTGTCCTGGGCACCGGCGTCTACGGCGGCTACTTCGGCGCGGCCCAAGGGGTGCTGCTCATGGGCCTGTTCGGGTCGTTCCTCCGCGATGACCTGCAGCGCCTGAACGCCGTCAAAAACGTCCTCGCGTCCATCGTGAACGGCGTCGCCGCGGTCCTGTTCATCGCGGTGACGAGCGTCGACTGGACGGTGGCCGGCGTGATCGCGCTCGGCTCGACCCTGGGCGGCCTGATCGGTGCGCGGGTCGGCCGCCGCCTTTCACCCACCGTGCTGCGCGGACTCATTGTCGCCGTCGGTGTCACCGCTGCGGTCGCCGTGGCCGTGTGAGTGCGGGCCGCCGTGGCCGTGTGAGTGCGGGGCACCACCCGGAGATCTAGGCCGCTCTGCTCTGGCGACGGTAGCCGCCCGGGGCCAGGCCGTACTCCCGCTTGAAGGCCTTGGCGAAGGCGAACTCCGAGCCGTATCCGGTGCGGGCGGCGACCGTCGTCAGCGGGGCGTCGGACTCGCGCAGCATGCGGGCGGCGGTCGTCATGCGCCAGCGGGTCAGATAGGCCATCGGCGGTTCGCCGACCAGCAGGGCGAACCGCCGGGCGAATGCGGCGCGGGACAGACCGGCCCGCTCCGCGAGGGACTCGACCGTCCATGAGGCCGCGGGATCGTCGTGCATGGCCGACAGGGCGGGCGCGACCGCCGAGTCGCTCAAGGCGGCGGCCCAGCCCTGAGCGGCGGCCGGGGGCTGGTCGTCGAGCCAGGCCCGCAGGATATAGAGCAGCAGCGAGTCGATCAGCGTGGGCACGATGCCGTCCGAGCCGATGCGCGGGTTCTCCAGTTCGGAGCCAAGGAGTTGGACGGCGGCGCTCAGCTCCGGGTGGCGTCCGTGCCTGGTGGGCAGGTGGATGACCTCGGGCAGCTGGCGCACGAGTGGGTGGGGTCGCCCCTGGTCGAGGTGGTAGCTGCCGCACAGCAGGCTCGTCTCCGCGCCCTCGCCGCCGAGCGTGAGCGAGCCGATCGGTGCGCTCCGGTGGAACTGCTCGCTCTTGCACTCCTCGGCCGGGGTGGAGGGGTGGTCGGCGAGGATGTGGCCCCGCCCGCCGCGCAGGAAGATCACGTCGCCGGGGTTCAGCGGGATGGGCTTCAGGTGCGGCGGCGCGTCGGGCAGCGGGACCAGCCAGCAGGTGCCGTACAGGACCACGTGGAAGCCGGCGCCCGCGACGGGTGGCAGGCGCAGGCCCCAGGGGGCGCGGCCGTTGGTGCGTACGGACGCCGGGTGCCCGGTGCGCATCGAGGCCAGCGCCTCGGTGAGGATGTCCATCCGGCCTCGCCCTTCCTGGTGTCGCGTGCCGCGTGCCGCGCGTCGTTCCGCGTGTCACGTGCGGTGCCGCGTGTCATGTGCCGCCCGTCGTGGTCGGTCCGTTCAGACCGTCAGGACAATCTTGCCTTGTACGTGTCCGGCGGCGATCAGCTCATGCGCCTTGCCCGCTTCGGCCAGCGGGAACGTCTCCTCCACGTAGGGGCGGATCCGGCCCGCGTCGATCAGCTCGCCGAGTGCTTGGAGTCCGGCGGAGTCCGGTTCGACCATGACTCCGGCGAAGCGCCGCCCCGCGGCCTCGACGCGGGCGGCGAGCTCGCGGTCGTGGTGCTCCAGGATGCTGATGAGTACGCCGCCGGGGCGGACCACGCCGAGCGAGAGGTCGCCCTGTGCGTTCGAGTCGAGGAGTACGTCCACGTCCTTGACGGCCTCGGTGAAGTCGGTGGTGCGGTAGTCGATGACCTCGTCGGCGCCGAGATCGTGCAGGAAGTCGCGCCGGCCCGCGCTCGCGACGGCGATCACGTGGGCGCCGCGTGCCTTCGCGATCTGTACGGCGAAGTGCCCGACGCCACCGGCCGCGCGCTGGATCAGCACCCGGTCGCCTTCCTTGATCTCCGCGTCGCGCACCAGGCCCTGCCAGGCGGTGAGCGCGGCCAGGGGGACGGCGGCGGCGTGCACGTGGTCGAGCGAGGCGGGCTTACGGGCAAAGTGGTCGGACGGCGCGGTGACGTATTCGGCGTACCCGGTGGCCGCGCGCGGGAAGAGCGGCATCCCGTACACCTCGTCGCCCACCGCGAACCCGGCCCCGGCGCCCGCCTCTTCGACCACTCCGGAGATGTCCCAGCCCACGCCGAACGGCGGCTCGCCGATCAGCGGGAAGGCGCCGGATCTGACGGCCACGTCCGCCGGGTTGACGGCACTGGCGTGCACCTTGACGAGGACTTCACCGGCCGACGGCTTCGGCCGTTCCATCTCCACGACCTCAAGGACCTCGGGCCCGCCGAAGGATTTCTGGATCACTGCGCGCACGGTAAATCTCCCTGCGTTCTTCCGGTTGATGACCTCAACCCTAGGGAGATCGAATGAGCCGCAGAATGACTTTCTGTCTTCGCCACATGTCCCGTCGTCTTGCTGACCGGCACCCTCAGCCATGCGTGCGCCGGGCTTCGCCGGGCAGTCCCATGCACAACTTCCGCACCACGGGCACTACTTGAAGGGTTGACTGAGCCCCGACAACCAGTATGGTCTAGGCCAATGAGTCGACCGAGGCGCCCGGTTGTCTCTCGCCCCTCCTCCCCCCAGTCAGAGGGAACAGAGATGAACAAGAAGCAGAAGCTGGCAGCCGCTCTGGGCGCGTGTTTCGCGCCCGTGCTCGTCCTGGCCTCCGTGTCACCGGCCAGTGCGCACGGCTACGTCAACTCGCCCCCGAGCCGTCAGGCACAGTGCGCGGACGGCACCGTGTCCTGCGGCGACATCACCCACGAACCGCAGAGCGTCGAGGGCCCCAAGGGGCAGACGACGTGCAGCGGCGGCAACTCGCGGTTCTCCGAACTGGACGACGACAGCAAGGGTTGGAAGGCCACCGACGTCGGCTCCTCGCAGGACTTCAGCTGGAAGCTGACGGCTCGTCACAGCACCAGCACCTGGCAGTACTTCGTCGGAGGCAACAAGATCGCCGAGGTCGACGACGGTGGCGCCCAGCCGGGTGAGACCGTCACGCACAAGGTCGACTTCGGCGGGCTCAGCGGCAAGCAGAAGGTGCTCGCGGTGTGGAACATCGCCGACACCAGCAACGCCTTCTACGCCTGCATCGACGTGAACATCACCGGCTGAGCCATCGCGCGGGTGGTTCCCCCACACCACCCACGCCCGGTCTGCCGGGCCGCGGCGCCATCGCGCCGACGGTTCGGCGGGCCGGGCTTTTGCGTACGACCTTTGCGTACGACTTCCGCGCGCGACCTTTGCGCACGACTTTTTGCGTACGAAATGACGCTCGGGGCCGGGTGCGGGCTGAGAGGGTAGGCGTATGGCCGATCTGCGCAAGACTCTGGAGACGCACGTCAGCAACAGCTCCGTGGCGGGAGCGGTGGGCCTGGTGGCCCGCGGTGACCGGAGCGAGGAGGCCGCGGCCGTCGGGTACGTCGACGTCGAGGGCACCGCCCCGATGGCCAGGGACTCCATCTTCCGTATCGCGTCGCTGACCAAACCCATCGTCGCCGCCGCCGTCATGATGCTGGTCGACGAAGGCCGGATCGCGCCGGAGGACCCGGTCGGGCGATGGCTCCCCGAGCTCGCCTCGCCGAGCGTCGTCCGTACTCCGTCCTCGCCGGTGGACGACGTGGTCCCGGCGATCCGCCCCATCACCGTCTCCCACCTCCTCACCTCCCGCACCGGATACGGCTTCCCGTCGGACTTCTCGCTGCCCGCCCTCGCACCGCTGTTCAGCGAACTGAAGCAGGGCCCTCCGCAGCCGCAGGCCCCACCGGCGCCGGATGCCTGGATGGCCGCGCTCTCCCGTATCCCGCTCCTTCACCAGCCCGGCGACGGCTGGCTGTACAACCTCAGCTCCGACCTCCAGGGCGTGTTGATCGCCCGGGTCACCGGAGTGCCGCTCCCCGAGTTCCTGGCCGAGCGGATCTTCGAGCCGCTCGGGATGACCGACACCGCGTTCTCGGTGCCGCCGGACAAGCTCGCCCGCTTCACCAGCTACTACGCGGCCGGGGCCGAGGCCGGACCCGAACGCGATCCGCGGACCGGGCTCGAACTGCTCGACGCCGCCGACGGGCAGTGGAGCAGTCCGCCTCCCTTCCCGTCCGGCGCAGGCGGCCTCGTCTCGACCCTCGACGACTGGCTCGCCTTCGGGCGCATGCTGCTCGCCGGGGGGACGGCAGCGGACGGCCGCCGACTGCTCACACCCGAATCGGTGCGGCAGATGACCACCAATCACCTCACCACGCCCGAGCGGGAGTCCGCCGGTCTCTTCCTCGAAGGGATGGGATGGGGCTTCGGCGGTTCGGTGGACGTCGAGACCGTGGAACCGTGGAACGACCCGGGGCGCTACGGCTGGGTCGGCGGCACCGGTACGACGGGACACATCATCCCGTCCACCGGCACGGTCACCCTCATGTTCAGCCAGTTGCAGATGGGCGGGCCCAGCTTCCCCGAACTGATGCGGGACTTCTGGCGGTACGCCGCCGGAGCCTGAGGCGCCGCGGCCACCGATTCAGGTCTGGCGCTGCGGCTCGTAGGCGTCCGGGTGCAGCCCGAACGTCCACGCCACTCCTTCCTTGGCCGTCCGCGTGGCGGGCGGGACGCGCAACCAGTACGTACGACTCGTGCCGTCCGGCTCCGGGGTGGAGTTGACGACCTCGACCATCACCACGTCCTCGTCACCGACCAGTTGGATCCGCCAGAGCACACCCGTCTCGTCGCGGTGCACGGGAACCGCGCCCGACTCGTCCAGGTAGCGGTCGTAGCCGTAGTGCTCCAGCATCACGCGGCGCAATTCGGCGTTGCCCTCGGCGCGTATCCGCTCGGGGGTCAGCGCGGAGAGTTCCTCCAGGAACTCCCCCGGCACCGGCATGCCACGCCACGCGTACAGGTCGAACCCGTCGGGGAAGGCGAGTGCGGGGCCGTCGGCGCGGTCCAGGCGGCCTGCCTCGTCGCGGTGGAGCTCCGTCGGGCGCTCGCAGACGATCGCCTCACGCTCGTAGGGCCACCACCAGCCCGCCGCGCGGGCGACCGCCGCGAGGCCGTCCAGTGAGCCACCCCTCGATGCGTCGAAGGCGCACAGCCAGGCCGCCTCGTGCTGACCGAGCACGGCGTCGAGGAGGACGAGGCGAAGTGCCTGCTGTTCCCTTCGACTGTCCCCCGTCAGGCCTGCACTGTCACCCGTCAGGTCTTCAAGGACGCCGGTGCGGATGCGGGAGGCGAGGACCTGGGTGGTTTCCCAGAGCCGGGCGCCGGTGGCGTTCCAGTGCTCGGACCAGCCGCCCGGCCCCAACTTCGCATGCACCGCCTCCCGTTCCGCGGCCCAAGGACGGTTACGCACCGCGTCGCGCACACTCTGGCCCAGGCTGTCCTTCTCCGCCGCCACCAGTCGCACGGCCTCGCGCGGTGAAGCGGCCCAGCGGATGCGCCCGGGCTCGGGGAGCCCTGCCCTGCGGTAGGCGAGCCGCACACCTGCCTCGGCCGCCGCGCGGTCGGCGGGGCCGGTGGCCGCAGCCACCTGCCGCCAGTCCGTCACGTCACCCTCCACCGGCAATACCTGCTCCACCGTCGTCATCTCGTCCGCTCCCATGTCGTCATCTCCCGCTTCCCGCTTCCGGCTGCCGCGCATCGAACTCGCCCGCGCGACGTCAGTCGGCCACCAGACGCACGGAACCCGGCACGTACTCACGCTGGCGCACCACCCGATACCAGCCCTTGGGCAGCGGAATCGCCGCGTGCTCCTCGTGCACCACGCGTCCGCCTTCGGGCAGGTGGAGCAGCATCGGCCCGAACAAGCCCGACTCGCGGATCAGTTGACCGGGGCCCACCACGGCGTGCGCGTGTCCGGTCACCTCACCGAGGGCGAGCACGAGCCTGCCGCGGGCATCGCGCGGCTCCTGCGGACCGTCGGCGACGTGCGGCGGCAGCGCCGACTCCGCGACGGGCACGATGAGCACATCTCCCTGCCGGTACATGGGTGTCCCCTCCCCGCGGCACACTCTGCACCGCTCAATGAATCCGACGGTACGGCGAGGGTCTGACAACGGCCGTCGAGCGTCGTGCTGACCCGCTTCTGCGGCCCCCGCGGCGGGTGTTGTCAGTGGCGCTTGGTAGAAATTCTGCACATCGGCCGATCACCACGGACTCGGGATCGCCGCAGTTGCGCGCCGGTTCGGCGCCATGGCTATGGGAGCGGGCGGACATGACCATCGGAGACAACCAGCAGCACTGGCACGGACTGCCCATCCACGAGTTCCCGCAATTCGACGAGAAGCCCGAGGGGGAACAGCCCTCGGCCGATTCCGTGGCCTGGCGCATCGCCGTCGACTCGTACGACAGCGAGGAGCAGTGGGAGGAGGCGTTCGCGCGGTTCGCCGAGGCCGTCGACATCACGCAGGTTCGGGCGATCATCGTGGGCGCGTGGAGCGACACCTACGAAAACACGCCGGACGAGGTGATCGCCGCACTGGTCGGCGCGAAGGAGCGCATGCCCGCGCTGCGGGCCCTGTTCCTCGGCGACATCGACTCGGAGGAGTGCGAGATCTCCTGGATCAAGCAGACCTGTGTGACCCCGCTCCTGGATGCCTTTCCCGAGTTGGAGGAGTTCGCCGTGCGCGGCGGCGACGGCCTCACGTTCCCTGCCGTGCAGCATGGACGGCTGCGGTCACTGACCTTCGAGTCGGGCGGCCTGCCGGTCGAGGCGGTGCGCGGCATCGCCGCGAGCGACCTGCCCGCCCTGGAACATCTGGACCTGTGGCTTGGCACCTCCGAGTACGGCGGCGACGCGGCGGTCACGGACCTGGAGCCCTTCTTCGCGGGGACGCGACTCCCCCGGCTGCGGCACCTCGCCCTGCGCAACAGCGAGATCCAGGACGAGATCGCCGAGGCCATGGCCTCCGCTCCGGTCGTGGCCCGGCTGGAAATACTCGACCTCTCCATGGGCGTCCTCTCGGACGAAGGGGCCACGGCGCTGCTGGCCGGCCAGCCGTTGACGCACCTCAAGAAGCTCGACCTGCATCACAACTTTCTCAGTGGAGCGCTGAGCACCCGCGTGCGCGAGGCCTTGGAACCGGCGGGCGTCGAGGTCGACCTCGACCCGGATGACGCGGACGAGGACGAGGAGGAGGACGGCACTGTGTGGCGCTACGTGGCCGTGGGCGAATAGCGGCCGCAGGAGAGCCGGAGAGGGGGACTTCATGGGGCATGCGACGACACGTCCCGAGCCGTGTCACGAGCTGCCGGGTCCGCGGTTCGCGGTGGTCGGCAATCCGGAGAACCGCCGGGTGGAGCTGTTCGCGGCGGCCGTACGGGAAGCCGGGCTGCCCGAGCCGCGTGTCGTGCCGTGGCTGGACGTGCTGCGCGCTGGTGGTGCGGCCTTCGGCGCGGACGAGGTGGTGCGGCTCGAATCACCCGGTGAGAACGCCGATGTCGACCTGGCGCTGCGCGCGATGGACGACCCCACGCGGGTGGAGGGCAGCGCGCGTTGGTACGGACGGTTCACCGCGGCCGTACGGTCGTTGACCGGCGGACGTCGACTCGACGACCCGGACGAACTCGGAGTGCTCTTCGACAAGCGGCTCTGCCACGACGTGCTCCTCCGCGCGGGCGTTCCCGTCCCGCCGTCGCCTACCTCCGGGGCGAAAACAGCGGTGCGGGGCTGGGACGACGTACGGGCGCTGATGCGTGAGCACCGCATGCCACGGCTCTTCGTCAAGCTCGCGCACGGGTCGTCGGCCTCCGGAGTGCTCGCCGTCGAGTCGGCGGGCTCCGGACGCATCCAGGCGACCACGTCCGTGGAGATGTCGGGCGGTCGGCTGCACAACTCCCTCCGGGTACGCCGCTACCGGGACGAGCGGGAGATCGCCGCGATCGTGGACGGACTCGCCCCCGACGGCCTGCACGTCGAGCGTTGGATGCCGAAAGCGTCGCTGCACGCGCGCGTGGCCGATCTGCGGATCGTGGTGATCGGCGGGCGGGCCACGCACGCCGTCGTCCGGACCAGTAAGTCGCCTCTGACGAACCTCCATCTGGGCGGTTCGCGGGGCGAGTTGGCTGCCGCGATCGAGGCGTCAGGCACTCATTGGGAGGAGGCCCTGGACATCTGTGAGCGGGCCGCCGCCTGTTTTCCCGGCACCCTCTGCGTCGGCGTCGACCTCCTTCCCGCCCTGGGCTGGCGGCGGTTCACCGTCGGCGAGGTCAACGCCTTCGGTGATCTGCTGCCACGCCTGACGGGGCTGCCGGGCAGCGGGGCGGAGGGGCTTGGCACGTACGCGGCCCAGATCTCCGCCGTCCGGCGACGTCCGCCGACCACTCCCGCACCGCTTCAGGCCCCCTCCGCTCCGCCCCGCTCGACGAACCACCCCGCAAGGAACCAACATGCGCACGCCTGACACCACGAGCAGCCCGCCAGATGTCTCTCCCGCTCCCGACATGAACGAGGTCGTCGGCCGCGACGATCTCCTCCTCGTCACCCTCGACACCCTGCGCCACGACGTCGCCGTCGAGCTCGCCGCCGCGGGCCGCATCCCGCATCTGGCCCGTCATCTGCCGGGCGGGATCTGGGAGAAGCGGCATGCGCCCGGCAGCTTCACCTATGCCTCGCACCAGGCGATGTTCGCCGGGTTCCTGCCCACGCCCGCCACACCCGGGCCGCATCCGCGGCTGTTCGCCGCACGGTTCGCGGGCAGCGAGACAACCGCCGGTCGCACATTCGTCTTCGACACCCCCGATCTGGTGTCGGGCCTGGCGGACGCCGGGTATCGCACGGTGTGCATCGGCGGGGTGGGGTTCTTCAACAAGCAGGGCGCCCTGGGCGACGTACTGCCCGGGCTCTTTGAGGAGAGTTACTGGGAGCCGGAGTTCGGTGTAGCCTCGCCGACGTCCTTCGAGGCGCAGGTGGAGCGGGCCGAGAAGGTGGTGGCCGAACTACCGGCCGAACAGCGCCTGTTCCTCTTCCTGAACGCGGCGGCCCTGCACCAGCCCAACTGGTTCCACACGACCGGCGCCACCCGCGACGCAGGCGACAGCCGCGCGACGCACGCAGCCGCCCTGGAGTACATCGACCGGCACATAGGCCGACTGTTCACCGCCCTGAGCTCGCGCCGCCGCTGCTTCGCCATCGTCTGCTCCGACCACGGCACGGCCTACGGAGACGACGGCTACACGGGTCATCGCCTCGGGCACGAATCCGTGTGGACGGTCCCCTACGCCCACTTCTTCCTGGAGCCGTCCGCATGAGCACACCTCAGCTTCTGGACCCCACCGCCACGCGCCCCTACCAAAGCTACGTCTACGCCTACCCGCACAAGACCGCCTACCGCCCACTGGCCGACCACCCCGAGCTGCGCACCCTGTGGGCAGCGGAGCCCAAGGACGCGCTCTCCCTCTATCTGCACATACCGTTCTGCGAGGTCCGCTGCGGCTTCTGCAATCTCTTCACCCGCATCGGTGCGCCCGGCGAGCTGACCACCCGCTATCTCGACGCTCTCGACCGGCAGGCCACGGCGGTGCGGGACGCCCTGGGAGAAGGCGAGGGCGCGGCGCCGGTACGGTTCGCCAACGCGGCGTTCGGCGGCGGCACCCCCACCTACCTGGAGGCCGCGGAGCTGGAGCGGCTCTGCGACATCGCCGAGCGGCGCATGGGGGCAGACCTGCGGGCGATACCGCTCTCCGTCGAGGCATCGCCCGCGACCGCCACCGCCGACCGGCTCGCGGTCCTCGCCGAGCGCGGGGCGACCCGGCTCAGTCTGGGCGTGCAGAGTTTCGTCGATGCGGAAGCGCGGGCAGCGGTGCGGCCGCAGCGCCGGGCGGACGTCGAGGCTGCGCTGGGGCGGGTGCGCGACGCCGGTATCCCGGTGCTCAACATCGACCTCATCTACGGGATCGACGGCCAGACGGAGCAGACCTGGCGCACCTCCCTGGACGCCGCGCTGGCCTGGCGGCCCGAGGAGCTCTATCTCTATCCGCTGTACGTGCGACCGTTGACCGGTCTGGGCAAGCACGGCAGGGCGCCGAGCGACGCGGACTGGGACGAACAGCGGCTTCGCCTCTACCGGCAGGGCCGCGATCACCTCCTGGCGGAGGGGTACATCCAGGTGTCGATGCGGATGTTCCGCCGCGCGGACGCGCCCCCGCAGGGCGCGGACGACTACGCCTGCCAGACCGACGGCATGATCGGCCTGGGCTGCGGCGCCCGTTCGTACACCTCCTCGCTGCACTACTCCTTCGACTACGCGGTCGACCTGCGCGAGATACGCACGATCATCGACGACTACACCGCCACCGAGGACTTCGGCCGCGCCGTGCACGGCCGCCGGGTCGACGGGAACGAGGCCCGCCGGCGCCACCTTCTCCAGTCGCTCCTCCAGGCGGACGGCATGCC
This sequence comes from Streptomyces sp. NPDC055189, assembly GCF_053606765.1. NCBI lineage: Bacteria > Bacillati > Actinomycetota > Actinomycetes > Kitasatosporales > Streptomycetaceae > Streptomyces > Streptomyces sp. NPDC055189. The sequence goes on from NZ_JBSGSG010000130.1 coordinate 10,949, forward strand.
GTCGGCCGACTATCGCAAACGGTTCGACGCCGATCCGTACGACGATTTCCCCGCCGAACTCGAACGGTTCGCGGACCGGGGCTGGCTGGAGCGGGATCCGGCGGCGGGAGTGCTTCGCCTGACGCCGGAGGGCCTGGCGCACTCCGACGCGATCGGCCCCGAGTTGTTCTCCGCCGAGGTGCGGGCCGCGATGGCCGCGTACGAACTGAAGTGAGTTCGCCGACCATGGACCTGACGATCCTCTACCGCGGCCCGCTGGCCTCGTGCGACTACGCCTGCCCTTACTGCCCGTTCGCCAAGCGCCGTGACACGCCCGAGCAGTTGCGCACCGACCGGGCGGCCCTGGAGCGTTTCACGGACTGGGCCGGACACCAGACCGGCGACCGCCTCTCGCTCCTCTTCACACCGTGGGGAGAGGGTCTGGTCCGCTCCTGGTACCGGCGGGCACTGGTCGAGCTCTCCCACGAGACGCACATCGACCGCGTCGCGATCCAGACGAACCTCAGCTGCCGCACGGACTGGCTGGCACAGGCCGACCTCGACACCGTCGCCCTGTGGTGCACCTACCACCCGGGCCAGACCCCGTACGACCGCTTCCTGACCAAGACGCGCCAACTCACCCGGCAGGGAGTGCGATTCAGCGTCGGCATCGTGGGCCTTCCCGAGCATCTCGACGACGCCCGGCGCCTGCGTGCCGCGCTGCCGCCCGAGGTCTACCTGTGGGTGAACGCCGCAGAGGGGCACACGTACAGCGACGACGAGGCCGACCGGTGGACCGACCTCGACCCACTGTTCCCCTACAGCCGCCACCCGCACCGCTCCGCCGGCCTGCCCTGCCGCACGGGCGAGTCCGTCATCTCGGTCGACGGCGAGGGCACGGTCCGCCGCTGCCACTTCGTCCGGGGCGAACTGGGCAACCTGTACGACGGCTCGTACAGAAAGGCGCTACAGCCCCGCGCCTGTCCCCTGGCCGTCTGCGACTGCCACATCGGCTACGTCCACCTGGAGACGCTGCCCTTGTACGACGTCTTCGCGGGCGGGGTCCTGGAGCGGATCCCCGCACACGTCACTGCATCTGCCGCCGCACCAGCTCGTGCAGCCGCCCGCCCGTGTCCGCAAGGAGCTGTGCGGGCGGCCCCTGCTGGACCACCCGGCCCTCCGACATGACGATGACGCGGTCCGCGTCCATCACCGTGGAGAGGCGGTGGGCGATGACGATGCGGGTGGCGTTCAGGGCGCGGGTGCTGTCGATGACCGTGCGCTGGGTCTCGTTGTCCAGGGCGCTGGTCGCCTCGTCGAAGAAGAGGACGCGGGGGCGGCGGATCAGGGCCTGGGCGATCATCAGGCGCTGGCGCTGGCCGCCGGAGACCGCGCCGCCGCCGGAGATCATCGTGTGCAGGCCCATCGGCATGCGCTTGATGTCCTCGGCGAGGCCCGCCATCGCCGCCGCCTCCCAGGCCTCTTCCTGCGTGAACGTCTCGGCGCCGCAGATGCAGTCCAGGATCGATCCTGTGAGCGGCTGCGCGTTCTGCAGGACGACTCCGCACTGGCGGCGGACGGCTGACTGGTCCAGGGCCGAGAGGTCCTGGCCGTCGTAGAGGACGTTGCCCGCGACCGGCTTGTCGAAGCCGATCAGGAGGCGCAGCAGGGTGGACTTGCCGCAGCCGCTGGGGCCGACGACCGCGACGAACTCGCCGGGCCGGATGGACAGGGACACGTCGTCCAGGACCAGCGGGCCGTCGTCGGCGTAGCGGAAGGTAAGGCCGCGGGCCTCGATCTCGCCCTGGAGTTCGCCCGGCTGGGTGCTCGCGCCCCGCACCTCCGGCGCCTCTTCGAGGACCGGCTTGATCTGCTCGAACATCGGCAGCACCGCCGCCGCCGAGATCAGCGCTCCGGTGAGCTGCGTGACGGACGTCAGGAGCATCGTCACGGCGGTGCTGAAGGTGAGGAACTCCCCCGCCGTGAGGCTGCCGCGGGCCGGGCCCGCCAGGAGGATGAACATGACGAGCGTGCAGAGAGGGAGGTAGACGGAGTTGAGGACCGTCGTCACGTTCTTGATGCGGCCCGCGCGCTGCTGGAGCTCCCGGCTGCGTGCGAACTCCCCCGCCCAGGCGGCGTACGCGAAACTCTCCGCTCCGGCGACGCGGAGTTTGGGCAGGCCGCGCAGGGTCTGGAAAGCCTGGTTGTTGAGCTTGTTGCTGAGCTCGACCAGGCGGCGCTGCCAGCGCAGTTCCCACAGGCCGAGGGTGAGGAACACGGCCGCGATGACGAGGAGCATGCCCAGCGCGGCGAGAGCCAGCGGGACGCTGTAGAGCAGCAGCAGGACCAGGTTCATCGCGCCGATGGTGCCCGCCTGCAGTGCGACGGGGCCGATGCCGGAGAGGACCCGGCGGATCGCGCTGACGCCCATCGCCGCGCTGGCCAGTTCGCCGGTGGAGCGCGAGGCGAAGAAGCGCGTGGGCAGGCGCAACAGGCGGTCCCAGACGGCTGGTTGCAGCGTGCTCTCCATGCGGCCCTCCATGCGGAGGATGGTGAGGTTCTGGAGCAGCATGAACGCGGCGGAGACGATGCTCGTGATCATCACTGCCAGGGACACCTGGACGATGAGGCTCTTCTCGCCGTTCGGGACGAACACGCCGAGCACCTGTCCCGTCGCGATCGGCACGAGCGCACCGATCGCGACCGTCACCAGACCGGCGATCGCCAGATTGCGCATGTCTGCGCCGGTGCCGCGCAGACCGAAGAGGAACAGCCGCCACGGCGTCAGTGTCCGCTCCGGCAGCGGGCGGTAGAACATGACCCCCTGCGGCTCGAACTCGTCCGCGTTGCTCTCGTCGATGCGCATGCGCCGCCCGGAGGTGGGGTGCACGGACTCGTAACCGCCGCGCCGCCACAGCAGCGCGACCGGCTGTCCGCTGGCCGCGCGGTGTCCCACCAGCGGGCCGGTGTTCTCGCGCCACCAGCGCCCGTCGAGGCGGACGGCGCGGGTGCGGATCCGCGAGGCCACGGCGACCTGTTCCACCGGGTCGATCCGGTCGCTGACCGCACCGCCCTCCGCGGCACCGGACAGGGTGATCCCGGTTGCCTCGGCTACCAGGCGGCAGGCCGCGTACGTCGCGTCGTCGCCGCCCCGCGATTCGGTGCGGCGTGCGCCGCCCCTGCCGGAGCGGCCGATGGAGGCGATCAGTGTGCGGTCGGCCTGTTCGCGGACTGTCTCGCCCGCCTTGATGCCGGCTGCCGTGCGGTCCTCGTGGGCCCGTTCCAGGCGTTCGATCCAGCGGTCGAGCGTCGAGAGGAGGCGGTATTGCTGGTTGACCATGCGCTGCCACATGGCGGCGTCCATGAGCAGGTCGCCCGCGGCCTCGGCGCTGTAGGCGGAGCCGTACTGCAGACTGCCCGGCGCGACCGGCATCCAGAGGATGTCGTCGTCGGTGACCACGTCGTCGGCCATGGTGCGGCCGTCGAGCGGTGCCTCGAACAGGACCCGGTGGCTGCGTCCGATGCCGAGCGCGAAGGCGTGCTCCAGGAGGCTCAGGGCCTGGTCCTGGGTGTCGTACTGACTGGGGTACTGCTGCTCGTAGGCCCAGGTGTCGCCGTAGTCGGGGCGGTAGAGCTCGCGCAGCGGGATGCGGCGCAGTTCGCAGCCCTGGAGGGGGCGTCCGACGAGGGTGTGCTGGGGGCCTTCGACGGGGCCGAGGAGCAGAGTGCCCGGTTCGAGGCGGCCCAGGAAGTGCCAGTGCCCCTGCTGCGCGGCGTCGACCGCGAACAGGTCGAGCGCGCCGGCCACCACGAGCCAGAGCACCTGCGGGCCTTCCAGGTGCACGCTGCGCAGGCCCGTGCAGTCGGCCGGGGTGCCGAGCGCGCCGAAGGCGGCGGCCACCGCGTCGTCGGTGTACGGGGTGTACTGCTCCGGTACCGAGGTCACCTCAGTGCTCCTTGACCAGGTCGGCGTAGGCTCCGCCGGCGGCGACGAGGTGTTCGTGGCGTCCGCGTTCCACGACCGTGCCGTGGTCCAGGACGACGATCTCGTCGCTGTCGCGCACCGTGCTCAGGCGGTGCGCGATGACGACGCAGGCGCAGCCGCGGCGGCGCAGGTTGTCGATGATGACCTGCTCGGTCTCGGCGTCCAGGGCGCTTGTCACCTCGTCGAGGACGAGGATGCTGGGGCGCCGGACCAGGGCCCGGGCGATCTCGAGGCGCTGGCGCTGGCCGCCGGAGAAGTTGCGGCCGTCCTGCTCGACGCGGCCGTGGATGCCGCCGGGCCTGCGGGCCACGACCTCGTACAGGCAGGCGTCCTTGAGGGCGGCGATGACGGCGTCGTCGGGGATGGAGGGGTCCCACAGCGCGACGTTGTCGCGGATGGTGCCCTCGAAGAGGAAGACGTCCTGGTCGACGAAGGAGACGGAGGCCGCGAGCGCTCCGCGCGGGATGTCCTCCAGGCGCTGTCCGTCGATGCGGATCGTGCCTTCCCAGGGGCTGTAGAGCCCCGAGATGAGCCGGGAGACGGTCGACTTGCCGCTGCCCGAGCCGCCGACGAGCGCGACCTGCTGCCCCGGGCCCACGGACACCGAGAAGCCGGTCAGGAGCGGCTTGTCGAGAGGGCTGTAGCCGAAGGTGATGTCTTCCAGGGTGACGTGGCCCTTGAGACGGCGGGTGCTCGCCTCCGGTTCGGGGCGCGAGTAGAGGGTGTCGACGGGGAAGTTCTCGACGTCCTTGAGGCGGGCGACGTCGGCGCCGAAGTCCTGGATGCGGCCCGCGACGCCGTTGAGCCGGGTGATCGGCGCGGTGAAGCGGGTGACCAGGGCCTGGAACGCGACGAGCAGACCGATCGACAGATGGCCCTCCACCGCGCGCAGGCCGCCGATCCACAGGATCGCCGCGCTGTTGAGCGTCGCGAGGGTGGGCGCGGCGACGCCGAGCCAGGCGCTGGGCACGCCCAGGCGCTGCTGCTGCTCCAGGGTGGTGGCGTGCTGGCCGGCCCACCGCCGGAAGTAGCCGTTCTCGCCGCCGGTGGCCTTCATGGTCTCGATCAGCTGCAGACCGGTGTACGAGGTGTTGGTGAGCTTGGCGCTGTCGGCGCGCAGCTTCTGGGTGCCGGTGGCCCGCAGCCGGATGACGATGCGCATCGCGACGATGTTGAGGAGGGCGATGCCTACGCCGACCATGGTGAGCTGGGGGTCGTACGTCCAAAGGAGGGCCGCGTAGAGGAGTACGACGATGCCGTCGACTCCGGCCGCGGTGAGGTCGCGGGCCAGGGTCTCGGCGACCGCGTCGTTGGACGCGAGCCGCTGGACGAGGTCGGCGGGGCTGCGCTGGGCGTAGAAGGTGACGGGCAGGCGCAGCAGATGGCGCAGGAAGCGGGCGCTGCTCAGGGTGGAGGAGATGATGCGCCCGCGCAGCAGGTTCGCCTGTTGCAGCCAGGTCAGCACCACCGTGAGCGCCACCATCGCGCCCATCGACGCGAACAGCGCACCGAGCAGCGACGTCTGATCGCCGATCAGAAAGAGGTCGATGTAGGTGCGGCTGAGGGCGGGCAGCGCGGCACCGACGGCGACGAGCAGCAGGCTGGCGAAGAGTGCGGCGAGCATGGTGCCCGTGGTGCCGCGCAGGCGCGCGGGCATCGCCCGCATGATGCCGGGCCTGCGCCCTCCGGGGCGGAAGTTCTCCCCCGGTTCCAGGACCAGGACGACACCGGTGAAGCTGGTGTCGAAGTCCTCCGAGGGGACGAAGCGGCGGCCCTTGTCTGGGTCGTTGATGTGCACGCCCTTGCGGCCCAGGCGACGCCCCACACCGTCGTAGACGACGTAGTGGTTGAACTCCCAGAAGAGGATCGCGGGCGCCTTCACCTCGGCGAGCGCGGCCGGTTCCATCTGCATGCCCTTGGCCGTGAGGCCGTAACTGCGCGCCGCCTTGAGGAGGTTGCTGGCCCGCGAGCCGTCGCGCGAGACGCCGCACGCGATGCGCAGCTCTTCCAGCGGGACGTGCCGTCCGTAGTGGGCCAGGACCATGGCGAGGGCTGCGGCGCCGCACTCCACGGCTTCCATCTGCAGGACGGTGGGTGTGCGGACGGTCTTCTGCGGCTTGCCCTTCGACGCGGGGCGCGGCGCGTTGCGGCGGCGGCCGCGCTGGGGTTCGGGGCGGTGCCTGCGCCGGCCGCCGGGGGGCGGCAGTTGCTGCTGGTGTGCCGGGGAGGGGTGCGGTGCGGTCACGGAAGCAGCCAATCGATCGGGCGCTGCTCGGCGAGATGGAAGGCGCCGCTGGCAAGGGTCATGGAGTCGAGTGCGAAGGGCGGGCCGCCGGCGGTCGACCACTTGTAGCCGGACTTGGTGCCGGCGGAATTCTCCAGGCGTACCAGGACGGCCACGGGCGGCCCTTCCTTGGTGAACTGCCCGGCCAGTTCCTTGTCGCCGAGGAACCCGCTGATCTTCTGTTCGCTCTGGGCGGCGCGTCCGATCGCCTTCACCCGGCCGCGCAGCGTGCCGTACTCCTCGGTGGGCACGGACTGGACCGTGAGGTCCACCGAGGCGCCGACGGGCACGGTGGCCGCGCTGTCCGCAGGTACGTAGATCATCGCGAGGAGCGGGTCGTCGCTGCCCGAGACACGCTCGACGGTCGCGACATCGGCGCCGGTGGTGACGACGGTGCCGATCCTGGCGACCAGTGTGCTCACCCGCCCGGCGGCGATGGAGCGTACGACCTTGTCGCCCTGGTCCGTACGGACCTTGAGCACGGGAGCGCCGGCGGCGACGCGCTTTCCCTCTTCGGCCAGGACGCGGGTCACCTGTCCGGTGACGGGGCTCTGCAGGACGTAACTGCCCTGGCCGTGGGTGAGGATGCCCGGTGCCTTGAGTGTGGAGGAGATCGAGCCGGTCACGGCCCAGACGCTCGCGGCGGCCATGACGACGACGGTGACGGCGAGGACGAGCAGGCCCTGAGGTCGGGCGTAGCGCACCGGAAGGTCGAGTTCCTCGGGCGACTGCAGTTTGGACAGGGCCTGTTGGCGGAACTGCACGGAACGCTTCCCTTACTTTGCCTGTGGCGACTTTCGCCTGTGGCGACTTTCGCCTGTGGCGACTTTCGCCTGTGGCGTCCGCGAGCCCCGGAACCAATGGTTCCGGGG
>NZ_JBSGSG010000131.1:0-17761 GCF_053606765.1 Streptomyces sp. NPDC055189
GCCTCGGTTTGGGGGCCTCCGTTTAACCGCGTAAACCCGTACACCGTGAGGGTGCGGTTTCGTACGCCCCGCGGTTTACCCGGGTTAAACCCGGGGGGCGTCGCCGCTGTCTCGTTCGGGCGCAACGCGCGGTGTCGACCGGTTTGTGCCCGCTCTGGTTTACCGCGGTAAACCAGGATGGGTTCCTGCGGTCTCGTCGAAATGACCGCGCGACGCTGTCCGGTTTGTACTCACGCTGGTTTACCGCGGTAAACCGAGACGGGCTCGCGCGGTCTCGTCGAACCGATCGTGTGGCGCCGCCCGGCCCGTGCCGCCTCTCGGTTTACCGCGGTAAACCGAGACGAGCCCCCACCGTCTCGTCGAACAGACCACGTAGCACCGCCCGGCCCGCGCCCGCGCCGGTTTACCGCGGTAAACCGAGAGCCACTTGACCCATCTGGGCAAAACGCCGGTGTCGCTGTAGGAGCAGATCCACTCGTCTGGAAAGATGCTCAATGCCCGAAGTACCGGAACCCACGGGAAGCATACGGAGCATCAGATGACTGCTGCTGTCTACGTCGTATCCATCGACCCCCAGGCCTCCACGGTCTGGTGGGCGAACCGAATCAGCGACCTGCCCTTCGACTTCTCGCAGGAGCACGAGACTCCCGAGAACCTGAAGGTCCTTCAGGACACAGGCGCCAAGGTTCACGTGATCGCCAACCAGAAGGGTGGCGTCGGCAAGACGACCACCACACTCAACCTCGGCGCTGTCGCGGCGGACGTCCTCAAGGACTCCGACCAGTTGATGCACGTCTTCATCGACACCCCCGGCAGCCTCCAGGACGAGAACCTTCTCCTGGAAGCACTCAAGTACGCGCACGACGTGATCGTGCCCATGCCGCCCGAAGGCCTCGCCTTCGACCCGACCGCCCGCACCATCCAGAAGGTCATCGAACCCAGCGGCCTCCCGTTCAAGGTAGTCGTCAACAACTGGGACCCCCGCGACGGAACCGCCGACCTGGAAGACACCCAGGCGTACATCGACGCCCAGGGCTGGCCCCGGACCAAGACCGTCATCCGCCGCTACAAGGTCCACACCCGCGCTTCCGTGGAAGGCAAGGTCGTGACGCAGTACGCGAAGAACCGCGTTGCCATGGAGGCCCGTGAAGACTTCTTCCGCCTCGCCCTGGAGCTGGGTTACGGGGGCGGCGCCTGATGGCTGCTGGACGCCGCACCAGTCTGGCCTCCCTGGCCGGCAGCAAGGTCGATGATGTTCCCGGCAAGAGCGATCCGCTGCTGCTCACTCTGCCGCTGACGAAGCTGGTCCCGACGCGCTTCAACCCGCGCCGGAACTTCGGTACCGATGAGGCACTGAGGGAGTTCGGCCTCATCCTCAAGAACCGGCAACTGCAGCCCGCCGTCGCCGTCTCCCGCTCCGGGTACCTCAAGCTGTGGCCGGAGGAAGAGCCCAACGTCGGTGACAAGCCGTACGTCATCGCCAACGGCGAGCGCCGCTATCGCGCGTCCCTGGCCATCGGCCTGACGACACTGAACGTCGTCCACGACGAGAACGTCGCCGCCAGCCGGGCCGACTTCCTTGACGCGGTCCTCTCGGAGAACAACGACCGCGAAGACCTCGACCCCATCGAGCGTGCCCTCGGCATCGAAACGATGGTCATCGAGCTCAAGGGCGCGGATCAAGTGGCCGCCCACTACGGCAAGACCAAGGGCTGGGTCAGCCAGCAGCGCAAGCTGCTCAAGCTCGCGCCGGAGCTGCAGGTACTGGTCAGCTCGGGCGAGCTCGCTGTTCGCGTCGCCCGTGAGATCGCGGGTCTGCCCAAGTCGGAGCAAGCAGCGGCGTGGGAAGAAGAACTGGCCCGCCGTGCCGAGGCCAAGGCGGCTCCTCGCAGGCGGCTTGCACCGCCGGGGGATGAGGCAACTCTGGCGGAGGCAACTCCGGCAAAGTCGGAGTCAGACCCGGCCGAGTCGAACCAGACTGCTCCCGCCACTGCCTCGACCACCGCCCCGACCAACGACGAGCGGTTTACCGCGGTAAACCAGCCCGCGGCTCCCCCCGCACCCGAGGCGATCGACTCCACCGAACCAGCCGAACCAGCCGAACCAGCAGAGCGGTTTACCGCGGTAAACAACACCGCCACGGTTGCCGCTCCCGCCGCCCCTGCCAAAGCACCCGCAGCCGATCACGAGGTTGCTGCCACCTCGGCCAAGGGCGCAGCCACCACGCTGGTCCCTCATCAGACCGGCACCGCCGCACCGGACCTGCTTCCGTGGGACGAGCCCCTCTGGTTCGACCAGCAGCTCCGCAAGCGCATGTCGAAGGCGAACCGCGACAGACTGGTCTGGCTGCTCCAAGCCTCCGACGACGACTGATCGTCGGAGCCGGGCCAAGACAGCACTCGCCCAAGACAGCACTCGCCCAAGACAACACTCGCCCAAGACAACACTCACCTCGGAGTCGCCCTGACGACACCGAGAGCGCAAGATGCGGCCCCCGCCGCCCGGATTGATTTCCGGACGGCGGGGGCCGCTCCGCGTGTACCGCCGAACAACCTCAACCCCGATAACCCCGATAACCCCGATTTTCTCCCAGCACGTCACGTCGGCGCGAAAACCGGCCTGCGCTTAGGATCGCGCACACAGAAGAATCGAACGCATCGAACAGCGCGTACTGCTGTCGCCCCGTCAGCCGCAAAGCTGCGTCGCGTCGCGTCAGGCACTCGGCAGTCCCCTACACCGCCGCCTCCGGCCCGAAGTCCTCCTCGAAGTAACTGTCGTGCCGCACCCGGAACTCCTTGAGTTCCTCGCTGCCCCGCTGCGACATCTCCGCCACCTTCTCGAAGTACTCCTCGCGCGGGGCGCCGGGGGAGAAGAGCATGAGCATCGACATCGGCTCGTCCGTCACGTTCTTGAAGCCGTGCAGACCGCCGACCGGTACGTACAGGAAATCACCGGCACGGCCGGTCACCCACTTCTCGCCGTTGAAGAGCTCCAGTTCGCCGGACAGGACGTAGAAGGACTCCGACATCGCCTTGTGAAAGTGGGTCTTGGCGCCGGCGGACCGCGCTGCCAGATCCACCTTGTACAGGCCGAACTCGCCGCCGGTCGACTCCTGCGTGGCGAGGTAGTGGGTGGCACCGCCGCCGGGCGAAGTGATCTCCGGAGGGGTATCGGCCGTACGGAAGGACGCGTTCACCTCGCCCCTGTCTCCCTGGTAGCGGGGCTCGGGGTACTGCAGGTGCTCCGGGTACGACATCGTGCGCTCCTTGTCGTTGACGCTCACCTGCATCATGGCCTCCGCCCGCAGCCCCGGCATCGGGCGTAAGCATGATCAGGATCCAGTCCCACGCCCGGGGCCTAAGACCTAGGCCGCTGCTGACTCTTCTGGTCCCACGAGGCTCCCTTCCCTCGACCTCCCAGAAGAGGAACCCATTAGTAACCCATCACCTATGACTTGCAACATTAATGTTGCAAGTCATAGAGTTATCGCATCGAGCAAGGCTCAGTTCTAGACAGAGGTGCTCCATGAACCTGCAACTAGCCAACAAAACTGCTGTCGTGACCGGCGCGAGCCGGGGCATCGGCTTGAGCATCGTCTCCGAGCTGGTGAGTGAGGGCATGCGCGTGGTGGCCGCGGCGCGGACGATCACACCGGAACTCAAGGCCACCGGCGCGATCGGCATCTCCGTGGACCTTTCAGAAGCCGACGCCCCTGCCCAACTCGTCGCCCGGGCCGAAGCCGAACTCGGCGGCCTGGACCTCCTGGTCAACAACGTCGGCGGTGGTGACGCCGGGGAGGGCCAGACGGGAGGCTTCCTCACCTTCACCGACCAGCAGTGGTACGACGCCTTCGAGTTGAACTTCCTCGCCTCGGTCCGCACCAGCCGGGCCGCGCTGCCTCACCTCACCAAGAGCCGCGGCGCCATCGTCAACATCTCTTCCAACGGAGCCAGGACTCCTCACGCGGGCCCCGTCACCTACACCACCGCCAAGGCCGCACTGACCGCGTTCGGCAAGGCGCTGGCCGAGGAGTTCGGCCCTCAGGGCGTACGCGTCAACACCGTCTCGCCCGGTCCCGTGCGTACGGACATGTGGGAAAGCCCCGACGGTTACGGAGCCGAGCTGGCCAAGTCGATGGGCCTGGAACAGAAACAGCTCCTGGCCGGCCTCCCCACCGCTATGGGCATGGTCACCGGCAGGCTGGTGAACCCCGACGAGGTCGCCGCCCTCGTCGCCTACCTCGCCTCGCCCCGCGCCGGCAGCATCACAGGGGCCGACCACATCATCGACGGAGGCGCGATCAAGACGGTGTAACCGCCGACGTACGAACGGTGCAACCGCCGACGTACGAACCGAGCGCGGGGGAGGGACCCAGCGCGGGGGAGGGGAAGCGGGACCGAGCGTCACTTTCCGCCGGGCGCCGCAGCTGACGAATGACCGCCCGTCAGATAGAGGGTGAGCATGGTGACGAGTTCGTCCTCGAACCGCCCGATGTCGACCTGGCCGGGCCCCGCCATCACCCGGTGCACCACCATCTCCACTGTGGAAACGACGAGCCGGGCGGCGATGTCCACGTCCGCGACCAGCACGTCCGGATGGTTGCGGAGCAGCTTGCGGGCATAGGCGATGCGTTTCCGCTCGCTCTGCGCGACCCGCTCCAGCAACTCCGGGGCACGCGGCCCCTGCTCCATCATCACGCGCAGCAACTGCGGGTCCTCGCGGTGATTCTCGATCGCGCCGCGCACGTAGAAGCGCATGATGCCCTCGATGGAGCCCGGAAGCAGATCGTCTTCATCCAGCGGGGCGGCGGCCATCCCGGCGTCGAGATGCCGGGTCAGCAGCTCGACCAGGATCGCGTCCTTGTTCGGGTAGTACTGGTACAGCGACCCGATGGACACCCGCGCCCGCTCCGCGATCCTGTTGGTGGTCCCCGCCGCATACCCGTACTCGGCGAAAACGCGAGCAGCGGCGTCGAGGATGCGCTGCCGGGTGAGCTCGGCCCGGACCTGACGGGGCTGTTTACGTGGCTGAAGTCCGCGGCGGTCGGACGTCATGAGACCTCCTGCGAGGGGCCGTGAAAGCGAGTAGCGCACGACGCGAGTAATTGCTCACAATAGTGCCATGAACTGCGGCGATGCGGAGCCCAGCCCGACCTGAGTCGGAGCCGGGCGGCCGCGGCCGTGCGCCGAAACCCGCTGGAGGAAGTTGCCATGACGCACGCACTCACGCGCCCTCGACGGGTCTCCCCGGAGGAAGTGCTCGCACGGCTCGGGCAGCCCGACGCCATGGTCAAGGCGAAGGTGAAGGACCGCATCGACGACTACTTCCGCTTCTTCATCGCCCACTCACCGTTCCTGACGATGGCCACGGCGGACGCGGCCGGCCGCGCCGACAGCTCGCCCCGCGGCGACTACCCGGGCTTCGTGAAGGTCCTCGACGAGCACACCATCGCCCTCCCCGACCGCCCCGGCAACAAGATCGCCGACTCCTTCCGCAACCTCGCCGAGAACGACGGCGTCGGGCTGTGCTTCTTCGTCCCCGGCATGCGGGAGGTCCTGCGCGTCAACGGCAGCGGCTACGTCACCGACGAACCCGACGTGCTGGTCCGCATGCGCACCGAGGCCAAGCGGCCGGAGCTGGCGATCGTCGTCGAGGTGGCCGAGGCGTACTTCCACTGCGGGCGCGCGCTGATCCGCTCCCGACTGTGGGACCCCGCCAGCCAGGCGCTCGCCGAGGGGATGCCGTCGTTCGGTGAGATCGCCGCCGCGCAATTCGGTGTCGACGTAGACCCGACGTTGCTCGAACAGTCCCTGGAAGAGGGCTACCGAAAGCTCTTCTGACCAGGCACTGACCGATTACGGATCAGGCACCGACCAGCACTGAGCCCTTCCCAGCACTGAGGCCCTAGAGGAATCACCGATGCAACAGCCGATTCAGCAGCCGATTCAGAAGCCGACGCAACAGCCGATTCAACCAACCGTCGTCGAACACATCGACCGGGTCGCCGAGGGCGTCGTCGCCCTCACCCTGCGCACCGCCGCCGGGCAGTTGGCGCCCTGGGACCCCGGCGCCCACATCGACCTGTCCCTGCCCAACTGGCTGACCCGCCAGTACTCGTTGTGCGGGGACCCCGCCGACCGGAACGCCTACCGCGTCGCCGTTCGCCACGACACGCTCAGCCGGGGCGGCTCGGAGTACGTCCACCGCTTCCTGCGCCCGGGCCGCGCCCTCGACGTCTCCCTGCCCCGCAACCACTTCCCCCTTATCCCCGCACCGCGCTACCTCTTCCTCGCCGGCGGAATCGGAATCACACCCCTGCTGCCGATGCTGCGCGCGGCGACGGCCGCTCGACTGCCCGCGACCTTGCTGTACGTAGGGCAGTCGGCGGCCGGCATGCCCTTCGCTGACGAACTGCGCCACTCGTACGGCGACCGGGTGCAGATAGTGGAGACAGAACAGCAGGGCAGGCCGGACCTAGAAGCCCTCGCGGCCACACTGGACGCTGACACGCTGGCCTACTGCTGCGGTCCCGAGGCGATGCTGGCGGCGGTGGAGGCGGCGTTCCCCGCCGGGCAACTGCACGCCGAGCGATTCCAGCCGGTGGCTCGTACCTTCGGCCCCGACACGGCATTCGAGGCAGTCTGCGCCCGATCGGGATCCACCGTCGCCGTGCCGCCCGACGAATCACTCCTGGACGTCCTCGCCCACGCCGGACACCCCCTGCCCTCCGGCTGCCGCGAAGGCGTCTGCGGCAGCTGCGAAATCACCGTCCTGGAAGGCACTCCCGAACACCGGGACGACATAGGCGCCCCCGCGGGCCGCATGTACCCCTGCGTGTCCCGGGCACTGTCACCCCGACTCGTCCTGGACCTCTGAACCCTGGCGAGAAAGTCCCGAATCGCACAGCGAACGCCTGTGACAGAACGAAGACGTCGCTGAGGACGGCCTGTAACTCGGTGCGCGATACAAATACTTCAGACCGCACGCACACACCGCGCTACAACGCTCCTCTTGGGGGAACACCATGAAGCACACCCGCCTCGCCGCCATCGCAGCCCTCGGCCTCGCGGCCAGCCTCTCGCTCACCGCCTGCAACAGCGACGGCTCCAGCAACAACTCGTCGTCCTCCAAGGGCTCCTCGTCCTCCTCGTCCTCTTCGTCCTCGGACAGCGGCTCGAAGGCCGAGGGCGGCTCGGAGGCGGGCACTGCGAAGACGGGCTCCGGTGAGGACACCAAGGCCGAGGCCGGCGCTGCGAACGGCGCGACGACGACCGGCAGCAAGGTCACGTTCTGCAAGACGGAGGACCTGGCCATAGACGCCAGGGACGCCGCGCCGGACGAGACCGAGGGCCGGATCGACATCACGTTGATCAACCGGGGCTCGACCACCTGCTCGGCGACGGGCTTCGCGGGCGTCGACATCAAGGACGAGGACAACACCTCGAGCCCCATCGAGCGCGGCCAGGCCCAGCCGCGGGTCACCACCCTGAAGCCCGGTGACGCCGCCGTGTTCAACCTCGCCTACACCATCGACAACACCGGCGAGAGCCTCGCGTCCCCGACCAACATCGAGGTGACGCCCCCCAACGAGACCCACAGCGTCACCCTGGACTGGCCCGCGAGCGCAGGCGACATCAAGGGCGCCTACACCGACGTCCAGGTCTACCCCACGCACACCACCAAGTAGGGGCAGCAGAGCGACAGCAGGGGCGGCTCCCGCTGACAAAGCAACGGGAGCGCCGCCTACTTGCTGCCTACTTGAGCACGCCGCCTACTTGAGAAGCCGGAACCCAGACGCCTCCGCCCACGCCCGAAGGAATTCCGCAGACCCGTACGCGGTCTCCGAGGGATCGGCCGTGGTCGCCAGTACTCCCGGAAGACCGGCGACGATCGGCACCTGGTCCTCCCGCAGTTCGGCGTTGGCGACGCCCCCGACAACATCCATGATCCCCGCCGTCAGCAGGGCTGTGGCCACGTGATCCGCCGGGCTGTTGCAGAAGGCGATGACGTCCACCGCGTGCGTCGGCGTAAATCCGATGAGGGATTCCTGGTCGACTTGGTCGGCGTGGTCGGCGTGCTCGGCTTCAAAGGTCGATTCGTCGCCGAATCCCGGCCCCATGAGACTGACCCGGATCGGCCGCGCACTCTCGACCGGCCCACCCTCCGTGCCCTCGGCCCCCAAGCTAGCGGCGGCGACATGAAGGTCGTACTCACCGACCCGCTTCTCCTCGAAGCGCACTGAGACGCCGAGCAAGAACTCGCGCAGCTGCTGGACCACGGCAGCAGGCACCGCCTCCGCCAGCTCGATCACCAACACCGGACCACTCACGCAGCAGACCGTAGCCAAAGGGCTGCTGCACTCGCACAGTTGATGCTCGGCGTAAGGTTCTGTATCCATAGGCACCTATTACGTGCGGAGGTCGCAGTGGATACCGAGATCGTGCGGGCATGGGTGGATGGCTGGAGCATCTCGCGCGGAGCCGCACCGCCGGTGGAAGAACCCTGGGGATTTACGGTCGACGTCGGCCTGCCCAAGCACGTGACCCGTCACGTCTTGCCGTACGCCGACGAGGCGCTTGTCCGCAAGCTCGCGGAGAGCGCCACAGCCCCCGGCAGCTGGCTCAAGGTGTGTATGGCCCCGGAGGTCATCGCCCCTTGGCTCACAACCGAGTGGGCATTCGACGACCCTGGCTTCCTGATGTCGACAACCCTGCGCCCGGCCCCACCGGAGCTCCCCGCCGGCTATCAACTCCGCACGTGGAGCAGGGGAGAGGTAACCCGCGCCCTCATCGTGGCCGCAGACGGCAGCTTCGCTGCCCGCGGCCAGGTCGCGGGCGGCTCCCGTGCCGACTGCGTCGTATTCGACCAGATAGAGACCGCGCCTGCTCACCGTCGCCAGGGCTTGGGGCGCGCGGTCATGCACGCCTTGGCGAATGCGGCGATCGGGGCGGGCGCCAGAAGCGGTGCGCTCGGCGCGACAGTTGAGGGGCAGGGCCTGTACAAGTCACTCGGCTGGACCGCACACGCACCGCTCACCGGCGTGTTTCGTACGTCGCCCGACGCCGGAGGATGAACCCCGGAGAATGAACAGCAGGGTGCCAAGACGTCGGTCCATAAAGACATCAGGCCCTCAGGACGCCGGAACCGGCTTGGGCTCCCCGGGGTTGACCACCGCGATGCCTTCGCCCTCCAGCTTCAGCTGCACGGCTTCGCCCGAGCCGCCCTTCACCATCGAGCCGACGCTCTGCGAACGGTGCAGCGACGGATGCAGCTGCGGGCTCCAGGCGACGACGGCGTCGGTGTCCACGTACACCGGAGCGTCCGGTGTCACAGGCAGCACCAGCGGGATGCCGGCACTGGTCAGCGCCAGTCGGCCGGTTCCGGTGAACGTGCAGTTGAACAGGCCGCCGCCTGCCATGCCCGCGCCCTTGACGGTGGTGATGTCGTAGTTCAGCGAGGCGTCGAAGCACAGGATGTTCTTGCCGTTGACCGTGAGGCCGCGGTCCGCTTCCACATCGACGAGGAAGCAGTGCGCCGCGTCGGACGCGAACCAGGCCTCACCCTCACCGCTGACCGTCATCAGGGCCAGGCCCTCGCCGGTCACCGCGCGCTTGAGGAAGTTGCCCACGCCCTGGCCCTGCCGCTCGAACTCCAGCGAGCCCCGCCAGGCGACCATGGTCCCCTGCCGGGCTCGCGCCTCGCCCTTGACGGCGTAGCGCACCGCCATGGCGTTCTCCTGCGTGAGCCCGGGGGCCGACGCGGGTTGAATGAGATTCTCGGGATCGAAGAGATTTCGATGCATGGAGCTCCCGGTACCCCGTCAACTCGCCCTCAGTCAGGCAGGGTTGAGACTACGACGGCGCGGCTCAATGGCGGCCGTGCGCGGTGTCGGAAGCTCCCCCGAACAGCCGGGCGACGGCTCGGAAGGGCAGGGTCACGACGGTGGCGATGGCTCCGCCGATGGCGCGGAACACGTCTGCGATGGCCTTCAGCATGAGGGCACCTCCAGAAAATGGCCGTTCGTCCGGTGGGCCGGCGACGGCGTGTGGGACACCGCACGTTCTCCGTACGGCTTGACCAACCCCCGGTGCCCTCAGCTGAGCAGTGGAAACACGCATGCGGCCGCCATCGTGAAGTGTCGTCGCGCTGTCCGCGGGTACCTGCTCCGGCCAAGAGCCGAAGGGCCGCCGAACGGTCAAGGAGGAGACATCGTGAGTGAGTGGATACCGGCCTCCCCCGGCGAGGACGGCAGCACCCCAATTCCCAGGGACCCACCTGACCAGCAGGCAACCGACGAGCCGGACGCCTGGGACCTGGACGTGGGCAAGGCCGACGATGACGGAGACGACGCCACCACCAAGGCGGCCGAGGTCCCCGAGACAGACGAGGGAGGCACCGCGAGGCGCGGCGAAACCGACGCCCTGGAAAGCCACCCGGAAAAGCCGGTCCCGGACGAACCGTCCGGCTGACTGAGGAGCCGAGGTGAGCCCCCTGCCGGACGGGGGGCTCACGGTGCCTCGGCCTCGGCCCGTGTCAGCACTTCGCAAGGGAGAGGATCAGAGAGGTGCATGCGGCAGACGTGGCAGACCTGGCAGATCTGGCGGCGCCCGGCGGGGGACCGGATGGACCACCATGGCTCGGGATCGCCTTCGGCGTGCTTGTAGTGGTCGGAGCGGTGTTCTTCGCGGTCAGCCTCATGCGTGGTCGAGGCAAGTGAGAAATCAGTCTCATGCGTGGTCGAGGCAAGTGAGAAAGAGGTGACGCGGTCCGCCTGCGTCACCCGAGGGCGTGCTGGCCTGCTTGGCCTGCGGTCTGGCCACCACATGGGGCCATTGGTACCATCGGTACCATGACAAGCAGCCCCAAGGCGCTGAACCTGAGGTTCCCCGACCCGGCGCAGCGCGCGGCGATCGAGGCGGCGGCCCGGCAGGAAGGCATGAGCCTGCAGGAGTACATCCTGCGGGCCGCCGTCGACCGGGCCACCGCGGTCGAGAAGACTTTCCTGGCCGCGTTTCAGACCTCGCAAGCACGTAGCGGCGAGGCCTTCCGTGACCTCGCCGAACTGGACCCGGCCCCGGAGCGGCGGGCGGCCGAGCAGACTGCCCGCCGCGACCTGGACGGCCCTGCGCAGGGGCACGCTGCGTGACCCAGCCCGAACCGCAGCACCCGCTCGACGTCTCCTTCCTGCTCCACGCCGCCGAGCTCCTCGAGGGGGACCCCCAAGTCGACGACCTGGGCCCCTTGTACGCGGCGATCGGACGAGTCAACGCGCGCGCCCTGGAACACGACATCTACGGCTCGCTCAACCTGAAGGCGGCCGCGCTCCTGCACACCCTGGCCCGCCTGCCCTGCCTCGAGCACTCCAACGCGGCCTTCGCCTGGCACTCCACCGAGGCCTACCTGATGCTCCACGAGCGCCGCCTGGACTACCCCATCAAGTCAGCAGCCGAACTGGTACGTGACGCCGCCTCCGGCACCAAGGGCGTGGCCGGCATCGCGCGCCAGCTGCGCGACTGGACCGTCGCCTGACCATCCGGAGCGAGGCGGCTGTAGACGCCGGACATCTTGGGCCGAACAGGCATTGCCGACTGCTCTGGCGAGGCATGCTGCCACCTCGCCAGCCACAAGGTCTCCGGCATGAGCGGCACCGAAACCAGCGGGTCGGGGAGCCAAGCGGGTCGCGGACCGAGCATCCGCGCAGCTCACCTACCCTGTACGTCATGAGCCGTTGGGAAGAGCTGACCGGTGGAACGTCCGGAGAGGACTACGCCGCCCGCTTCGCGGCCCTGGCCGACAGCGGCAAGGACATGCACGGCGAGGCACAGCTGTGCGCCGCGCTCGTGCCCGCCGGGGCGCGGGTGCTCGACGCCGGATGCGGTACCGGCCGGGTCATGATCCGCCTGGCGGAACTCGGCTACGACTGCGTCGGCATCGACCGCGACGCCTCCATGCTGGCCGTGGCCCAAAGGCAGGCGCCGCAACTGCCCTGGATCCAGGCAGATCTCGCCACGTTCGACCCGGCCGAACTCCCCGGCGGCGCGGAGTTCGACCTCGTGGTCGCCGCCGGTAACATCTTTCCGCTCCTTGCCGCGGGCACCGAGGCGACGGTGATCAAGCGCCTGGCCGCGGCCCTGCGCCCGGGTGGCCTCCTGGTAGCCGGATTCGGCCTGGACGCAGCCCACCTGCCGGTGCCGCCTGGCATCACCCTGGCCGAGTACGACGCCCACTGTGCGGCGTCCGGCCTGACGTTGGCCGACCGCTTCGCGACGTGGGACGCGGCCCCCTACGAGGGCGGCGGGTATGCCGTCAGCGTCCATCGGGTGCAGCGCAACAGCTGAAGGCACCCCTCCGCAGGACTCGTACGGGCAGAGCTCCTCTGGCTTTCGCGTGGCGATGCGACCGACCATTTCCGGACACTTTCCGGGCGGCAACAATTTCGCAGGGCGCAACAGGGGTGTCGGGCGGGACGGGTAAGAGCCTGTCTGTGCCCTGTTGTCCCCACGGAGGGGAGGGGCTAGTTCCACCACGTGTGGCACAGGGGTTCGGGGGCACCGGCCGTGGCTTGTGGTGATGGCGTGTCAGGTTGTGTGCCTCTCGTGACCGCCCGGGTCTGCGGGACGTGTCTTCCTGTGGGGGGAAGCCTTGATACATCGCACCTGGGGTGCGCGCCTTTCGCGTGCCCGCAAGAGAACCAAACTGGCCACGGCGGCGGTTGTGGCCTCCGGCGCCTTGACCCTGTCCCTGCTGCCGGCCGCGGGTACCGCCGCTGCCGCAGATGATCCCGGATCGGCGTGGGGCAAGGACGCCCCGACGTTCACCATGCCGCCGGTCAAGGTCGGCACGAACGACCCGGTGGCGCCGCAGGCGGAGCGCACACCCTCGGACGAGGTGGCGCAGTGGCGGGCCGAGCAGAAGCAGCGGGCCCGGGGCGGTGACACCACCGGCCGCTCCGCACGGGCGGCGCCCAGCGACTACGTACCCGAGGGGCAGGGTGATGTGCCCTGGCACAAGATCAGCAACTTCGCGATCACGGACGCGCTGACGGCCCGGGTGAACTACTCGACCGGCAACCTCATGCTGACCGCCACCGACTTCCAGATCGCCGGCGTGGGCCAGAACCTGAGCTTGTCACGCACCTACAACTCGCTGGACGCGCCGTGGGGCAAAGTCTCCCAGCGGTGGTGGCAGCAGTACGAGCGCTACCTGCAGGTCCTGGACGGCGAAGTCGTCCTCTACGACGCCTCGGGCGACAGTGTGCGCTTCGCCCAGAAGGCGGACGGCACCTTCACCACGCCCAAGGGCTACTCGAAGGAACTGAAGAAGAACGCGGACGGTACCTACACGCTCACCAACTGGAAATCCTCGTCCAAGGACACCTACAACGCCGACGGCACCCTGACCAAGGTCACCGACAAGAACAAGGGCGTCATCACGGTCACCCAGCACGACGAGGGCGGCGAGCACAAGGGCTTCAAGCTGACCGAGACCCGCTCAAACCGCTGGATCGACCTGCTCAAGACCGACGCCTCGCAGTGGCAGGCCAAGGACAACAGCGGCCGCACTGCGGTCTTCGACCTCGACGCCGCCGGAAATCTGCACCGCACCACGAACCCCGAGGGCAAGACCACCACGTTCGACTACGACTCCTCCCGCCGCCTGACGAAGATCACCACGGCGGAGAAGCGAGTCACCGTCTTCACCTACGACAGTGCCAACCGCGTCACCTCCATGCTGCGCGCCACCGAGTTCAACGGTTCCGGCCACACCGGCCCGACCTGGAAGTACGAGTACGACACAACCGTGCCCACCGCCGCGGGCACGACCAAGGTCACCGACCCCGAAGAGCACGCCACGCGCTACAAGCATGACGGCGACGGCCAGGTCGACGAGGTCACCGACGCCCTCGGGCACAAGCGCTTGACCAAGTTCGACGCGAATCACAACGTGGACACGGCCACCGACGCGATGGGCTCGGGCACCACGCCGGGCAATGTGTCGGACTACGGCTTCAGCACCCGCAACAACCTGGAGAGCGTGGAGTCGCCGACAGGCGGAAAGTCGGTGGCCAGCTGGCAGACGATCGCCGGCGGGGACGTGCCGAAGGAGTCGACGAACGCCGACGGCGAGAAGACGACCTACGGCTACGACACGGCCGGCAACACCAAGTCGGTGGCGCAGGAAGGCACCGGCGGCGGCAGCGTCTCCTACACCTACAACCCCGCCACTCCCACCTGCAAGGGCTTCGAGGGGCAACGCTGCACGGCCGAGACGAAGATGTCCGCCTCCAAGACGGTCAAGACATCCTTCACCTACGACGACAAGGGCAACCTGGTCAAGGTGACTCCGCCCAAGCCGCTGGGGGAGAGCACCTACACCTACGACAGCCTGGGCCGCACCGAGACCCTCACCGACGGCCGCGGCATCAAGAAGGTCTTCACCTACGACCACCTGGACCGCATCAAGACCGTCTCCAGCACCAACGACACGGTCGCCTACTTCTACGACGACGACGGCAATCTCACCCAGCGCGACGACAACACCGGCACCACCAAGTACCAGTTCGACCCGCTCCAGCGCGAAACGGTCCGCACCCTCCAGGACGGCTCCCAGACCCTGTTGGCCTACACCCCGGCCGGCAACGTCGACTACTACCAGGACCCGGCCGGGAAGGTCGACTACACCTGGAACGACGTCAACAAGCTCAGAGAGCTCAAGGACCCGCAGGGCAGGGTGACGTCGTACAAGTACAACAACAACGACGTCCGCACCGAGACCGCCTACCCCGGCGGAACGGTGCAGAAGGTCGACGTCGACAAGTCCGGCCGCCCCGAGAAGATCAAGGCCACGTCCAGCAAGGGCACCCTGGTCGACCTCGCCTACACCTACGGTTACGGCACCGGCGCCAAGACCGACGGCGACAAGATCCGCACCAGCACGGACGCCGTAGCGGGCACCAAGACCACCTACAGCTACGACGGCGCGGGCCGCTTCTCCTACGCGGCGGAGAACAAGGGCGCCACGCTCAACGAGTCCTGGCAGTACTGCTACGACCTGGCAGGCAACCTCACCAGCCAAGGAGTGGAGAAGGGCTGCCCGCGAGGCGCCACCTACACGCTCAACGACGCCCAGCAGATCACCGCGAAGAATGGCTCGTCGACGAACTGGTCCTACGACAAGGAGGGCCACGAGACGGCAGGCGCCTCCACCCCTGAAGGAACCCGGACGGGCGAGACCTGGTCGGACCACAGCCAGCTCACCTCGCTGACCGTCGGCGGCAAGACTTACGCCGGCCAGTACGGCTCCACCGACCAGAGCGAGCGCATCAAGCTGGGCGAGACCTACTTCCACAACGGCCCGATCGGCCTGTCCGCCACCTCAACGGCAGGCGTGGACACCGGCTTCAACCGAGAACCGGAGGGCACACTCAACTCCATGACCCGTGACGGGAAGGCGTACTACTACCTCACCGACGCCCTCGGCTCCGTCGTCGCCACAGCGGACGATTCCGGCGCGAAGGCCAACTCGTACTCCTACAGCCCCCGTGGCGTCACCCGCTCCGGGAGCAGCGAGAAGGTCGCTCAGCCCTACCGGTTCGCTGGCGGTTACCAGGACGCGACAGGCATGTACCACCTCGCGGCCCGCTACTACGACCCCAACATCGGCCGCTTCACCCAACCCGACCCCTCCGGCCAGGAAAAGAACCCCTACCTGTACGCCGAAGGCGACCCGGTCAACAGTATCGACCCCACAGGGTTGTTCCCCATCCCCGTTCCGGATTGGGCCAAGTCCACAGGCCGGTTCCTCAAGTCGAAGGCCGGTTTGCTGTGGAGGAAAGGTGGCGGTCCTGCTCTCGCCGCAGGCTGTTACATCAAAGCTGCTGTGACCGACACGGATAACTCGTGGGAAGACGAGTTCAACGACCTCAACGAATGCTACAACCCGGCCTCTTATCTGCAATGACAAGGAGGTGCAGATGGTCCCCCACGCTCAACCACCGATGAAGGAGATCAGAGCAAGGAACTGGGCGTGGAGTAGTTTCTTTGTCGCAGCTCTCTTGAACTTCCTCGCGACTCTCTTCGACTTAAATGGCCCGCTATGGTTCGCGCTCCGAACTGTCGTCTTGGTCATATTTGTCGCCTCCTTGCTGGCCTACCTGGGTCTGCGGGCGCAGCGCTTCCGCGCTCGACAGGGGGAAGACGAGGGCTGAAGTGAGGCCCCGGTTCACATGCCACCCGGCTCTACCACTTCGCGGCCCGCTCCTGCGACTCCGCCATCGGCCGCGAAGCCGGTCCGCAGGCATACGGCAACTGCTCGGCCGGCCTGGCATCGGCCGGCGACCAGATAGGAGGCGACGATAGCGGCAACCCCACTGCGGCCCTCAGCGGCGGACTGGGAACCTACGCCTCAACGCCGACCTGCAGCGGTGGGCTGCAAGGGCAGCTCTAGTCTCGTTGTCGCCCGCGTGCAGAACGCTCAGCTATTGACGCAGGAGGGAACAGATGCGGGTACTCGTAGCGGTCCTCGCCATCATCGGGGGAATTACGCTAATCGCGTCGAGGAAGAAGTTCGGAAAGAAGGCTGTGAGCCAGCAGAACGTCTTCGGACGAGCGAATGCGGCAGCCGGAGAATCGACTGTTCGCCTCGGCCCGGTTGTCATCGGGTGCTTCATGCTGATTATCGGTGTCCTGGTGGCCACTGGAGTCGTCAAGGCCGGGTAGGTCAGGAGGAGCGCTACATCCCTACTTCTTGAAGGATGAGCTGCACTCAGCGCGTAAACAACCGTAGTGAACGGGTGGGCGGACTCCTGCGAATGGTGCTTCGTCGGAACGCTTAATAGGGTGTGGCCGCGGCCAGTCCGCGGCCACACCTATCGACCTTGCATAGGCGATCCTGTGCGACGCGAAGTGAAGGTGCACGGGTATGCCCGCCCGCCTCACCGTGTCCTCGGCTGGCTGTCGCCGTCGTTACGCGGATCTCGCGGTCGGTGTGCGGGGCGGGGAGATCGACGGCCGGGAGTACGCGGGCGGCGTGCGCGTCTTCAAGAGGAGAACCCCTACCGCTACGCCGCAGGCGACCCCGTCAACATCATCGACCCCAGCGGACTGATCGGCTGCCCCAATTGGCTGGAGGGGACATGCAAGACGGTCGGGAAGGGTGCGAAGAAGGCCTGGTCGGGCCTGAAGAAGGTCGGCAAACCCTTCAAGGGCGCGGGCGCATACGGGCTCTTCTGCTACACGTGGAAGTCCTTTACCGAAGCCGAGCCCCACGACAACGAGTGGGGGCACGAGATGAAGCAGCTGGCCAAATGCATGGGTGGCGGAGCGTCCCTACCGGAATAGCAGAATTCGCCTTCTCGGGCAAAAGCTACGCGAAAGGAACGAGCATGGGTGACACGGGCATCAACGGCCCTGCCGAGCGGGCCTTCGTTTCGGTCGCAACGGCCGTTGCTGTCGGGCTGGTCACTGGGACATTGGCCTTGATAGCGGGTACTTCATTCCCCGGCTCTGCATCCTATGCGGGGTGGACTGCTCTGATCTGGACACCCGTCGTCTTCATCGGCACGCTTGTGTACGACGCGTACAAGAAGCGCAGAGGTCAGCGGATACCCAAAAGCTAAGAGTCTCTGCTATTCGCTTCGAACGCGAAGGTCGTTCCCCTCACCGGAACGTACAGGGAACCACGACTCGGGCCGCGGGGGCCGGGCGGGGCCCCCGCCCCCCCCACCGGCCGGGGCCCCCCCGGCCCGGGGGCGCCGGGGGGA
>NZ_JBSGSG010000132.1:0-17582 GCF_053606765.1 Streptomyces sp. NPDC055189
GGACAGGCTGGATTTTCCAGCCTGTCCAGCGTTTGAGGACGAACTCGGCGTAGCCGGTGATGACGGCAACCAAGGCCCCCGCGCCGAGCGGGTTTTCGGGAAGGGGCGGGGTTGGGGAGAACTCACCGCCCCCGCCGCAGCCCCAGCGTCGCCAGACCTGAAACCGCCAGCAGCCCCGCCGAGATCAGCAAACTAAGCCGCATCCCAGAAACAAAGTCCCCCGCCACAAGCCCCCCGAAAACCGCGATCCCCAGCCCTCCGGCCACCTGCCGGGCCGAATTGAGAACCCCCGCGGCAAGACCGGCCCGGTCACCCGGCACCGCCTCCATCATCGCCGCGGTAAGCGGCGGAATGGTCAGCGCGCACCCCAGAGCCAGCGGCACCATCAGGAACGCGAGGCCGACCGCGGGCGTCGACGCGTCGGCGAACAGCAGGGCCAGCAGCCCAAGGACGGCCACCGACTGCCCCGCCAGCATCGGAACCCGCGGCCCCACCCGCGCCGCCAGCTTCCCCGCGAAGACGTTCGTGACGGCGATGAGCCCCGTCATCGGCAGGAACATCAGCCCGGCCCACAGCGCCGAACGCCCCTGCACCTCCTGGAAGAAGAGGCTGAAGACGAAGACGAGCCCGTAGAAGGCGACACTGCACGCCGCCCCGGCCGCGACGGTGATCGCGACCGTCCGGTCGCGGAAGAGACCGAGCGGCACCACCGGATGCGCCTGCCGCGCCTCGGTCCGCAGGAACACCGCACCCGCCGCCACCGCCACGACCAGGGCGATCAGACCCGTCGTACCGCCCTCGATGACGGCGAAGGTCACGGCGGTCAGCGTCAGGACCGCCAGCAACTGACCCGGCACGTCCAGCGGCGCGGGCCGCTGCTCCGAGCGCGGCGCCCGCAGCAGGAGCACCAGCGCCACCGCCCCCAGCGGGACGTTGATGAAGAAGATGCCGCTCCAGTCCCACGCAGTGGTCAGCGCGCCGCCCGCGACCGGCCCGAGCGCCACCGCCACCGAACCGCCCGCCGCCCACATCGCCACCGCGCGCGCCCGCCTGGCCGCGTCCGAGTAGGCCTGGCGCACGAGGGAGAGCGAGGCGGGCAGGACCACGGCGGCCGCCACGCCCTGCACCACCCGTGCGCCGATCAGCACGGGCAGCGTCGGAGCGAGGCCGCACGCCACCGACGCGGCGGTGAACACCGTGATGCCGATCGCGTACGCCTTGGTCGCGCCGATCCGGTCGGAGAGTGCGCCGGTGGAGAGCATCAGGGCGGCGAAGGCGAGGGTGTAGGCGTCCACGACCCACTGGAGCCCGGACATGCCGCCGCCCAGGGAGTCGCCGATCGCGGGCAGCGCCACGTTCACCACGGAGGCATCGAGCGTGATCAGGGCGAAGCCGAGCATGGCGGCGGTGAGCGTGAGGCCGGGGGAGGCGCGGCGCTCGTCAGGTGCCGGGCCGGGGGCCGGTCCCGTCAAGTGCCCTGCCGCGGGGGAGCCTTCGGTGAGGGAGTTCGTTGCCATGTCCATGAGTCTGCTGACGGCGGCGCGGCTACAGTAGTGGCCTGAATGCCATACCTCCGGAGGTTCTGGCCATGCCCCGTCCGCAGCCCGCCCACCGAGCGCATCGCGTCGCCGTCATCGCCCCCTCACCCGTGTCGATGTTCAACCTGGCGATCCCCGAGATGCTCTTCGGGAAGGTCGAGGTGCCGGGCGGTCCCGGCTACGAGGTCGTCGTCTGCACCCCGCAGCCCGGCCCCGTCGCCACCACCGGCGGGCTCAGCCTCCACGTGGAGCACGGGCTCGACGCCGTGCGCGAGGCCGACACCCTCCTCGTCGCGGGTACCGGACACCGCTACGAACCCGACCCGAGGACCGTCGCCGCCGTCCGCGAGGCCGCGGCGGCGGGCCGGCGCATCGCCTCCATCTGCAGCGGAGCCTTCGTGCTCGCCGAGGCGGGGCTGCTCGACGGGCGCAGCGCGACCACGTACTGGCAGCTCGCCGAGGAACTACGCAGCCGCTATCCGGCGCTCGACCTCAAGGGAGACGTCCTCTACGTGGAGGACGGGCAGGTCATGACGTCCTCCGGGTACGCCGCCGGAATCGACCTCTGCCTGCACATCATCCGCACCGACTACGGCGCGGCCGTCGCCAACGAGGTGGCCAGAGCCGCGCTCGTCGCCCCCGTACGGCCCGGCGGCCAGACCCAGTTCACGCAGACCCCGCTGCCGCCCGAGCGCGGCAACGCCTGCGCCGACACCCGGGGCTGGGCCATGCGCCATCTCGACGAGCCGCTCACGCTCACCGACCTGGCCCGGCAGGCGGGGGTCAGCGTGCGCACCCTCACCCGGCGCTTCCACGCCGAGAGCGGCGTGAGCCCGCTGCAGTGGCTCCTCCACCAGCGCATCGAGCGGGCCAAGGAACTCCTGGAGACGACCTCGCTCGCGATGGACCAGGTGGCACAGGCATGCGGGCTCGGCACCGCCGACTCGCTCCGCGGCCACCTGGTGCGCCGCACCGGACTCACGCCGAGCGCCTACCGCGCCCAGTTCAGCCGCCTTGGAACCCAAAGCTCCCGGAAAGCGTCTGTCGCAGCGTGATCCACTCAGCCCCTCCCACGACGATGCGGACCGTGATGCCGACCGTCATACGCACCGCACTGACCGCGGACGCCCCGGCCCTCGCGGCCCTGCACGCGCGCGCCCGCGCCACGTACTACCCCGAAGGGCTGCCGGACGAAGGCGTCGACGGGACCATGCTGTGGCGAGGGGCCGTCGAGCGCCGGGACGGGCACGTGCTGTGCGCGGTCCGCGAGGGCAGGATCGTGGGCCTGGCGTCCTTCCGTACGCCCGAGGGCGAGGCCGCTGACACCGTGGCGCTCTTCCAGTTCCACGTCGACCCCGAGTTCTGGCGCGCGGGGGTGGGCACGGCCCTGCACGCCGCCTGCGTGGAGGAGTGGCGGGCCGACGGCGTGCGGGTGGCCACCCTGGACGTCCACCGGGAGAACCGCCGCGCCCAGGCCTTCTACGCCCGCCACGGCTGGCAGCCGGCGGAGCCGGACGAGGGCGCGGGCACGCACCTGCGGATGCGGCTGACCGTGCCGGGCGGGGAATGAGCGGACGGGGAATGAGTGGGCCGGGTCGTACGTTCTTCAACTGACCGGAGGGACCCTCCGCACTACCGTTCGACCTGAAGAGAGCTAGTCACATGCGCGTCGAGATCTGGAGCGACATCGCCTGCCCCTGGTGCTACGTGGGCAAGGCCCGCTTCGAGAAGGCGCTCGCCGCCTTCCCGCACCGCGACGACGTCGAGGTGGTGCACCGCTCCTTCGAGCTCGACCCCTCGCGCGCCAAGGGCGACAGCGGGCCCGTGATCCCGATGCTCGCCAAGAAGTACGGCATGAGCGAGGAGCAGGCCCGGGAGGCCGAGCGGAACCTCGGCGTGAACGCCGCGTCCGAGGGCCTGGACTACCTCACCGAGGGCCGCGACCACGGCAGCACCTTCGACATGCACCGCCTGCTGCACCTCGCCAAGGAGCAGGGCAGGCAGGACGAGCTGCTCGGGCTCCTCTACCGCGCCAACTTCGCCGAGGAGCGCTCCGTCTTCGACGACGACGAGCGCCTCGTGGAGCTCGCGGCGGCGGCCGGCCTCGACGCGGACGACGCCCGCGCGGTTCTCGCCGACCCGTCCCGCTACGCCGACGACGTACGCACCGACGAGCGCGAGGCCGCGGAACTCGGCGCGAACGGCGTGCCGTTCTTCGTCCTCGACCGCAAGTACGGCATCTCCGGCGCCCAGCCCGCCGACGTCTTCACGCAGGCCCTCGACCAGGCATGGGGCAACCGCTCGCCGCTCACCACCCTCGCGGACGGCGACGCCTGCGGCCCCGACGGCTGCGCGGTCCCGCAGGCCTGAGGTGACGGCGCGCGGGCGCCGGCCGACCGGCCGCTTGTGCGCATGCGCCATGGACGCGGGCGCGGACGGGCGCGAAAGTTGATCCCATGGAGATCATCAGCGGCGCCGAGTTCGCGCCCACGTCGACGTATCTGGACACGGCGAAATGCGGCCTGCTGCCCGCCCGGGCGGTCGCGGCGATCCAGGGCCTCGCGGCCGAGAACGGCGCGGGCAGAGCCGCTGGCGCGGGTGACTTCGAGGTCGTGGACCAGGCCCGGGAAACCTTCGCGCGGATCGTCGGCGTGCCGGGGGCGCGGGTGGCGGGCGGCAGCTCGGTCGCCGTCCACTGCGGGCTGATCGCGGCTGCGCAGCGTCCCGGCTCCGAAATCCTGCTCCCCGAGGGGGAGTTCAGCTCGATCATCAACCCCTTCGTGGTGCGCGGCGACCTCAAGATCCGCTACGTACCTCTTGAGGACCTCGCCGAAGCGGTCCGCCCCACCACGGCCCTCGTCGTGTACTCCGCCGTGCAGTCGGCCGACGGCCGCATCGCCGACGACACGGCGGTGCGCGAGGCCGCCGCCGCCCACGGCGCCCGCATCCTCAACGACGCCACGCAGGCCGCGGGCTGGCTGCCCTTCGACGCCGGTCCGTACGACTACACCGTCACCGGCGCCTTCAAGTGGCTGCTCTGCCCGCGCGGCACGTCGTTCCTGACGGTGAGCGAGGAGGCGCAGGAGTCCCTCGTCCCGCTGCACGCGGGCTGGATGGCTTCCGCGGACGGCTGGCACTCCACGTACGGCCCGCTCGCCGAACTGGCCCCCGACGCCCGCCGTTTCGACGAGCCCCCCGCCTTCCTCGCCTACCACGGCGCGGCGGCGTCCCTCGCGTATCTGGAGGAGACCGGCATCGAGGCGGTGCGCGCCCACGACACGGCGCTTGCGGCCCGCTACCGCGCGGGACTCGCGGACCTGGGCCACGAACCGGTGCCCGGCGAGGCCCCCATCGTCTCCGTCCCCGGACTCGCCGACAGGGAGCCGGAGCTGCGCCGGGCCGGGATCATCACGGCCGCGCGGGCGGGACACCTGCGAGCCTCGTTCCACCTGTACAACACGGAGGCGGACGTGGACCGGATCCTTGACGTGCTCTCCGGCTGAACCACTGGCGCGCCGGGCCGCGGGGCACTAGGAATGCAGGACGGGGTGGCCTCACGAGGCGGTGGTGTCAGTGTCAGTGGCGGAACAGCCATACGGGGACACCGACCTGCACCAGCGCCTGGTGTACGGCGACGAGACGGCCCTGGCCGAGGTCTACGACACGTACGGCCCGCTCGTCCACCGCATCGCCGGACGCGTCACCCGCAGCCCCGCGGGGGCGGAGGACGTCGCCCAGGAGGTCTTCGCCCATCTCTGGTCGCGGCCCTACGCGTTCGACGCGCGGCGGGGCAGTCTGCGCACCTGGCTGAGCATGCTCGCGCATCGCCGGGCGGTGGACTGGGTACGCGGCGAGGAGCGCCACCGCAAGGCCGCCCATGCCGACGACACGACCCTGCACACCATCCCCACCCCGGATCCGCCCCCGGAAGACGTGGTCATGGCACGAGAACGCTCCCTGCTCCTGCATTCCGCACTGGCCAGGCTCCCGCTCCCGCAGCGCCAGGTGGTGCATCTGGCGTACTTCGCGGGCCGCACGTACCGTCAGGCGGCGGTGGAACTCGGCATTCCCGAGGGGACGGCGAAGACCCGATTACGCACGGCCCTGCGCAAGCTGGCCGAAGCCCTGACCGAACCACCCGACCCGGCACTTGCCGACGCTCCAGGCGAAAGAGGCGCGTGATGACCACGGATCACGAAGCCGTACGTGAACTGCTCGGGGCCTGGGCCGTCGGCGCGCTCATGCCGGGGGACGAGCGGATCCTCGCGCCGCATCTGGCCGACTGCGATCCGTGCGCGGCGGAGGCGACGCGGCTGCGCGCGGTGGTAGGTGACCTGGACGGGCCGCCCGTCACCATCGGGCCCGTGCCCGCCGAGCGGGGTCTCGCCCTCGCCCTGCGCACCCGCCCCGCGGCATCCCGTACGGCTTCGCACGCGGCGCCGTACGCCGCCGCCGTGGCCGGGCTCCAGGCGCTCCTGGGCGAGTTGGACGAGCACGGGTCCTGGGGGACTCCGGTCGTGCACGACTGGGACGTCCACGACACGGTCGCGCATCTGCTGGCGGCGGACGAGCCGCTCGCCGTGCGTCTGGGGCTGCGGGTGGCGGGGGAGTTCG
The DNA here is from genome assembly GCF_053606765.1 of Streptomyces sp. NPDC055189. NCBI lineage: Bacteria > Bacillati > Actinomycetota > Actinomycetes > Kitasatosporales > Streptomycetaceae > Streptomyces > Streptomyces sp. NPDC055189. The sequence continues at coordinate 6,153 of NZ_JBSGSG010000132.1, forward strand.
ACGGCGTGGACGGGACTTCGTGGCGTGCGGCCTGGGCGGGGCGCACGGAGGAGGTCCTCGCCCGTGAGCGCGGCCGCACTCCGGCCGGAACCGTCGCGTCCTGGCGGGCCCAGGCGGACGCGCTCCTCTCGTCGCCGGAGGCCCACGATCCGGAACTGGCCGGCCGCGCCACGACCTTGATGGGCGCCCGGCTTCCGCTGGCCGACCACTTCCTGGTCAGGGCCTTCGAGGCGTGGGTGCACACGGAGGACATCGGCCGGGCCCTTGACCTGCCGGTCCCGCCGCCCCGCACTCCCCACCTCTGGCAGCTGGTGCGTCTTGCCGTACGCATCCTGGGGCTGGCGCTCGGCACCAGGACACCGGCCGTCGCGCTGACCATCGCGGGGGAGGGCGGCGAGGTCTCGTGGATCCTGGGCAACGGGGCGGAGCCGGTGAGCGCCGAGCTGGTCCTCGACCCGGTGGACTTCTGCCTGCTCATGGGCGGGCGTGTGGACCCCGCGGGGGTCCCCAGGGGGCTCTCCGGCGACGAGTCGGCGGCGACCGACGTCCTGGCCAGGGCGGCCTCCCTGGCCTGGCTCTGACCTTCCCGGCGGGGGCGTCGCCCGCGGATACGGGTACGGATACGGATGACGGGCGAGGGCGCTAGGCCCCGTCCGCGCCGCACTCCGCCGCAGTGCCGCCGCCCTCACCGCACTCCGCCGCATCCGTGCACAAATTCGCCTCCACCCGACCGAGCAGCCGCGCCAGCTCCGCCCGGTCCCTCTCGTCGAGGCCCGCCAGGGTCTGGTCCTCCAGCTCGCCCCAGGCCTGCTCCACGTCCGCAAGGAGCCCGCAGCTGGTCTCCGTGGTCTCCACGAGGACTCCGCGGCGGTCGTCCGGGTCCGGGCGGCGCTGTACGTGTCCGGCCTGCTCGAGGCGCTGGAGCATCTTCGTGACCGTCGACGGATCCAGGCCGACCGCCTTGATGATGTCCGACTGCCGCGCGGGCCCCGCGTCCCACAGGTACATCATCACGAACTCCTGACCGGGGTAGAGCCCGACCTTCTTCAGCACCTTGCCCGCCGCGATCCGGTGCAGCCGGGCGACCCGGCTGACGGTGTGGCTCACGGGTCCCCGCCGTTTCGCGGTGGGGAGGGGACAGGCGGGTTCGGCGGGGGCTTTCATCGGGGCTCCTGGGAGGGCGGTAGGGGGCAGTAGGGGGCGGCAGCAAGGGGCACGGCCCAGTCCCTCCAGATTAACTTGGCCGACCAAGGAATGAGTTAGGGTGACGCTCGGTTCAATTAATTGGCCGACCAATAAAACCGTCCCCAGGAGCCCCGATGACCACCGCGTTCGACTCCCTCGACCTCTCCGGCACGCAGCTCGGCAACCGCATAGCCATGGCCCCGATGACCCGGAGCCGCGCGGGCGCGGGCGCCACCGCCACGGATCTCACCGCCGAGTACTACGCCCAGCGCGCCTCGGCCGGCCTGATCATCACCGAGGGCATCCAGCCCTCGGTCATCGGCCAGGGCTACCCGGACACCCCGGGCCTGCACTCCGCCGAGCAGGTCGAGTCCTGGCGCAAGGTCACCTCCGCCGTACACGCCGCGGGCGGCAAGATCTTCGCCCAGCTCATGCACGCGGGCCGCATCGGCCACCCCGTCCTGTTCTCCGACGGCTCGGTGAACGTGGCCCCCTCGGCCGTCGCGGCAGTGGGCCAGGTGTACACGGCGGAGGGCCCCATGGACTTCGTCACTCCCCGCGAACTGACCGGCGACGAGATCCGCGCCACCATCGACGACTTCGTGAGCGCGGCCCGCAACGCGATCGACGCGGGCTTCGACGGAGTCGAACTGCACGGCGCCAACGGCTACTTGATCCACCAGTTCCTGGCGCCCGGATCCAACCTGCGCACCGACGAATGGGGCGGCACCCCGGAGAACCGCATCCGCTTCGCCGTCGAGACCGCCAGGGCCGTCGCCGCGGAGATCGGCGCCGCCCGCACCGGCCTGCGCCTCTCGCCCGGCAACCCCTTCAACAGCGTCTCCGAGCCCGCGGACGGCCTCGAAGCGACGTACACCTCCCTGGTGAAGGAGCTGAGCGCCCTTGACCTCGCGTACCTGCACGTCATGGAGACGGGCCCGATCCGCGACCTGGTGAACACGCTGCGCGGGACCTTCAACGGCACCTTCATCCTGAACCCCGCCACCGAGGGCCCCACCGGATTCGACGCACTGGCCCTCGTCGAGGACGGCACCGCGGACATCGTCGCGTTCGGCGCGCTGTTCCTGGCCAACCCCGACCTGCCGGCCCGCCTCAAGGCCGAAGGCCCGTACAACACCCCGGACACGGCGACGTTCTTCGGCGGCACGGAGAAGGGCTACACGGACTACCCGGCGCTGTGAACCGGGGCGGCTGACCCCGGGACCAAGTGTGGCCCGGCACCCCCGGGTGCCGGGCCAACTCGCGTACGAGACTGCTTACTTCACCGGAGTGAAGTCCCGAGCCCCAATGTAATCCGGCCGCCGGATCGGCGCCGCGAACGGCTCCACCGCCGTGTTCTCCACACTGTTGAACACGATGAAGACGTTGCTGCGCGGGAACGGCGTGATGTTGTCCCCCGAACCGTGCATGGCATTGCAGTCGAACCAGGTCGCGGAGCCTGCCTCACCGGTGAAGAGCCGGATGCCGTAGTCCGAGGCGAGGCTGGTCAGCGTCCCGTCCGAGGGAATGCCCGCGTCCTGCATCTGCAGGGACCGCTTGTAGTTGTCCTTCGGCGTCGCGCCTTCACAGCCGAGGAACGTCTTGTGCGACCCCGGCATGATCATCAGGCCGCCGTTGGTGTCGTGATTCTTGGTGAGCGCGATCGAGACAGAGACGGTCCGCATGTTCGCGAGGCCGTCCTCGGCGTGCCAGGTCTCGAAGTCCGAGTGCCAGTAGAACCCGGTGGCCCCGAAGCCCGGCTTGACGTTGATCCGGGACTGGTGGACGTAGACGTCGGAACCCAGGATCTGCCGGGCCCGTCCCACCACCCTCGGATCGGCAGCGAGCTTCGCGAACAGCTCGCTGAGCTTGTGCACCTCAAAAATTGTCCGGATCTCCTGGGAACGCGGCTCCACGATGGAGCGCTCGTCCGCCCGCATCGTGGGGTCATCGATCAACCGCGTGAGCTCGGCGTGGTAGACGCCCACCTCGTCCGGGGTGATGAGCTGGTCGATCGCCAGGAATCCGTCCCGTTCGAACCCCGCCAGTTCGTCGGCCGCGATGGGCCCCGGCGTACCCGGCTCGGACCACACGACGGGGTCCTTGCGCTCGATGAGGACCTCTTCGGTGCCTCGTGTCGGGTACAGATCGGCGGTGCGTTCGGGTGCGGTGGTCATGGTGTTGCCTGCCTCTCCTCTCGTACGGCCCTTTCCGGGATGTACACCCCCGCCGCCCAGAGGAAGAGGGCGGCGGGGGAGATTCAGGGGCGTGTTGCTTCAGCCCTGCGGCACGGAGCCGGGGCACAAGATGCCCCGGCTCCGGCAGTCGTAGTTTTTCAGGCCGGTTCCGGCTCCGTCAGGAGCGGGTACACGCCGTTCTCGTCGTGGTCCTCACGACCCGTGACGGGCGGGTTGAAGACACAGATGCAGTGGAAGTCCTCCTTGATCCGCATCGTGTGCTTCTCGTGCCCGTCGAGCAGGTACATGGTCCCCGGCGTGATCGTGTACTTCTTGCCGGTCGTGTCGTCGGTCAGCTCGGCCTCGCCCTTGGTGCACACGACGGCCTCGATGTGGTTGGCGTACCACATGGACGTCTCCGTACCCGCGTACAGGATGGTCTCGTGGACCGAGAAGCCCACTCGCTCCTTGGCGAGGACGATGCGCTTGCTCTCCCAGGTTCCGGACGCGGACTTCACGTGCCGGTCGGTGCCTTCAATGTCCTTGAACGAACGGACGATCACGGTGAGTTGGTTCCTTTTCTCTTACGGGGGTAAGGACGCTGGCCTGAATTCGCTCAGGCGGTCTCGCGCACCGCGCGGGCGAGGGTGCGAAGCCCCTCGTCCAGCTCGTCGGCGGTGATGGTCAGCGCCGGAAGGAGCTTGACGACCTCGCCCTCGGGACCGGAGGTCTCGATGAGCAGACCGAGGTCGAAGGCCCGCTTGGCGATGGCGTTCGCGCGCGACTTGTCGATGAACTCCATGCCCCACACAAGGCCGCGGCCGCGGTACTCCTTGATGGCGCCGGGGTTCTCTTCCTTGATCGCGGCGAAGGCCTCTTCGATCTGCTCGCCGCGGGCACGGGTCTGCTTCTCCATGGCCGGGCCGTCGGACCAGTAGGTCTCCAGGGCGGCGGCGGCCGTGACGAACGCGGCGTTGTTGCCGCGGAAGGTGCCGTTGTGCTCGCCCGGCTCCCAGATGTCCAGCTCGGGCTTGAACAGGGTCAGCGCCATCGGCAGGCCGTAGCCGCTGATGGACTTGGACACCGTCACGATGTCCGGCGTGATGCCGGCCTCCTCGAAGGAGAAGAACGCGCCGGTACGGCCGCAGCCCATCTGGATGTCGTCGACGATGAGCAGCATGTCCCAGCGCTCGCACACGTCGGCGAGCTTGCGGAGCCACTCGGCGCGGGCGACGTTGATGCCGCCCTCGCCCTGGACCGTCTCGACGATCACGGCGGCGGGCTGGTTGAGGCCGGAGCCCTGGTCCTCGAGCAGGCGCTCGAACCAGATGAAGTCGGGGGTCTTGCCGTCGAGGTAGTGGTCGAACGGCATCGGCGTGCCGTGCACCAGCGGGATGCCGGCGCCGGCGCGCTTGAAGGCGTTTCCGGTCACCGCGAGCGAGCCGAGCGACATGCCGTGGAAGGCATTCGTGAACGACACGATCGACTCGCGGCCCTTGACCTTGCGCGCCAGCTTCAGCGCGGACTCGACGGCGTTGGTGCCCGTCGGGCCCGGGAACATGACCTTGTACGGCAGGTCGCGCGGGCGCAGGATGATGTTCTGGAACGACTCGAGGAACGCGCGCTTGGCGGTCGTCGACATGTCCAGGCCGTGGACGATGCTGTCGCGCTCCAGGTAGTCGATCAGGGCGCGTTTGAGGACCGGGTTGTTGTGGCCGTAGTTGAGCGACCCGGCCCCGGCGAAGAAGTCGAGGTACGAGTGGCCGTCCTCGTCGAACATGCGGCTGCCCTGCGCACGGTCGAAGATGGTGGGCCAACCGCGGCAGTAGCTGCGCACCTCCGACTCCAGGGTCTCGAAGACGCTCAGGTCGGGCTGGGTGATGGTCACAGCAGATCTCCTGGGAGATGGAAAGACGTGGGAGGTGGGGGGGATCGGGTGGTGCGTGGGGGGAAGGGCGGAACTCAGCCGACCGGCTCGACCGGCCCGGTCTGCGCGGCTTGCCCGGTCCCGTCGACCGGCTCTATGAGGAACAGGACCTCGGGCTCGTGCCCCTCGTCGGGGAAGAGCCCCGCGTCGAAGAGCACCGTGCGCTCGACCGACGCTCCGTGGCGCTGTGCGTATGAGGTGAAGAGCCGCTGGGACGGGGCGTTGTCCGGCGTGATGGTCGTCTCGACCGAGACCAGCTCCCGGTCGGCGGCGACCTTGGCCGTGAGGCCGTCGAGCAGCGCACCGGCGAGGCCGCGGCCTCGGTGCGCCTGGTCGACGGCCACCTGCCAGACCACCAGGGTGCGTGGCCGCTCTGGCCGGATGTAGCCGGTGATGAACCCGGCGGGCTCACCGTGCGAGTCCCTGGCCACCACGGAGGTCGCCGCGAAGTCGCGGCACCACAGCAGGTAGCTGTACGAGGAGTTGAGATCCAACACCTTCGAGTCGCGGGCGATCCGCCAGATCGCGGCGCCGTCGGCGACGTCGGGGGTGTCGAGGCGCAACCCCTCGGGCATTTCCAGGGAATTCGCTTGCAGGTCGGTCGGTAGATCGGCTTGTGCAGCGGTCATGCGGATTGAATTTACCGAGCAATTTCTTTAATTGCATCGGCGGGAGGGGTTACGTCAGAGCGCCTTATGTGTTATCACGCGGGGGTGCGCGCCCGCAGGAGAACTCAGCGATTTGGCCTGATTTGACGGGGTCATAGGGAACATTCCGGGCGCGATGTGGAGTACGTCACAGAAGCGTAACTCCCTCGAAGCATGTCCGAATTGTGAGACTCCGCGTTGTCGAAACCTTAGTGTTTAGGTCCCTGAAAAGCGGGCAGAAGAATACGGGAAGCTGTGCTGATAAAGTGGATAAAGAACCGGTGAGAATGCGTCCGTGAATTTACGTAGAGCATTTACGGCCCCGTTACCCCGTCGATTCCCTCCCTGAGGAGATCGGCGTGGCCGTTGTGCCGCGCGTACTCCTCGATGAGGTGGACCAGGATCCAGCGCAGGCTCACCTCGGCGCTGCCCGCCACGGCAGCCTCAAGCTCGCTCAGGCGCCCCACGTCGTCCAGCGAGCGTCCCTCGCAGAGCTCCCGGCTCACCGCCACCTCACGCCGCCACACGGCCAGGACCTGGCCGTACGTCCGCTCCGGGTCCAGGACGAAGCCCCCGGCAAGATCCCCGTACACCGGCGGCACGTCCCGCCCGGCCAACACCCGCTGGAACCAGTTCCGCTCCACCTCGGCCAGATGCTGCACGAGGCCGAGCAGGGTCAGCGACGAGGACGGGACCGCCGTGACACGGGTCTGCGCGTCATCGAGACCGGCGCACTTGACCGCGAGGGTCTCGCGGTGGAAGTCGAGCCAGTCCGCCAGCATCGCCGGCTCACCCGCGGTCGGGGAGGGCACGGGGCGGCCGTCCGGGAGCGTGGTCATGGCGGTCACGCTGCCACGGAGGCCGTACGTCGCGACGGCTGTTCGCTCTGAGCTTGGAGCGGCTCCGCGCCGGCATGAATCCGGCGCGGCCGGGAAGACGTGGCGCCTTCCGCCGCGGGCGGGGCGCCTGTGGCGGAAGGGCGGCGTCCGCTGAGGAAGGCCCGGCGCCGGCTGCCGAAGGTCCGGCGCCTGCTGCCGCCGAACCCGGCGCCTACTGCCAGGCGGCCGTCACCGCACGCCGCGCCGCTTCGAGGTCGACCGCGAGCCCGGCCTCGCCCATCGCGGCGCCCAGGGCGGCCAGCGAGGCGTGCACGACGCCACGGGTCGCGTCGGGCCCGTAGTGGTTCACCCGGATCATCTCCTTGGCCAGCGCGCCGCCGCCGGCGACCAGCGGAAGCACCGGGTCCGCGGCGAGCGCCTTGGCGACGAGCAGCGAGGCGTCGACGCCCTCGGGGGCGCGCAGCGTCGTGGCGACCGGAGCGGCGTCCCGCGCCTCATGGACGTACGGAGCGAGCCCGCCGCCGAGCGCGATCGCGCCCGCGCGGGTCGCGGCGGCGGCGGTGGCGTGCCGCGCCATCAGGGCGTCGAGGCCCTCCGCCTCGATGCGCTCCACGCACGCTTCGAGCGCGAGCATCTCCAGCTGGGCCGGGGCGTGGAGCAGCGCCTTGCGTCCGCCGTCGATCCACCGCTCCTTCCAGTCCAGGAGGGAGAGGTACGAGTGACGCGGCGCCCGCGGATTGGCGGCCAGCCGGGCCCAGGCCCGCTCGCTCACGGAGACGGCCGAGACGCCCGCGGGCCCGCCCATCGCCTTCTGGGCGCCGATCACGCACAGGTCCACGCCCCAGGCGTCCGGCAGCAGCGGCTCGGCGGCCACCGAGGCGACGGCGTCGAGCATGAAGAGGGCGCCGTGCTCGCGTACGACCTCACCGATCTCGGCGACGGGGTTGGTGTTGCCGGTCGCGGCCTCGGCGTGGACGAGCGACACGAAGTCGATCCCGGGGTGCTCGGCGAGCGCCTCGCGGACCTGCTCCGCGGTCACGGCGGTGTGGAAGGGAACGGCGAGATCGACGACGGTCGCCCCGCAGTCCCGCAGCCAGTTGCCGAAGGTCTGCCCGTACGGCCCCGTGACGACGTTCAGCGCGGTCGTGCCGGGCTGCGCGGCACCCCGGATACAGCCCTCCAGGGGAAGCAGCGCCTCGCCCTGCATGATCACGACGTCCTGCGAGGTGGAGAGCAGCCCGGCGACGCGCTCCTCGATGGAGGCGAAGTGCTGGGCACTCAGGGGTGCCAGGTCAAGGAAGGGGTGCGTCACGGTGCTGCTCACTTCGCTCACGAGTTCGTTCGGGCTGCCGGACCGAGCGTACCGACAGGCTCCTAAGCTGCTGTACATGAGCGATCACAGCGATCACACGGTGCTGCACGTGAAGGGCCGGGTGCTCGTCGGCCCGGACGAGGTCCGGGACGAGTTGTGGGTGGTCGGAGGCAGAGTCACGTACGACCGCCCGGCGGCGGCGCCCGACGTCACGGTCGACGGCTGGACGCTCCCCGGCCTGGTCGACGCGCACTGCCACGTGGGCCTGGACACGCACGGCCCGGTGGAGCCCGACGTGGCGGAGAAGCAGGCGCTGACCGACCGCGAGATCGGCACCCTCCTGATCCGCGACGCGGGCTCCCCGTCCGACACGCGCTGGATCGACGACCGCGATGACCTCCCGAAGATCATCCGTGCGGGCCGCCACATCGCCCGTACGCGCCGCTACATCCGCAACTACGCCCACGAGATCGAACCGTCCGACCTCGTCGCGTACGTCGCACAGGAGGCCCGGCGCGGCGACGGCTGGGTCAAGCTGGTCGGCGACTGGATCGACCGCGACGCGGGAGACCTGACGGCCTGCTGGCCGCGGCCCGATGTGGAGGCGGCGATCGCCGAGGCGCACCGCCTCGGCGCGCGGGTGACGGCGCACTGCTTCGCCGAGGACTCCCTGCGGGACCTGGTGGAGGCGGGCATCGACTGCATCGAGCACGCCACGGGCCTGACCGAGGAGACCATTCCGCTCTTCGCCGAGCGGGGCGTCGCAATCGTCCCGACGCTGGTGAACATCGCGACGTTCCCGCAGCTGGCCGACGGCGGCGAGTCGAAGTTCCCCAAGTGGTCGCGGCACATGCGACGCCTTTACGACCGGCGCTACGACACGGTCCGGGCCGCGTACGACGCGGGGGTGCCGGTGTACGCGGGCACGGACGCGGGCGGCTCGCTGGCCCACGGCCTGGTCGCGGCCGAGGTGGCCGAACTGAGGCACGCGGGAATCCCGGCGGTGGACGCGCTCTCGGCGACGACGTGGGGCGCGAGGTCCTGGCTGGGCCGCCCCGGCCTGGAGGAGGGGGCTCCGGCGGACCTGGTGGTGTACGGGGCGGATCCGCGGGAGGACGTGGGGGTGTTGGCGGCTCCGCGGAGGGTGGTGCTGAACGGGAAGGTTGTGGGGTAGGCGGAGTCAGCCCGTCCGGCACTTGAGGACGAACTCGGCGGAGCCGGGTTTCCGGGAAGGGGCGGGACCGGGGAAAGAGAAGGCCCCGCCCACCAACACGGGCACCGCATCCGAGGCCCCCACCTCCACGGCCACCGCCACGTCCTCCGCGAAGCCGTACCCCCGTAACTCCCGCCCCGACGCACAGTCGGCGACGGCCGAAGCGACATCCGCGCACGACGCATGGGCGCCCGCAGCCACCGCCGCCTCCGGCGAGACACCAGCCATCCGCATCGCGGAGATCACCGCTCCCGCCCCCAGCAGATCCTCCAGGGCGGGCCGCAAACCCCCCTCGGCCCACCGCTCACCCGCGGCGACCACGACCACCGGCCGCTCAGGCACCCCGTACCCCTGCTCCACCAGCCAACTCCCCACCGTCGCCGCGTTCCTGAGGCACCCCGCGACCACCGCCCCGGACGCCCCCGCCGCCGCTGCGATCGCCGACCCGTTGGGCGAGGGCAGCACGAGCCGGGGCGTGAAGGGCGCCCGGCGCAGCGCGGCGGGGGAGAGCGACCACGGTGACGCGGGGCTCATCATGCGCCGCCCCACCGCCAGTTCGGCATCCAGCCCGGCTGCGAAAGCGACGGCACTTTCGTCCCGCCACGCGTAGGGGAAGACTCTCGTCCCCGCATCCACCGCCACCGACACGGACGTCGTGAACGACAGCACGTCGACGACGACCAGGCACCCCGCGTCCGCGCCCCCGCCCGCCATGAGCCGCCGGGCTCCCTCGGGCCCCCACTCGAACCGCACCCCGTACTCGCCCTGCTCGGCCCAATCCCCGCCACCTGTGCGCTGTGTCTGCCCCATGGGACACATATTGACGGAGCGTTACGCACACGGCCCTCGGTTCGTTGCACATCATTCGGCCACGACACCGGGCGTCAACCGCCGTGTTCGAGCCAGGGAGTTGCTCGGGTGACAGCGGGGAACGTGCGTGCCGCAAGATTCGAAAGCAGGGGCGGAAACCTCCCTTTGGAGTGAACTCACGCTTGGTCGCTGGCTATTCACTCTCAGTGCGTAAAGATTCCCCCTGTCGATGTTGCCGGTGTCGTGCTCATGCGATGTCCCCATCCAGCGAAGCGCGAGGCTTCCGGCGGCTCCGTAACTCTTGTGGGGGTTCCACCACCTTGAACAGCAACACCTTCCGCCTGCCCGCACGCCGCCTCGGCGTGATCGCCACCGCCACGGTCCTCGTGGCGGGTCCCGCCGCGCTCGCCACCGCGGGACCGGCCTCGGCGACGGGCGGCGACAAGGGCCGCGCCAACGCCGTCGTGCTGCGCACCGGGCTCGACGTGTCCCTGCTCAACAAGACCGTGAACGTCCCGCTCAAGGTCGCGCTCAACGAAGTCCAGGCGCCGGCCAGCGCCGGGAAGACCGCGCTCACCGCCGAACTGGACGGCGTCAACGGCGGACAGCCGTTCAGCGTGCTGCGGGCGGACGTCGCCACCGCGAAGGCGACCGTCGAGGACGGGAAGGCGGAGGGGTACAGCAACATCGCGCGGGCGAAGGTGCACGTGCCGGGCCTTCCGCTCCTTTCCCTGATCCAGGTCGACCAGGTGACGTCCAAGGCGGTCTGCGCGACGGGCAAGAGGCCCGTCGCCGAATCGAATCTGCTGGGCGGCGTGACCGTGCTCGGCAAGAAGGTCACGCTGTCGGCGGGCGGCACGACGCAGGTGGCGGTGCCGGGGGTCGGGGAGGTGCGGCTCGACTTGTCCAAGACCCACACGACGTCGCGTACGGCGACGGCCACCGCGCTCGAACTGAAGGTGTCCGTGAATCCCCTGAAGCTGAATGTCGCGGAGGTCGAGGGGACGGTGACGCTTGCGGGCGCGTCGTGCGAGACGCCGGCGGCGGCCGCCGAGCCCGAGCCTTCGGCTCCCGTGGAGCCTAAGCCGCAGGGCGGCGCGGAGGAGAAGCCGGTGGCCGAAAAGCCGCAGGAAGCGAACCTCGCCGAGACCGGGGGGAACTCGTCGACTCCGTACCTGGTGGCAGGCGCGGTCGTGCTGCTCGCCGCGGGGGGCGGGGCGGTGGCGATGACGCGCCGGGGGCGCAGGGGCTGACCCCGACAAGGTGTCCTCAAAACGCCGGACGGGCTGAATGCATTCAGCCCGTCCGGCGTTTTGAGGA
>NZ_JBSGSG010000133.1:0-17111 GCF_053606765.1 Streptomyces sp. NPDC055189
GAGGGAGGGAGGGAGGGAGGGAGGGAGGGAGGGAGGGAGGGAGGGAGGGAGGGAGGGGCGGGCGGGGCTATCCGGGAGGGTTCCCCCATGTCGCCGTCAGGTCCGTGCAGTGGACGGTGATCTTCGCGTCCGTCAGCTCCAGTTCGTGCGTTGCGCCGCCGGCCACCGCCTCGCTCGGCAGGACTTCGTCCAGTAGGAGGGTGATCGTTTGCGTCCAGTCGATCGACCGCTCGTAGTCGATGGCGAAGTGGGTGACGCCGGTGCATTCGATGCGTAGCGCTTCGTCGTGTTTCCACTGGTTGGGGGCGAATGTGAGTGTTGCCGACCCGTCAGTACCGTGCGTTGTTTGCACGGGGAGGGTGATGTTGACGAGCTCCAAGTCCTTTACGCAGCGGGGGCTGGAGAAGGTGTAGTGCTCCGGGGCGGACGCGTAGGCCCATGCCCCGGCGGGCAGTGCTCCTCGGAGGGCGGGCAGTACTGCCAGGTATTGCCGTGGGTCGACTCGAAAGCCGTGCGCTTCCTCGTCCCAGTCGGCCTGTACGTACTTCATTTGGTGGAGCTTTCCATTCCGGAACTCTGGGTGGGCCATACATCCGGGATGCGACCGAACTGGTGCGATTTGTACGGCCATTTGCCGCACGAGACTTTCACTACTTCGCAAAGTTAACCCTGGCGAAGGCATTGACCACTTCAGTACCTTCGGATGGCTTGTAGAACTGTCGCCCCACCGGGAGTCATACGTGAACCGCAGTCGCGCCCTGCCCGCCGCCGTCGTCTCGCTGACGGCTGCCACCGCTCTGCTCCTGACCGGATGCGGGGGTGGCAACGACGACAAGGACTCGGGCAAGGACAAGATCGCCGGGGCGGATGAGGGGGGCTCGAAGAAGACTGCGTCGCCGAGCGCGGGCAAGAGCGAAGTTCCTGGCATCGAACGCCCGAAGATGCAGCTCCCCTCCGACGTCAGTCTCGTTTTCGACGAAGCCAACGTGAGTGAGCCCGATCAGTCGGCAGCTGCGAGTGACGCCCAAAGTTTCGTACGGGCCATCCGGTACGGCATCACCAAGCAGGACGTGAACAACGAGGCGTACAAGTTCTATTCGGAATACAAGAGCCCCGCCTACGCGTACGCGAAGGACCAGATCAAGCAGCGTGTCGACCGAGGGCTGACCATCAGCGGGGAGATGCGCTTCTCCCGTACCAAGGTCACGCCCGCCGAGAACAAGAAGACGAGCGTCGTCTCCTTCTGCAGCGACAGCAGCAAGCTCTACAGCAAGGAAGTGAAGACCAAGAAGGTCCATCACACCAAGCCGAGCATCAACGACTACTACTCCTGGCAGGTCCTCATGACCCCTTCCAAGAATGCCAAGGGTCTGTGGCGGGCCCAGAAGGTACAGGTTCAGGAAAAGGCTGAGGAGTGCAGGTGACCATTCGCCGGATATCGCCGGTCCTGCTTGCCGCTGGTACCGCCTTGCTGCTCGCGGCCGCGGGCCCGGCGCTGGCCGGTGAAGACCCCGTGGTCAGCGACAGCAATACGTCGGCCACGAAGAAGGACAACACCGTCGGGGCCATGGCGCGCATCAGCTACAAGTCGTCCGGCAACGGCGGGCCGGGGTCCGGTCCCGTGACCTCCGTCGACCCCAACTGGACGCCGCCACCTTGCTGGTACGCACCGGAGTGGAAAGCTGGGGAGTTCGCCAAATTCCGTGATCGGCTGTACTTCACCGCACGGCACGACCCGGGTGCTCCGCAGGACGCGCTGAACGACATGTCGGACGAGAACCAGTCGTACGCCAAGGACAACTACAACATCGACAAGGAAAAGGAAGGTATGTGGTGGGGCGCGCAGTTCAGCCCGGACGCCACACTCGAGGAACAACAGAAATGCAACAAGCCACCGTTCTGGGTCGAGAACGGTGAAGATCCCGGCGTTCCCGAAGCCATCGACGCCGAGACCCTCGCGGAGCTCGCCTACAACCAGATCAAGGTGCCCGGCACCAAGGTCAGCCTCGCCCCCGACGGTCCCTCCAAGGTGAACCTCCCGACCTGGGCCTGGCTCGACAAGGGTGACTTCGAGCCCGTGTCTGTAACCGCCTCGCTCGACGCTCCCGGTCTGCACATCGAAGCGACGACGACCGCGAAGCCGGTCGCGCTCAGCATCATGCCTGGCACCGAGGATGCCGTCCGCATTCCCGCGTCCGGCAAGTGCGAGCTGAACGAGGACGGGTCCATCGGCGAGCCGTACGCAAAGGGCAAGGCGAACGAGGAGCCGCCCTGCGGCGTCACCTACCACCGCTCGTCCGGCAACGGAACGTACAACCTCCAGGCCACCGCCACCTGGGACATCACCTGGACCGGCACCGGCGGCACGGGAGGCGATCTTCCGGACGGGGAGTACGGGAACGATCAGCCGGTCACCGTCGAAGAGGTCCAGTCCGTCAACCGCTGACCCCCGGCGGCGCCGGTTCGCGTTCAGTCGCGCAGCCGTGCTCCGGAGAACGCAAGCAGGCCCTCCAGCTCGATCTCGTGCGGTGCGACCGCGTCGGGGTCCGGCGGGGGGCCTGCTGTCGTTCCCCACTCCGCGATGAGCCACGGGCCGGTGTGCCACTCGACGCGCCACACCTTTCCGTGGCGATTCTCGAACTCCACGAAGCTGCCGAGAGCGTTCTCCAGTTGGCGGAGTTCCTGCTCGAGGGTCCGCTCTTTGGTGTAACCCCGGCCCGGGTTGGTGCTCCGGCCGCGCGTCCGGGTGTTGGCGTAGCGCATCTTGAGGTACGGGACCGGGTCCCGGCGGTCGAACCCGCTCAGCCGCAGCATGCGATAGCGGGAGATCGCCTCGTCGAGGGTCTCCGTACCGGAGAACTCGTAGGCGTACGCGGGGAATACGAGGCGTACGTGCGGCGTCAGGTCGGGGTTCTCCACGCGGTAGAAGCCGTGGGTCCCGGGGGACAGCCCGACGACCACGTCGAAGCGGTGCTGCTCGCCCCCGACCGTCCGTGTCCGTGGCGCGCAGAAGCCGTCCGCCGTGCCGATGTGGGGGTTGCGGGCGAAGATCTCCGGCTCCCGCTTCCTCGCGAACTCCAGGGTGGAGGCGGCCAGTTCGCGGTCGAACGGGCCGGGGCCGCTCAGCTGGAGCAGGCGGCGCCCGTCGGCGGAGAGCGCGCCGGCGAAGTTCACGGTGCGGACCGGTGACCAGGACCAGGCATCGGTGAGGCCGGGAAGCGGGGACAGGTTCTTGAAGCCGTCCACCACTGGGCGCAGATCCATCGCCCCCCTGTAACTCCCTCCCGCTCTCGCCTCGTGGGCCGTCCTTCGTGCCGCACGCAGTCCTGCGAATTGAACCTACAGCGAGGGTTCTCGGGCGCCACCGCTCCCTCCCTCCCCACCTCCCTCCCCCGTCAAGCCCTGCCTCCCTCCCTCCCATCAAGCCGGCCGAGGCCCGGAAAGTAAATGGAAGCAAATCTGAAGGCAAAGGGAAGGCAAGGTGTTCCCGGCCTGTTCAGGCCTGCTCTTACCTGGCCTGCACATCTCCCTCTGCCGTCCCGCACCTCACACGGGTTCGCGCTGGCGAACCCATGCATCCCACAGTTATCGTCGGCTCCGGCGCCCTCGCGGCGCGCCTGCCAGCCGACGTTGACCGCCGAGGGGAAACACACAGCGGACATGAGCGATCTACGCCTCGACGACACGATTTTCGAAGAGCTGCGCAAGACCTTTTCCACGGTCAGCGACCGCATGGACGCCGCACGGCGCACCCTCCGCGGCACCGACGGCTCGGTCGTCGGCGCGGGCAAACTCGTCGAGGACGTGCATGAGTTCGCCGACGAGTGGGGTTACGGCGTCAAGCAGCTCGGCAAGCACACGCACGGCGCCGTGAAGATGATCAACAAGATCGGCGAGAAGTTCAGCGAGTTGGACCAGGAGCTCGCCGAGTCGCTCAAGTCGGCCAAGGCCGACTCGAAGGACTCGAAGAAGAAGGGCAAGTAGCGTGGGGAAGCGGCCTGCCTTTCCGCACATCGGCTGGGACCCCACCCCCGGGGACGTGACCGACACCCGCCAGCTCGCGAAGAAGCTGGGCGGGCTCGCTACAGAACTCGGCAACGCTGTACGGGACTTGGAGCGCATCGAGTGCGGGGCCTGGAAGGGCAAGACCGCGCTCGCCTTCACCGAGTACATCGGGCAGGACGTCACGCCCCTCGTACGCAAGAGCCACGAGTCGTTCGACAAGGCCTCCCGTGCGCTGCACAAGTGGGCCGGTGAGCTGCAGGACTTCCAGGACGAGGCGGACCGGCTCGAGAAGTCGGCCGGGGAGAAACTGGATGCCCGGGCGGAGGCGAAGCCCGAAAGCGATGAGTCCGCCAAGGCTTCGGGGGACGTCGACGGAGTCGCCCAGAAGGTCTATGAGCTGGAGGAGCGCTACAAGCGTGCCGCCGGAAGTATCAGCAAGGAGCTCGACAAAGCCGGCGACATCGCGCCGGACGAGCCCGGCTTCTGGGACAAGCTCGGCAAGGGCATCGCGGACGCGTGGGACGCCACCGGTGACTGGCTCAAGGACCACGCCGATCTGATCAAGGTGATCGGCGACGTCCTCAGCGACCTCAGCGGCATTCTCGCCTTCCTCGCCATCGTCACGCTGCCCTTCGAGCCGCTGGGCGCCATCTTCGGTGCGGCGGCACTGCTCACCAGCGGCCTGGCCCTCCTCAGCCACGGCATCGCGATGGCCGCCGGTGCCGACGTCAGCTGGGTGTCCATCGGGTTCGACGCCCTGGGGTTGCTGCCGGGCATCGGCGCGTTCAGCAAGGAGGGTGTCGCGATCGCCAAGGGCGCCACCGCCGCGAAGGAGGCCAAGGTCTTCGGAGCAGGCTTCAGGAATCTCGGCCCCAAGACCGCCAGGAACTTGGTCGCGTTCGGCGAGGGCGCCGGGGTGACGGGAGGGAAGGCACTCTCCCGTTTCGGGAAGACAGTGACTCTCTGGGGGACCAAAGAGGTGCAAGTCGTCGGCCATGAGAGCACGAAGCTCAATCGCCTCGCCGGTGTCATGAACCAGGGCTACCGGCCGGGCCAGCTCATAGGCACCAAGGGATGGAACATGCTGGCTCCCGAACGGCTGGCCGCCGACCCGCTGAGCACGATGAGCCGGGGCATCGACGCGACCATCAAGATCGCTCCGAAGCTCTGGTCCATACCCCAGCATGTCGGGGAGGCGGTTCACCTCGGTGACCGGCTCGACCAATCCGCCACCTCGCACTGAACCGTCTCTCCGCGCCCGGCGCTCGCTCATTCGCTGAGCCGGCACCCCACCGCACGTACTGCACCCACTCCCGTCGAAGGCCCAGCTCATGACCGCATGGCATCCGCAACCGGGCGAGGTCCAACTCTCCCGAGACCTGGTGACGTTCGCCACCGGCGTCGCCCCGCAGGTTTCCGGAATGCGCTGGTTCCGGGATCCTGACCGGCTCGACATCCAGGATCAGCTGTCCGGTTGGCCCGAAGGCTCCCGCTACTCGCCCCGGACCAAGTCCGAGCAGCGGACCCGTTCGGCGGCGCGATTCGGGCTGCGCGGTCTCTATGCCGTCGTCGCGGGCGGTCTTGAGACACTGGCGGGCTCGGGCAGCGTCACCAAGGTCCCCCGGGCGATCGGGCACCCGCCCGAGGATCCCGCGAACGAGGTCGAGGACTTCCCCGTCGTGTGGGCAGCCCCCGGCACTCTCGCCCGGACTCTCCCCTGGCAGCTCGACCCGGGCCGACGCCCCACCGGCTACCTCACGTACGCCGTCGTCACCGACCGCCGGGTCGTGGTCCTCGGACGCGCCGACGGCGGACGCGGAGAACCTGAAGTCCTCTGGGAGTGCGCACGTACGGATATCGCCGGCACCGAGCGGCGCAACTTCAGCAAGGAGAACTCGGACGCGGTCATCCGGTTCGCCGACGGCTCGTGGTGCCGCCTGCACGTGTCGTTGCCGTACGGGCTGCTGCGCTACCTGGCGACCCCGCACGAGCTGCTCGGCGACGATCAGCTCAGCGCGGGGCAGCGGCAGGCCGTCGCGGCCTTCGCCACCCGCCACGCGCTCGACGAACGTCCCGTCGTCAGCCGACGGCCCAGTGGACACATCCTCGTCGAGCACCGCGCGGGAGACGGGCCGCCCGCGTCCGTCGGAGCCGGCACCGGGGGGTACCAACTCATCGGCCCCGACGGTGAGGACGTCGAAGAGCAGCCCGACGACTACTGATCAGGATCAGGACCGAACACATGGCCACCCCCACGGACGTCATACCGCCCGCCCCGAGCGGCGGCGCACCGCTCCCGCCGATGACATTCACCGCTCCGGAGGGGTTCTTCGCCCTCCCCTTGGCGGAGACTCCCGAGGAACGTGCCGCCCTCGCCGACACCTTCGTACGGGAGCTCTACGCTCGCGGCGACGAGTCGATCTGGACCCCCGCGGCCCCCTACTACGCAGCCATCGCCGAGTACATGGCGGAGCAAGGGCTCGCCTACTCCGCCATGGGACTCTTCTCGACGGACGAGGGCGGCGTGGCTCAGTGCGCCTTCACGGTGGCCGCCCTCGAAACCGATCAGACCGACACCGATGTCGCGGCTCAGGGCATCCTGTCGGCCCTCGGCCGCGATCCGCTCAACGACGCCCGCTGGATGGACCTGCCGTGTGGACCGGCGGTCTCCTGTGTCACGCTGCGGGAATTCAAACTCGCTCCGGACGTCTCGGCCACGGGCGAGGAGGCTGTTCTGCCGACCGGCCAGATCCAAGTCCATGTGCCGTTCCCCAACGGCCCGTACACCGCCGTCTTCACCCTCTTCACCGCGTCCGTCGACTACTGGGGCGAGTTCTGCGACATGGTGGTGACCATTCTGCGGACGGTGAGCTTCGCAGACCCCGGGCATGATCCCGATCGCGGCCCCAGTGAGGTGGCTTTCGAGGAATCCCGAGCTGAAGAGTCCGGGAGGGCCTGATCGTCGATGGACTGGTACCCCGCCCGCGATGAGGACTTGCTCCTTCGCACCACCGCGAAGTTCGCCACAGGAATTGCCTCTGCCGTCGATGGACTCCGCTGGTTTCGCGACCCGGAACGTCGTGATATTCAGGGCGATTTGCTCGCCAAGGGCTGGCCCTCTGCACCGACGTACGAGCTTCGCACCACAGGTGATCGTGCTGCCCGTGGTGCGCTGCACACACTCCTCGTCGGCATCCCCATGGTGGCGAATATCATCGCCAACCTCGGCGGAGCCTCGGGCACGCCCCTGGGAGAGGTGCCCCTCCGGGGCAAGCCCCGGGAACCGGAGAACGAGGTCGAGGACTTCCCCGTCATGTGGGCCGCCCCCGGCACCCTCGCCCGTACCGTCCCCTGGCAGTTGGACCCCGCGCGGCGGCCCAAGGAGCTCGCGACCGATCTCGTCCTGACCGATCGGCGGTTGATCTTCCTCGGGACCCGTTGGGGGACCCTCGACAAGGCCGAGGTGCTGGGCGAGTTTCCGCGCGAGTCCATCGCCGGTGCGCGGCAGATGAAGTTCAGCGAGATCAACGCGGACGTCCGGATCACGTTCACGGACGGATCCTGGATCCGGCTGTTCACGGGCACACCGGACAGCGCGGAGCGGCTCGATCAAGTGCTCAGCGGCACGGTTCGGCTCCTGACGGAACGCACGCTTTCCGAGGGGCAGCGGGAGCGAGTGGCGCAATTCATGGGCGCGCTGCCGAAGACAGCGCATCCGCCCACCTTCACCGTGCTCCGCAGCGGCATCGTCCTGGTGGAGTCCCGCGTCGCCGTCCGGGCAGGTTCGGGGATCTTCGAGACGCATTCCATCTTGATGGACGACGAGGGCCGCCCCGCGCAGGCCGCCGACGACGATCTCTGAGCCGAGTGCAGGGAGCACGGAATGACCCCTTGGAACCCCGAGCCCGGCGAGACCCTCCTCGCCCGTATCCCCGTCAACTTCGCCACCGGGGCCGCCACGCCCGTATCCGGCATGCGCTGGTTTCGGGATGAGGAACGGCGCGATATTCAGGGGGAGTTGGCGGGATGGCCCGACGGGCGCGTTTACGTCAAGCGGTCGAATGCGTCCCGTGTCGCCCGCAGTGGCCTCAAGGCCGGGCTTCTGGTCGCACTCATCGCCGTCGTCGGAGTCCTCGGCGGCACCGGGGTCGGTAACGTCAGTACGCTCGGGCGCTCCGACGATCCGGAGGACGAGGTCGAGGACTTCCCCGTGCTGTGGGGCGCGCCCGGCACCCTCGCGCGCGACTTGCCGTGGCAGCTCGACTCCGCCCGTCGACCCAGCACCGACCGCACCCACGCGATCATCACCGACCGCCGTCTTCTCGTCGTCGGGCTGCTGGATGACGAGGAGACCATCTGGGACGACGTCCTGTGGGAAGTGCCGCGTTCCGCCGTCGGCCTCGTGGAGCCGCGTGACTTCGGTAGCGGGCACGACGTCAAGGTCGTCTTTACGGACGGTTCTTGGTGCAGGCTGAGCAGCCGGTGGCGTGACGCGTTCGTGGATCGTCTGCGGGACGTCCCGGAGATTGTCCGTCTTGAGGAGCTCACCACCGCTCAGCGCATGACCGTCATGACCTTCGCCGCCGCACATTCCGCCGCCGGAACGCCGCTCGTCACCCGGCAGTCCGACGGCAATTTCCTCGTCGGGATCCGGGCGTCGGACCGTGTCAGTCCTTCCCAGGGGCTCTGCGAAGGCGTGCAGCACATGGTCATGGGGGCGGACGGCGAGGAGATCAAGGAGGAGTGGATGGCCAGTTCCCTTACTCCGCCCCGTAACAGCGCCCCCATGGAAACGCCTCCGTCGCGACAGTAAAGTGCGCCCAATGAGCTACGGGGTGGGACGACGGGGCAGCGGGGCGGGGAGCAGGGGTTACGCGGGGCCCCACGAAGGGGGCTACTCGGGTCCCTGCGAGGGGCCCTACGCGGGGGCAGCCCGTGTCGGGGGTATACCGCGCGTGAACCCCGGCCGGCGACGGCTACCCGCGTTGCTTGCCGCCCTCTGTTCCCTTCTCCTCCTCACCACCGGTGGCGCAAGTCTCGCCTCCGCGACGCCCGCCGCCGCCCCGCACACCGAGGCCGTGCAGGACGGCAGCCAGAACGACGGCGTAGACGGCATCCAGGGCGTAGACGGCATCCAGTACGACGGCGAGGACGTCAGCCAGAACGACGGCAAGGACGAAACCACCCAAGCCGCCGCCCTCGCCGCCCGCCTCCGAACCAACCCCGTCTACGTCACCGACCAGCTCCCCCGCGACATCCCCCGCTCCACCGCCCCCGAGTTCGCGAAGCTCGCCAAGCGCACCGGCGTGCCCACCTACGTCCTCGTACTGCCCGACCAGGACAACGGCGACCAGCTGCTCGCGGCCGTGCACGACCGGCTCGGGCGGGACGGGCTCTATGTGCTCGTCAGCGACATGGGGGTCGCCGACGCCGCGGCCTTCGGGGTGCGGGCGCCGGCCGCTGACGCGTTCACCGTGTCGCTCTACGAGCTGCCTTACGACGCCGGGCCGCTGCTCAGCTTCGAGCGGTTCACCGACGTCATCGCGCTCGGCGGCAAGAAGGCCGCCGAGCGTGCGGACGCCGCCCGTAAGAAGAGCGAGGCCTCGGGCGGCGAAGGCGCCGACAAGATGCACATCGATCCCGTCGACCGTGACAACCAGTCCTTCGTCACCGGGATCGCCCTCACCGGCGTACCGCTCCTGATCCTCCTCCTGAGTCCGTATCTGCGGCGGTGGATCCGGCGGCAGCGGTCGGCAGGCGGCAGCACGGCTGCGGGCGCGGCCACGGAGCGGTCGAGCGGGCCCCGGCGGCACTTCACCCCACTCCGCATCGAGGCCGGTGTCGCCGTCATCGCCGCGGGTGCGGTCGCCCTCGGTGCCTTCCTCGCCTTCCATGAGGACTCGGCCAGTGCCTCCCCTCCGCCCACCGCGTCCGACCTGTCCAGCCGCGTCGAGCGGGTCGCCGCCGGGCTGAAGCAGGGGGACAAGGCAAACGGGGCCATCTACAGCGACCCCGAGAGCCCGCGCCCCCTCGACTCCGCCCAGCGTCGCGAACTCCTTACCCACATCCAGAAGTTCGACCGCGGTCCCGTCCGCATCGTCCTCGTACCGCAGCTCACCGAGGACGAGTCCGGAGGCGAGCCCGAGCTCTTCGTGGAGGCCGTGCGGCAGCGGATGGGCGCCGAGGGCGCGAACGGGGTGTACGTCGTCGCGGATCCGATCGGCGGCTCCATCGACGTCGTCACCTATGACGTACGCATCGACGCCAATCGCATCGCCTTCGACATCCCCGACTCCATCCGTTACGGCGATGACGACGACCGCTCCGCCGACCACCAGCTCGGCGAGCGGCTCGACGACCTGATGACGTTCCTCGACAAGTCGCCGCGCTCCGCGCGCGCGGAGACGTCCTCGCTCGGCATGGACGACGCGCCCGAGCCCGTCGAGGACGAGGCCCTGCGCCCGCTCTTCTCCGGCGACTTCTGGCCGGGTCTCCTGATCGGCGCTCTCGCGGCCGGGCTGCTCTTCGGAATCATCACGACGCTCCTCGGGCTGCTGCGGCTCGCGGTGCCGTCGCTGCGGCGGACGTCGGCCACCACCGTCACGCCCGACGGCGCCTTCCGCTTCGCGGCGCCGCCGGACCCCTCCCCCGACTTCCTGCGCCGTACCGCCCGTGACGAACTCGACGCGCTGGCCCGCGAGTTCGACGCGGACGCCGCTCTCCGCTCCTCCGTCCGCACCCGCGTCTACGACTGCCTCGACGCCGCGACGCTGCTCGCCGACCGCGACCCCGACGGGCATGTCGACGACGACGCCACGCCCGCCGATCTCGCCGCCGCGATCGTCCTGGCCCGGGTCGGGCGCAGCACACTCGCCGGCAACGACAAGCCCTGCTGCGCGCTCAACCCGCTGCACGGACCGTCCACGGGGTGGCGCGACGCCCGCTACTCGCCTCAGGACCAGCGCCTGCGCACCATCCCGGTGTGCGCGGAGTGCCGCGTCCTCGTCGAGGTGCAGCCGCGTCTCGCCTACACGCTCCGGCTCACGCTGCCGGGGTCGGCGAGCCGTTCCGGGCGCGTGCCGTACGAGGAAACGCCTGGCCCGCTGCCCGCCATAGCCAACGGGATTCCTCAACTCATCAGCCAGGTACGGGAGTACGCCGGTGTTCAGTGACCTGAAGCGTCTGACCGCGGCCGGGATCGTCGCCTTCATCGCCTCCACCGCCCTCACCGCCCTCCTTGCCACGGCCACGCCCTCCGTGGCGCAGGCGCCGGGTGCCCCCGCCCCGAGCCCCGGCCAGAAGATCGCCGCTGCCCTGCGCAAGTCACCGGTGTACGTCGACGCCTCGTACGCCGACTCCGTACCGCCGGCCCGCCAGAAGCAGCTCGTACGGCAGATCGAGAAGACCGGCCTGCCGATCAAGGTCGCCCTGGTGCCGCTGGTGCAGGGCGACGCGTACGAAGGCGAGGCCGACGTGTTCGCGGAGGTCGTGCACGACCGCCTCGACCAGCGCGAACTCATCCTCGTCACCGGCGGCGACAAGTGGTCCGGCGACGTGAACGGCTTCGAGTGGCCGGGCGAGAAGCAGCAGGCCCGCGACGCGGTGAGCACGGTCGGTCACCTGGACGAGATGAAAGACGCGGGGCTTGCCGAGCAGACGGCCAAGGCGATCGAGCTGATCGCGCGGGGCGACGGCACGAAGGCGTACGAGAAGGCCACGAAGGACCTGCGGGACGGCAGCGGCAAGGAAAGCGGCAGCCTCCCCGGCCCGGAGACGGCGGAGAAGAGCGACGACTCGTCCTGGCCCTCCTGGCTCTCCTGGCTGCTGCCGGTGGCGGTCGCGCTCGCCCTGGCCGCGGCAGGTCTACTCCTCTTCGTACGACGCCGGGGGCGCGGCCGGTCCGGTCGGTACCCGAGCGCCACGGGAGCGCCGTTCGCCTTCCCTCAAGCGGTGTTCGCGGCGGCGCGTACGGCGGACGAGGCCGCGCTGCGGCGCCAGACGGAGGCGGAGGTCCTCGCCTTGGGCGAGGCGGCGACCGAGGCGACAGCCGCCTCAACGCCGAGCCTTCAGCGCGCACTTGACGCATACGCCGCCGCAAGCACGGTCCTCGACTCGGCGCGCGGCCTGCCGGACCTGGCGGGAGTCCTCGCCCTGGTGGCGGAGGGCAGGGATGCGCTGGCCCCGGACCGCGACGGCACACCGCCACCGCTCCCCCTCTGCTTCTTCAACCCCCTGCACGGCCGCGCCGACGCGCGCATCCGGTGGCGTCCGCTTGGCAGGCGCGACCAGCTGCACGTGGCGGCATGCGGGGAATGCCGGGAAGCGGTGCGCACCCGCCGGGCCCCGGAGGTACTGACGGACGACTTCGAGGGCCGCACGCTCCCGTACTTCGAGGTCCCGGCCGACCGGAGCGTCTGGGCGGCCACGGGCTACGGCTCACTGCTCCGGGACGCGGAGGACGACGGGCTCGCGGTGCGAGTGGGGCGGGGGGACTTTTCGCGGGGGCGGGGGCAGGAACGGGGGTAAGGGGTCGGAGACAGAGGGGGGCGGCGGCAATCAGCCGATCGGCCCCCAATCGCGCCGCGGTCGCGGCGGCTCGTCGGGTGCGGGGGCGGGTGCCGTCCGACCGCCCCGGGTACGGCCCCGCCGCGGTGAGCGCACCAACGCCCACAGACCCATCGCTCCAACCACGAAGAACGGCATCCCGAGCAGCGCCGCGAACCCGAGCGAGAACCAGCCGCCGTCCTCGCCACCGATCAGCTGACGCACCCCGGTGACGGTCATCACCACCAGCAGAAACACGTAAGGAAGGGCCCACGGCCAGGGATTGGGCTCCGGGACGGGTTCGGCTCGGCGGCCCTGGCTGAAGGCGGCGTACCAGTAGCGGGCGCACCACCAGGCCACCGCGTACAGGGACAGGGCTCCCACGGCGAACCCGACCCGTGCGAGCGCCCCGAACCTGCCGCCCACCGCCTCGGCCGTCATTCCCGCCGCCAGCAGCAGCATGACGAGAAACAGCAGGGTGCCGACGGCGAGCCGATGGCGGCGGCTCCCATCGAGGGCGCGGTGTGAGAGGAACATGCGGGCCACCCTAGGAGTGCCTGTCAACACCGCATCAATGGGGCATCAGACCGCCGTCAAGGCGGACGGGATCACGCGGGCGCCGCGCCGAACGCGGGGGGGCATGGCGCCAACTCAGGCGCCCTGACGGCAGGTTGCTGCGCCATCTCATGCACGACGGCTGCTCGGGAGCGTCCGCTGTCGTCCTGGTATCCACGGTTACGGCCGCGTTCGCCCGGCAGGCGCGGCGTTACCGAGCCTGCCTGCTCTTCCCCTTGCCCTTCTTCCGCAGCTTCCGCAGCCGTGCCTGATGTGCGGCCCGGCGTTCTTGCTCGCGCGCCGCGCGGGCCCGGTACGCCGCCCAGCCCAGGGCCGCGGCGGTGACGGCGTAGGTGAGGAGGGCCGGGAAAGCGCCGTCGATCGGGCGGCAAGTGGGTTGGGAGGAGTTGCAGTTGCGGGCCGGGAGCGCCGAGAGGATGTACGCCGTCACGATCACCGGCAGGGCCCAGCACACGCCCGTGGCGACGCGGCGTGCGATGCGCCTCGGGGTTTGGTTGCCCTGCAGCGCGTCGGCTGTCCACAGGCCTCCGTACACTCCGGCCACCGCAAGCGTCCCGGCCATGATCCCGAAGACCCACGCGCCGCCCGGCCAGTCCGCGATCAACGTCGGGGAATCGCGGATCGCCTTGCGCCAGGCGCTCTTCGCCCAGAGGAAGCCGGCTGCCAGGGCGAGCAGCGCAAGGACGAAGGCGGCGAGGGCGAAGCCGTCGCGGGTCCCGGAGCGGCGGGAGCGGCGGGTGTCGTCGGGAGGCGTCATCGTCAGTCCCAGTGCAGGGTGCCGGCCACCACGTCGAACAGCTCCACCATCTTGTCCGCCAGCGGGTCCATGGGCGTGGAGAAGTTCAGGAGCAGCCAGCTCTTGGTCACGGGGATCGGGACGTAGTAGGTGAGGAGGGTGTTCGGGAGCGTGTTGCCGAGTTGGGAGGACGGGTCCGGAGTTTCCCTGCGGCGCTGGCGTACGGCCTTGCCCGCGGCTTCGAGGGTCACCACTCCCACCTCCTCCGCACTCGACTCCGCGCCGTCGCTCTTGGCCGCCAAGTGCTCCGCCAGTTCATGCACGTCCGAGATCTTCGGCCACTCGTCGGGTCCCGGAATGCTGATCAGGAGGGAGGAGGCGAGGGGGAGTTGGCCGATCGACAGGGTCGAGATGTAGAGCTCCGTGCCGCCGACGCCGTAGGCGTCCTTGGCCTTGCGCTGCATCTCCCGCATGAATTGCTTCTTGATGTGCGGGGCGTTGTCCACGCCCCGGAACTGCTGGTCCGCGAGGGCGACGATGCCGCGGTCGCGGTGCTCCGGGGCGAGCGGCAGCTGGAACCAGCCGTCGGGGACGATGACGTTGTAGTCGGAGGGCGGCGAAGTGAATTCGCTGGCGTTCTTCATCAGGGTCTGATTCTCGAATTCACTCAGGGTCGTCCGGATTCCGGCTTCGGGGCGATGTCGTTTCCGTCCTCGTCCACCAGGTCAAGCCGCAGCGTCGGGACGATCTCGTCCACACGCTGTGCGTTCTCCTCCGTCAGCTGGATCTTCTCCCAGGTCGCGGTCACGACGACCAGGCTCTGCATACCGGGCGGGAACACCGCGTACTTCACGAACTCCGTGATGCGTCGCCCCAGGCCGAACATCCGCTTGATCTTCAGCGTCGCCTGGACCCGCACCGCGGGGCCGGCCGCCAGCTCCGGGCGGGTCACCTCCGGATCGCCCACGACCTCGCCGTTCTCCCACTCCAGGAGCAGCGGGAGAACCTCGTCGGCCGTGGGGCGCGGGACGCCCTCGTCGCCGTACGAGTCGATCACCAGGTTGATCAGGCCCTCGCCGCTCTCCGCGTAGTACGCCGCCACCAGGGCCGGAGCGTCCTCGTTGAGGTTGAGCGCCCGCTCGGCCATGTCGTCGAAGACCGCGCTCTTCTCGATCTCCAGGGAGAGCGGGTTGAGTTCGTTGACCGTCTTCGTGGCCAGCGCCTTCGCCTCCGCCTTCGAGTCCTCGCGCAGCGTCAGGTCGACCCAGCCGGGCTGGAGGTCGATACGGACCGCGAAATCCTCGGACAGCGCCGGGACGTCGTCGTCAGGTGTGTTCACTGCGTTCCTTCTTCGGTGGGGAGGACTCAGGCCACGAGATCTTCGGGAGAACTCAGGCGACGAGCGGGTTGAGATTACCGTCGAGGCCGAGGCCGGCCAGCGTAATGCCCGCTCCGGTAACCCCGAGACGCGTCGCCGTCTTCGAGATCTGGCTCACGGCATTCACGTCGAAGTTGCCGAGTCCGGCCGCTCCCGACTTGATCGACTTCAGGTCTGACGCGACGCCGGGGTCGGCCATGGAGAACGACTTTCCGATGCCCTTGAAGGCACTTCCGCCGCCCCGCTGTGCCAGTTCGTTCCTGGCGGCGGCGAAGTTTCCCTCGCCGGGCTTGAGGGTCTTGAGATTCTTGGCCCAGGCGGCCTTCGAGAACGGCTCGGTGAACGGCTCCTTGAGGGACTTCCAGCCGTCGCCCTTCTGCAGCTTGAATTTCTTGCCGGAGAGCTTCCGCAGGTTCTTGTTGGCCCTGGTGACCTGCTTGGCGGTGCGCGCCGCTCCGGCCCGCCCCATCTTGCTGAGCGCCGTCTTCGCGAACTTGCCCGCCACCTTCGAGAAGGCCTTGCCCACGCCCATCAGAAGGAAGCCGACCGCTGCCAGGCCCACATCCATCCAGTCCGCATTGCCCTGGAATACCTGGATGATGGTGCAGATGGTGGTGATCAGCGTGGCAATCATGGCTATCGCGCCCAGAACTCCCGCAAGAGCCTGGCCGATCACCGGAATCCAGCCCACCACCAAGGAGAGGATTCCGCAGACAGTCGAGATCAACTCCGTGATCGACTTGATGTCGTCGACCAGAGACTCCCAGAACCCGTCCTTCAGGGAATCGTCCGCGATGACGTCCTCGATCGCGTCACGCGCGCGCTTCGCCGCGTCATCCCGGACCTTCTTGGCCTGATTGATCTTTTCCCGGGCGGCATCGATCTCGCCGCCCGCGCTGTCCCGCGCCTCTTCGAGCTTCTTCTTGTCTTCCTTGCTGGTGTCTTTCTTGTCCTTGTCGGAAAGGCCGTCCAGGCTCTTCTGGCTGGCGCTCTTCCGCTCGTCCGCGTCCTGCGCCTCCTTGAGGGCGAGGTCCGCCATCTCCTGGGCGCGGTTCAGGTCGGATGCGTAGTTCTTCGGCTTGGCGTGCAGTTTGTCGTCGAAGCCGCCGCCGACCTCCGTCACTTCGCTGCCGAAGGCGTCCGCCGCCGTGTCGTAACGCTTGAACGCGGCTTCCAGCTTCTTGACGTTGCCCTGCGCCTTTTCGCGGAACTCCTTGCCCGCCTTGCTGTCCCAGGCCTCCACCTCGGAGACCGCCTTGATGTTCTTGATCTGCTTCTCGAGCTCATCGGCGGTCTTGCGGAGTTTCTTCCCCAGGTTCGCGACCCGGTCGGCGTCACCGGGAATGGGGTCGTTGTCCGCGACCGGGTGCCAATCGCGTGGGCGTCCGGCCATGGGTCAGCCCTTCTTCTTCGACTTGGGGTCGTCCGTACTGCGGATCGCCTCGGCCAGCTGGTGGTCGATGTCCTCGTACGCCTCGGCGGCGGCCTTGGCGATCTGCGCGAGCGCGTCGACCTCGTCCGTCAGCCTTTTGCGGCTCAGCTTCCAGTTGTCGGCGAAATCACCGAATTTGTCGGCGAGATCACCGTTTCCGAAGTCGTCCTCGTACTGACCGCCGAGATCCTCCAGGCCGTCGAAGGCCTTCTTCACGTTGTTGAGCCCGGTGCCCATGCCCTTGATCACATCAAGGTCCAATCTGGCCCGGTCGCCACCGCCACCCACAGCGCCCCCATGCGTGCGTTCCACTACCGACTACCGACTACCGACATACGACCGGGGGGGGGGGGGGGCGGGGCGGACGGGGGGCCCCCCGCCCCCGGGGGGTTGGTGAACGAAACAGAACCGTGGTAGGGCTGGAGGGCCAGAGAGGGTGT
>NZ_JBSGSG010000134.1:0-16955 GCF_053606765.1 Streptomyces sp. NPDC055189
GTTCCGTTCCTCTACGTCTATGTGGCGCAGGTGCGAGATCTGGGGGCCGGTGCGGCGGGCATCGTGCTCGCCGCCTTTGCCATGGCCGCGCTGATCGTCCTGCCCGTCACCGGGCGCATCATCGACCGCCGCGGCCCGCTCCCCGTACTGATGGGAGCCGCGCTGACCGCATCGGTGGGCGCCCTGGCCCTGGGCTTCGCGAACAGTGAGCCGACGGCGATCGTCTCGGCGGCCCTCCTGGGCGCGGGCACCGCGGTGATGCAGCCGGCGCTCGCCACGATGATCGTCTGGTGCTCGACGCCCGCCACGCGCACGCGTGCCTTCGCGATGCAGTTCTTCCTGCAGAACCTGGGTCTCGGCATCGGCGGGCTCTTCGGCGGCCAGATCGTCGACGAGCACGACCCGGCCAGCTTCATCACGCTGTTCTCCATCGAGGCCGTGATGTTCCTGGTGCTTGCCGCGATCGTCGTCACCGTGCGGCTCCCGCACGCGCCGTCCATCCAGGACGCCGTGCCCACGGACGGGACCGCTCCGCAGAACGGTCTGCGTGCGCTGCTCCGGCACAAGGCCATGGTGCAGCTGTGTGTGCTCGGCTTCGTGCTGTTCTTCGCCTGCTACGGCCAGTTCGAGTCGGGTCTGTCCGCGTACGGCGTGGAGGCGGCCGGGA
The DNA here is from genome assembly GCF_053606765.1 of Streptomyces sp. NPDC055189. Classification (NCBI taxonomy): domain Bacteria; kingdom Bacillati; phylum Actinomycetota; class Actinomycetes; order Kitasatosporales; family Streptomycetaceae; genus Streptomyces; species Streptomyces sp. NPDC055189. Next base: position 668 of record NZ_JBSGSG010000134.1, read on the forward strand.
TCTCGCCGTCGACGCTCGGCATCGCGCTCGCCGCCAACACGGCCATGATCGTCGTCGCGCAGTTCGCCGTCCTGAAGTTCGTCGAGCGGCGCAAGCGGTCCCGGGTGATCGCCGCCGTCGGTGTCATCTGGGCCGTCGCGTGGCTCGCGGCCGGGTACGCCGGGCTCGGGCACGGCAGCCAGGCCATGGCGACCGCCGCGTTCATCTCCACGTACGCGCTCTTCGGGCTCGGTGAGGCGATGCTGTCGCCGACCGTCGCGCCGCTGGTCGCCGATCTGGCTCCGGCCGGGATGGTCGGTCAGTACAACTCGGCGTTCGCCCTGGTGAAGCAGCTGGCTCTCGCGGTCGGTCCCGCGGTCGGCGGTCCGATGGGGGCCGCGCTGCACGGGCCGTACATCGTGACGTTCCTGCTGTTCTCGCTGGGCATCACGGTGCTCGCGGTGCGTCTGGGGCGGCGGCTCACTCCGCTGCAGAACCAGCCCTACGTGGCGAAGAGCCGGGTGGTCGCTCAGGGCACCCCCGAGCCCGTACCGGCGAACTCCTAGGCACTACGGCACTACGGCGTTACGGCACTACGCGCGCGGGAGTGCGAATTCGCACCAGACCGCCTTGCCGCCGCCCGGCGTGCGCCGTGAGCCCCAGTTCGAGGCGATCGTGGCGACGATGGCGATCCCGCGTCCTGCCTCGTCCGCGGGCTGGGCGCGGCGCCGCCTGGGCAGGTGGTCGTCGCCGTCCGTCACCTCGATGATCAGCCTGCGGTCCGTGCGGCGCAGGCGCAGGCGCATCGGCGGTGTGCCGTGCTGGAGGGAGTTGGCGACCAGTTCGCTGGCCGCGAGGACTCCCAGGTCGTGCAGTTCGGGCGGGAAGCGCCAGCTCGCCAGGACGCCGGTCGCGAAGGCACGCGCGCGTGGCGCCGCTTCCACACCGCCGAGCAGCTCCAGGGCGGCATTGCGGAACAGCTCGGCGTCCAGGCCCTTGCGTGCGGGGTGCTGGATGACGAGCACCGCCACGTCGTCGTCGTGGTCGGCCGTCACCCCCAGGGCGCGGATCAGCCGGTCGCACACCACCTGGGGTGTGCCGGTGGCTCCCGCGAGGGCGCGCTCCAGGGCGGCGACGCCTTCGTCGATGTCCTCGCTGCGCCGCTCGACCAGGCCGTCCGTGTAGAGGACGGCGGTCGAGCCGGGGCCGAGCGGGACCGTCCCCGAGGTATGCAGCCAGCCGCCGGTGCCGAGCGGCGGGCCCGTGGGCTCCTCCGCGCGGTGGATCGTGCCGCCCTCGTCCCGTACGAGGATCGGCAGGTGCCCGGCGGAGGCGTACGTCAGGCTGCCTTCGTTCGGGTCGTGCACGGCGTAGACCATGGTGGCGATCTGCATCGCGTCGATCTCGGTGGCGAGGCCGTCCAGGAGCTGGAGGACCTCGTGCGGGGGCAGGTCCAGGCGGGCGTAGGCGCGCACGGCGGTGCGGAGCTGGCCCATGACGGCCGCCGCGCGGACGCCGCGGCCCATGACGTCGCCGATGACGAGGGCGGTTCGGCCGCCGCCGAGGGTGATCACGTCGTACCAGTCGCCGCCGACCGCTGCCTCCGTGCCGCCCGGTTGGTACGTGGCGGCGATGCGCAGGTCGTCCGGCTGTTCCAACTCCTGCGGGAGCAGTGAGCGTTGCAGGGTGACGGCGGTTTCGCGCTGGCTGCGCTCGCTGGCGCGCAGCCGCTCGGCGGCCTCCGCGTGGTCGGTGACGTCGGCGGCGAAGACGAGGATGCCGTCGTCCGTGAGGTGCGCGTCGCCGCTCACGGGGAGCGTGACGGGGGTGCAGGTGAAGGTGTACGAACGGCCGCTTGCCGCTTTGCGGGACTTGACCGTGCGTGGCTTCGAGCTGCGCAGGACCTGGTCCATGAGGGGCAGCAGGCCGAGCTCGGTCAGCTCGGGCAGCGCGACGCGGGCGGGTTCGCCCACGGGGCGCTCGCCGAACGCGCCGGCGTACGCGTCGTTGACGTAGGCGATGCGGTGCTCGGGGCCGTGCACCAGGGCGACGAGGGCCGGGATGCGGTCGAGCACTTCGCGGGTCGGCAGTTCGTCGACACCGGCGGCGGGGGTGAGCGTCGTGCCCTCCTTGCCGCCTTCGGCGCGGGCCGCAGGGACTGAGCTCTCGGTTCGCTGTGGCGGGGAGATCCCCAGGTCGGTGCGCGCCGCGGCGCGGCGCTGCGTTCCGGGGAGCCGGGCGCTCCAGCGCGTGAAGTTCACTGCGGTAGGCCTCGTGATGTCGCTTCTGGATCGGGCGGGGATTTCCGGCGGTCCTGGCCCGCCCATGGTCACACGAACAGTCTGGCCGACCGGACTGACATCCGTCAGACGCCGGTGTCACGCGGGGAGTTCCTGTCTCCGTTCAGGAGGACTCCTTCGGGCTTCTGCCCCCGGCAGCGAGTTCGAACTCCGCACGCGGGTGCTCGAGCGATCCCAGGGAGACGATCTCTCGTTTGAACAGGCCCGAAAGGATCCATTCGGAGAGCACCCGGGACTTGCGGTTGACGGTGGGCACACGGCTCAGGTGGTAGACGCGGTGCATGAACCAGGCAGGGTAGCCCTTCAACTTCCGTCCGTAGACATGCGCGACACCTTTGTGCAGTCCCAGGGAGGCGACCGAGCCCACGTATTTGTGCGTGTACTCCGTGAGGGGCTGTTCGCGCAGGGACGCCGCGATGTTGTCGCCGAGCGTCCTGGCCTGGCGCACCGCGTGCTGGGCGTTGGGGGCGCACTCCTTGCCGGGTTCGTCGGCCGTGACGTCGGGGACGGCCGCCGCGTCTCCCGCGCCCCACGCGTGCGTGGTGCCCGCGACGGTCAGCTCGGCGGTGCAGTCCAGGCGGCCGCGTTCGTTCAGCGGCAGGTCGGTCGCGGCGAGCACCGGGTGCGGTTTGACGCCCGCGGTCCACACGACCGTACGGGTGGGGAAGCGCGCGCCGTCGCTCAGTACGACGACCCGGTCCTCGCACGATTCGAGGCGCGTCTCCAGGCGTACGTCGATGTTGCGGCGCCGCAGCTCACTGACGGTGTACTTGCCCATCTCGGCGCCGACCTCGGGGAGGATCCGCCCGGTGGCCTCGACGAGGATCCACTTCATGTCCTCGGGCTTGACGTTGTGGTAGTACCGCGAGGCGTAGCGGGCCATGTCCTCGAGCTCGCCGAGCGCCTCGACTCCCGCGTAGCCGCCGCCCACGAAGACGAAGGTCAGGGCCGCGTCGCGGATCGCCGGGTCGCGGGTCGACGAGGCGATGTCCATCTGTTCGATGACGTGGTTGCGCAGGCCGATGGCCTCTTCGACGGTCTTGAAGCCGATGCCGTGCTCGGCCAGGCCGGGGATGGGCAGGGTACGCGCGACGGATCCGGGGGCCATGACGATTTCGTCGTACGTGATGTCGACGGCGCCCGTGCCCTCGTCCGCGGTGGCGAGCGTGGTGAAGGAGGCCGTGCGCTTTGCGTGGTCGACCGACGCGATCTCGCCGATGACGATGCGGCATCTGTGCAGGACGCGGCGGAGCGGGACCACGACATGGCGCGGCGAGATCGAGCCGGCCGCGGCTTCGGGCAGGAATGGCTGGTAGGTCATGTACGGGTCGGGCGTCACCACCACGATCTCCGCTTCGCCCCGCGTCAGCTCCGGCTTCAGCTTCCGCTGGAGGCGCAGCGCGGTGTACATGCCGACGTAGCCGCCGCCCACAACGAGAATGCGCACAGGTTCCTTCACCATCCCATGACGCACCCAGCTCTTGAGTTTGTCCACAGGCTGAGCAATTTGTGTGACCGGCCGAGGCTCGCGCCACGACGCCGGGGCCCTGCCGGGGTTCAAGGGGTAAGCGCAGGTCAGCAGGGGGGATAGGGGGAAAGCGGTGGGGTGCAATCGGGTCGGAATCGGTGCGTACTCCGATCGGGGGGAGCTCCGTGCGGAACCCACCCCTTCTGAATTGACTCTGCCTCAACTATGTTCGTGTGTCGTCGGGGTGTCGGGGGATGCGCTCGTCGGGTCCGGTCAGGGCCCGGGAAGTCGGGCTTGCTCCTCACGCTCCGGTTGTCAATGGCGGGGAGTGTCTCCGGGGGGAGACGTCATTACCGGGGGAACGCGTATGCATATTCAGGAATCTCACTGGACTTCCACCTCAGCGCCGGCATCAGCCGTCGCCACCAGCGGGAACGGACGCGACATGGGGGACGGGCCGCGTTCGACGCCGCTGCGTGTGGACGCACAGCGCAATCTCGAGCATGTTCTTCGCGCGGCGCGCGAGGTCTTCGGCGAGCTGGGTTACGGCGCGCCGATGGAGGACGTGGCCCGGCGCGCGCGCGTCGGCGTGGGCACGGTCTACCGCCGGTTCCCCAGCAAGGACGTGCTGGTGCGGCGCATAGCCGAGGAGGAGACTTCCCGGCTGACCGACCAGGCGCGTTCGGCGCTCGGGCAGGAGGACGAGCCGTGGTCGGCGCTCTCGCGCTTCCTGCGGACGTCCGTCGCCTCGGGCGCGGGGCGGCTGCTTCCGCCGCAGGTGCTTCGGGTGGGCGTCGCGGACGAGGTCGCGGGCGCGGGGGACGACGAGGCGCGCGTGCCGCAGCAGCGGCAGGCGGCTCTGGCCGCTCCCGAGCTGCGGCTCGTCGAGCAGCGCTCGGCTCCGGCCGAGGAGTCGGCGGCGGACGACCCGGGCGCGGTCGCGCTCCTGGACGTCGTCGGGCGCCTCGTGGATCGGGCGCGTGCGGCGGGCGAGCTGCGCGCGGACGTGACCGTGGCGGACGTACTCCTGGTGATAGCCACGGCGGCGCCCTCGCTGCCGGACGCGGCGCAGCAGGCGGCGGCCTCGTCGCGGCTGCTCGACATCCTGCTCGAGGGACTCCGCTCGCGCCCCACGGCCTGACGCGGTTCGTGGACGGCGCGGGGATCGGCACGGAGCCCGCACGGAACCATTGGCGGGGTCGGCTCAACCTCCGGCGCGCACATGGCGGTTGAGCCTTCCCCGATTGGGTGAACGGTAGTGCTCGAAAACGGGAAGTCACCTCGGAAGAGTGGTTGACGGCCATCGCCGTCCGCCGGCGCGCGACCGTGTGGCACGCTTTCGCGGATGGCCGGGTCTGAGTGTGCAAGCGGGGGCTTTCCGCGATGAGTGGTGACGGGCGGGACGAGTCGTCCGCCGACTTGGGCGAGGAGGCCGCAGGACTTCCGCCGCGGCAGGTTCCGAGTCAGGGCGGCCCCGGTACGGGTCCTGGTACCGGCCCCGGTGCCGGCCCCGTCGGCGCGGATCCCAGTGTTCCGCCGCAGCGGGAGGGCATCCGGAGCCAGGCCCCGGCGCCGCTCGTCTCCGGAGACGGCCCGCCGCCCGACAGCGACCTGATCACCCGCATGCGGGCGGGCGACGACACCGCGTACGAAGAGCTGTACCGAAGGCACGCCGAAGCCGTCCGCCGGTACGCCCGCACCTGCTGCCGGGACGCGCACACCGCCGACGACCTCACGGCCGAGGTCTTCGCGCGGATGCTGCAGGCGGTCCGTGGCGGCAGCGGACCCGAGCACGCGGTGCGCGCGTATCTGCTCACCACGGTGCGCCGTGTCGCCGCCGGGTGGACGAAGTCGGCAAAGCGGGAGCAACTGGTCGAGGACTTCGCGGTGTTCGCCGCGCAGGCCGCCCGCACCTCCGAAGTGTCCGACGACGACACGCTCGATCTGGGTGCGGACGTGCTCGCGATGCACGAGGCCGAGCAGTCCATGGCCATGCAGGCGTTCCGGAGCCTCCCGGAGCGCTGGCAGGCCGTGCTCTGGCACACGGAGATCGAGGACGAGTCCCCGAGCGACGTCGCCACGCTCTTCGGGCTCGACGCCAACGGCACCCGGGTCCTCGCCAAGCGGGCCCGCGAGGGGCTCAAGGAGGCGTACCTCCAGGCCCATGTGAGCACCGCCCTCGCCGAGAACGAGGAGTGTGCCCGCTACGCCGACCGTCTCGGCGCCTACGCCCGCGGCAGCCTGCGCACGCGGGCCGAGCGCGGCCTGCGCAAGCACCTGGAGGAATGCGCCAAGTGCCGCCTGGCCGCCGGCCAGATCAAGGAAGTCGCGAGCGGCATCCCGGGGGTCGTGCCGATCGCGGTCATCGGCTGGTTCGGTGCCGCCGGGTACGCGAAGGTGGCGGCCCTCGTCGGCGGTGGCGCCGCGGGTGCGGCGGGCGCCGGTGCGGCGGGTGCGGCAGCGGCGAGCGGCGGCTCGTCCGGCGGTGCCGCCGGCGGTGGCGCTGCCGCCGAGGGGCTCGGTGCGCCCGCGAAGGCCGGTATCGCCGCGGGTGTGGTCGCCGCGGCGGCCGCGGCGGTGGCGCTCGCGCTCACGGCGGGCGGCGGGGAGAAGCCCAAGGACCTGCCGGACGCCGGGAAGCCCCCGGCCGTCGAGCCCGTCGCGCCGAGCAAGCCGCCGCCCCCGGAGTCGAAGCCCAAGCCGAAGCCCGGGCCCGAGCAGCCGGTCGCCGAGAAGAAGCCGAAGCCGCCGTCGAAGCCTGCCCCCGAGCCGAAGCCGACCCCGACGCCCACTCCGAAGCCCGAGCCACCGGCCCCGAAGCCGAAGCCGACCCCCACGCCGTCCGAGCCGAAGCCCAAGCCGCCGCCCCCGCCGCCGCCCGCTCCGGCGGTCTACCAGTGGAGCGAGCTGCGGTACGGCATCGTCGGTGACGGCACCAAGCCCGAGATGCGGCTCGGCGAGAGCAGTTGGGTCTGGCAGCGCGGCGGCCTGTCCATCGCGGACACGCGGTACGGCCACGGGGTGACCGTCCATGGCCAGTCCTCCGTCACCATCGACCTGAACCGCGCGTGCTCGTCGTACGAGGCGGTCGTGGGTGTCGACGACATGACCATGGGCCTCGGCAAGGTGCGGTTCTCGGTCTTCGGGGACGGCGTACGGCTGTGGCGGTCACCGCTGGTCAAGGGCGGGGACCCGGCGGTACCGGTGCAGGTGAACCTGACCGGGCGCAAGACGATCCGCCTGGTCGTCGAGCCGCATTCGCCGTTCGACACGGCCGCGCTCGCGGACTGGGCGCAGTCGCGCTTCCGCTGTACGTAGGCATGTGGACGGCGGTGCGGTTCAGCCCAGTTGCGCGAGCGCGTCGGCGGTGGTGAGTTCGGCGCCCGCGGCGTACTCGGCCTCGTACCGGCTCTTGCCGAGGGCGGTGCGTGCCGCCTGCTCGACCCGCTCGGCGTCGGACCGCTCCGGCATCGGGCGCGGATTGCCGCCCCGCAGCTGGGTTCCGAAAGCGAGCAGACGCGCCGCGCGGGCATGGTCGCCGAGCCCGCTGACCAGGGTGGCCGCGCTGTCCGTCAGGGATGCGATGACCAGCTCCGCGCACTGGTTGCGCAGGGCTTCGCGCAAGGCGTGAACGAGCAGCGGCAGCCCATGCTCCGGACCTGACTCGGCGGCCACGATATTCGCCTCCAGGTTCCGCAGGCCCGCGATGAACTGCGGTGGCGGGGTGCCGCGGTCGGCGGTGGCGCGGGAGGACTCGAAGAGGGTGCGGGCGCCGGCGATGTCGCCCGCGTCCAGCGCCACCATCGACTGCAGCATCCGCATGAACGCCCGCGCGTCCCCCACGCCGTACCGGTCGGCCTCGACTCCTGCCTCGTGCAGCGCCTTGACCGCCAGGTCGCGGTCGCCCTCGCGGAACGCGATCTCGGCGAGCCGGACGATGAGGAAGGGGGTCTCCGCGTACGCACCCACTTCGTACGCGAGCCGCAGCGCTTCGTCGTACTCCGTGCGCGCCTCCTCGTGCAGGCCGCGGGCCATCGCTGCCTCGCCCGCCGCGCTGGACACCTGGGCGCGCATCCAGCGGTCGCCCGCGCGCCTGCTGAGCCCGCGGAGCTCGGCGAGGTCCTCGTCGACCCCGGACAGATTGCCGGGGGCGTCGACGGCCAGGTGCGTACGGAACATCAGGCTGACGCCGACCTCCCAGTCGCCGCCGTACCTGCGGCAGTTGGCGACCACCTCGTCCATGGCGGGCCTCGCGGCATCGGCGTCGTCGAGGAAGGCGGCGACGAACGGCCAGATGAGGCCGGGGAAGCGGGCCGCCGCCGGCACCGGCCGTGCGAAGACGTCCCGCACCCGCGCGATGTACGCGCGGTTCTCGGCACCGGCCAGCTCGTCCGTCGAGCCGGACTCCATCGCAACGAAGAGGCGCAGCATCCGCAGGCTCATCCAGGACCAGTGGAGCGGGTCGTCCGTGCCGTCGGGGACTCCGTCAGGGCCGTCACCGCCCTGCGGGGTCGACGGCATCGGTGGCGCGAGGCGCAGGATGCGGTCGATCCACTCCATGCTCTCCCTGCGGTAGTTCCGCAGCCACCAGAACCAGGCGACGCCCAGGGCCAGGGCGAGGGCGTCTTCTTCCCGGCGGGACTCGATCGTGCGCTGCAGGGCCGCGCGGATGTTGTCCAGCTCGGTCTCCAGGCGCTGGATCCACGGGAGTTGGTCCGCCGAGCGGAGGAGGGGTTCGGCCTTTTCGAGCAGCGCTCGGACATACGCGGTGTGGCGGTGGCCCGCGGCGGTGCGGAGCTCCGGGGTCTCGGCGGCCCGCTCGGAGGCGTACTCGTGGATGGTTTCCAGCATGCGGTAGCGCATGTCGCCCCTGGCCGTGGGCTCGGCGACGAGCAGCGACTTGTCCACGAGGGCGCCGATGAGGTCGGCGGCGGGCCCGGTGCAGACCGCCTCAGCGGCCGGGAGGTCCCAGCCGCCCGCGAAGACGGACGCCTCGCGCAGGACCGTCCGCTCGCCCTCGCCGAGCAGGTCCCAGGACCAGTCGACGACGGCCCGCAGGGTCTGCTGGCGGGGCAGGACCGTGCGGCTGCCGCTGGTGAGGAGGCGGAAGCGGTCGTCGAGGCGGTCGGCGATCTGCCGGGGTGTGAGCAGCCGCAGGCGGGCGGCGGCCAGCTCGATGGCGAGCGGAAGGCCGTCGAGACGGCGGCAGATCTCGGCGACGGCCTCGGCGTGCTCCTCCGGGGCGAAGTCCGGGCGCACGGCTGTGGCGCGCTCGGTGAACAGGCGGTACGCCGGGTCGGGCGGCAGCGGCTCGACGGGGCGGACGAACTCGCCGGGCACGCCAAGGGGTTCACGGCTGGTGGCGACGACGGTGAGGTCCGGGCAGTGCGTGAGGAGGGTCTGGGCGAGTTCGGCGGCGGCACCGATGACGTGTTCGCAGTTGTCAAGGAGCAGGAGCAGGCTGCGCGGGGCGCAGTACTCGACGAGCAGGGCGACCGGGTCGCTCTGCGGGACCGTCAACTCGCTGGTCATCAGCACGGTCTCGCGCAGACCGAGGGCGCTGACGACCGCGCCGGCAACCGCCTCGGGATGGTCGAGCGGCGCGAGCTCGGCCAGCCATGCCTGCGGATGCCCGGCGGCGGCTTCCTCGGCGAGGCGGGTCTTGCCGGAGCCGCCGGGGCCGGTGAGGGTGACCAGGCGGGCTCGTCGTAGATCTGAACGGATGGCGGCGAGTTCGGGTTCCCGGCCGACGAAAGAGGTCAGGCGGGGGCGGAGATTGCCCGAACGCTCCGGGCGCTCCGGCCGTCCCGGCCGCTCTGATCCGTCGACCGTGGCCGCCGTGGCTACCGTGTCCGCCGTGTCCGCCGCCGGGTCCAGCAACTCGGCGTGCAGCATCCGGAGTTCCGGGCCGGGGTCCGCGCCGAGGGCGTCGGCGAGTGTGCGGCGCGCGGTCTCGTACGCGGCCAGGGCATCGGCTCCGCGGCCCGCGTCGCGCAGGGCGCGGATCAGGAGGGCGTGCAGCGTCTCGTCGTACGGCTGGGCGGCGGTGAGTTCCCTCAGCTCCGGTACGACGTCGGAGGCGTGGCCCAGGAGCAGGTCCGCCTCGATGCGCGCGCGGGTGGCCTCGGCGAGCAGCACTTCGGGGCGGGTGGCCGCGCTGCGGTCGGGCAGGTCGGCGAGGGCGGGGCCGCGCCACAGGGTGTGCGCTTCGCGCAGGGTGCGGGCGGCCGATGCCGGGTCGTCGCGGTGCAGGGCCGCTTTCCCCTCGCGTACGAGGCGTTCGAAGCGGTGCAGGTCGACGTCTTCGGGGGTGGCGGTGAGGCGGTAGCCGCCGGATTCCGAGGCGATGGCGTCCTTGCCGAGTGCGCGGCGCAGGCGGCCGATGAGGGCCTGGAGTGCGGCGGGGGCGTCGGCGGGCGGCTCGTCCCGCGCCCACACCTCGTCGATGAGGGTGTCCGCGGGCACGGTGCGGTCGGCCCGGAGCGCGAGGACGGCGAGGAGTGCGCGCAGCCGCCTGCCGCCCACGGGCAGGGGCGCCCCTTGTTCGTCGTACGCCTCGGTGGCGCCCAGAATCTTGTACCGCACGGGGTCATTCTCGCCGGTGGCGCCGGATGGGGCCCGGGGGTTTCCCTTCGCCGGCGCGGGTTCTCTTCCCCAACCCCGCCCCTTCCCGAAAACTCGCCGGCGCGGGGGCCTGCCTTGTACGCGCCGTCATCACCGGCTCCGCCGCGTTCGTCCTCAAACTCCCCCAAGCTCTTAAAGAGCAGGGGACCCCCATGACAGGCTGGTATCTCCGGTCTCACCGGCGGGCAATGGCGCCACCGGACACCCCTGCCTCGCCACCCACTACCGCCCCGCCCCCAACGCCCCCCTCTGCGGAACGACGCTCCCCGTAGGGACGGCCCGCTGCCGGGCAGGGGTGCCGGTCCAGCAGGTGCCCCTGCGGGACAGCAGGCGGCGCAGCCACAGTTCCGTGGAGACCAGGTCCGCCAGGCCGTCCAGGGGCAGCGGTTCGCCCTCCGCGGCCGCGCGCAGCGCCTTGCGGACCACGCGGGCCTCCACCAGGCCCGCCTGTGCGAGCAGGGGCGTGTCGAAAAGGGACAGCAGGTCGTCCAGGGACACCCGCAGGCCCGTGCGCGCCGCGGCGGCCGACGACGCGTGCGAGGGAGCGCCCCAGCCGGGCGGCAGTTCGGCCACTCCGGCGCCCTCCAGGACCGTACGCAGGATCGCCGCGCGGGATCCCGGCTGGACGCGCAGGGCGACGGGGAGCGCGCGGCAGGCCCTGACCACCTGGTTGTCCAGGAACGGCGCGTGCAGGCGCTGGAAGCGGACCTCGGCCGCCTGTTCCAGGACGCGCAGGTCCGCCGCGTGCCGGGCGAGCGCCGCGCGGGCGCGGAACTCGCCGGGGCGCTGGCCGGGTCCGGCGCCGGGGCGCCCGGTCGTGTCCTGGAGACGAACCGATACTTCTGCCAGGGCCTCGCCCGTCAGCCAGCGGGCCGCGGGCCCCGGCCTGGCCCAGGCGAGGGCGGCCATCGACGCCCCCACCGCCCCGCCGGGCTCGTCGAAGCGGCGCTGCAGGAGACGGTCGGCGAGCGAATCGACGCCCGCGCGGTAGGACATCCGGGAGAGCTTGCGCGCGGCGCCGTACACGCGCGCGGGGACCATGACGGAGCCGTCGGCCTTCGCCAACGCGGCGACGGGGCGCACCAGATGACGCCGCCTGCGGTCCATCAGGAGGTCGGCGAGGCGGGCCGGATGCGCGTCGAGGACCTGCCGGGCGCCGTACCCCGTGAAGTGGTCCGCGCTGCCCGAGGAGAGCCGCGCACGGTGGCGCTGGGCGGTGACGAGGGCGGCGCTCGGCTCGTCCGTCAGAGGGCCGTCCAGGTCCGCGTACGGAAGGGCCTCTTCGCCGGCGGCGACCACCACGTGGTGCAGGCGGGGATTGGCCGCGATGGCACCCGCACGCTCCAGCTCGGCCTCGCGGCCGTTGATCGCGAGGTCGTTGAAGGTGACGGCGAGGAGCCGCTCCCCCGCGCCCGTGCCATGGCCCAGGACCGTCCCCGGCATCCCGGGGAGGCCCGCGGCGAGCAGCGCGAGGGTGCCGGACGCGGGCCCTCCGGAGAGGTCTGCGCCGATGCCGGGCACCGGCATCCCGCGCGCGGCCCGCCGCTCGGCCGGGCCCATACCGGGCACGGGTCCGGGGTCGACCTCCGCTCCGGGGACGTGCCGCGGGGCGCCGAGGCGGGTGCGTACCGCCTCCACGAGAGCGTCCCGGACGCCGTCCACCGCGGTGGAGGCGTCGGCGGCGGGCGCGGCGACCGCCAGGGACGCCACGTGTTCGTACCCGGCGATCTCGCGTGCTCCGGCGCGCAGGATCAGCGCATGCCCCGGTGGCACGCGCCGCACGCCCTGGTAGGGCGTCGAGTCGTGCAGCGCCTCCGGCACATCGGGGGCGGCGAGCAGCGCCGCGAGGTGGCCGATGTCCAGATGGGCCTCGATGAGGTCGGCGAGGGGCAGCGCGGCCGTCGCGAAGGCCGTGCCGTCGGCCCAGGGCGTGTAGAAGACCGGGCGCGCGCCCGCGAGGTCTCCGGCGATCATGACGCGGCGTCCGACCTGGACGACCGCGGTGTAGCTGCCGGACCACGCGGTCAGATGCCGCAACGCGCCCCCGCGGGCCGCGAAGAGGCCGACCCGCAGTTCCTCGTCGCTCGCGCCGCAGGTGCCGAGGACCGCGATGCGCGTCTGCTCGTCGGCCTTCACCGTCCGCACCTCGTCGGCGCGCCAGTCGCCGACCGCCCAGAGCGGATCCGGGTCTCCCCAGAGAAGTTGGGAGCCTACGGGGTGGACGGTCTCGCCGTTCTCACCGGTGGCTCCGGCCGAGCCCACCACCGACGGCTTCGCGGCAGTGCTGCTCCACCCCACCAACCACCGCATGTTGCCTCCACAGGCTGTGGACAACCAGCTCATCGAAGAACTGGGGTCCCATGCTGCCACGAAGGAGGCGTGCGGGAGTGGCTACGGAGGTGCTCGCGCTCCCCTTAATCTGCCGCCGGGGAGCGGTACTTGAAGGGCGCAACCACGCCCTCCTCCTTGCGCGGGGGCTCTTTCCCCCGGCCTCCGGGGAGGCGATTTTCGGCCAAATAAGCGGATGGCGCTCGCGTGACGGAACCGCAACCGGCAACACACAGTCCGGGAGGCGTTGCCCGCCCCCCGGACTGGTCCGCCGCCCGCGGGGATGGAGGCGGCGGCGTCCCCCAGCCCGCTGACTCCAGCGCAGCGGGCCGACCCACGCACCGTCAATGGAAGCGCTCCCCTTATGGCCGGAGAAGAGCGCACATGCGGGCGCACGGCCACACACCGGGAGCACACCCCGGCACTCCCGCACTTCCCTACCGGCAACAATCTCGCCATACGGAACTGCGCCTCTTAACGCTTGGGATTCGGCGAACTACGCTGTGTGTGCTGATGTTTTCGCGGAGGCATATACCTGGGGGCTCGGCCAAATGCTCTTGCGGCCGAGGTTCCGGGCCACGGCGGTCGTTGTCGCGGACGTCGCTGTCCCTGGGGGAACGCAGCACGAATGCCGCGCGGTCAAGCCATCGCACGGCAGCCGTCTGTGTCGAGGGGTGGCCATGTCCAGGGAGCAACGCGGGCCGAACGAAAAGCTCGGCACCGTTCTCGCCCTCGCGGGAATCAGCAATGCGGGACTCGCGCGCAGGGTCAACGACCTCGGCGCCCAACGCGGGTTGACGCTTCGGTACGACAAGACGTCGGTGGCCCGGTGGGTGTCGAAGGGCATGGTGCCGCAGGGCGCCGCCCCGCACCTCATCGCCGCGGCCATCGGGCAGAAGCTCGGGCGCCCCGTTCCGCTGCACGAGATCGGGCTCGCCGACGCCGATCCGGCGCCTGAGGTGGGTCTCGCCTTCCCGCGCGACGTGGGCGCCGCGGTCAAGTCGGCCACCGAGCTCTACCGCCTCGATCTGGCGGGCAGGCGCGCGGGCGGCGGCGGCATCTGGCAGTCCCTGGCCGGCTCCTTCGCCGTGAGCGCGTACGCGACTCCCGCCTCGCGCTGGCTGATAACCCCGGCCGACAGCTCGGTCGCCCGTGACGTCACTCCGGACGAGCCGCGCGAGATGGTCCACCCCGGTGACGGCACCGACAGCGCGAGCGGCGGCCAGCCGATCAAGGTCGGCCACAGCGACGTGGTGAAGCTGCGGGAGGCCGCAGAGGACGCCCGGCGCTGGGACTCCAAGTACGGCGGGGGCGACTGGCGTTCGTCGATGGTCCCGGAGTGCCTGCGGGTCGAGGCGGCGCCCCTGCTGCTCGGTTCGTACTCCGACGAGGTGGGCCGCTCGCTCTTCGGGGCCTCGGCCGAGCTGACGCGCCTCGCCGGGTGGATGGCCTTCGACACCGGCCAGCAGGAAGCCGCCCAGCGCTACTACATCCAGGCCCTGCGCCTGGCCCGCGCGGCGGCGGACGTGCCCTTAGGCGGGTATGTCCTCGCGTCCATGTCCCTCCAGGCGACCTACCGCGGCTTCGGCGACGAGGGCGTCGACCTCGCGCAGGCGGCCCTGGAGCGCAACCGCGGTCTGGCCACGGCGCGCACGATGAGCTTCTTCCGCCTCGTCGAGGCACGCGCGCATGCACGCGCCAGTGATGCGCAGGCGGCCGGGGCGGCGCTCCGGGCGGCCGAGGGGTGGCTGGAGCGGGCCCGCGACGGTGACAATGACCCGTCATGGCTGGGTTTCTATGGATACGACCGCTTCGCGGCGGATGCCGCCGAGTGCTATCGCGACCTGAAGGCGCCCCGCCAGGTGCGGCGCTTCACGGAGCAGGCACTGTCGCGGCCGACGGAGGAGTTCGTGCGCTCGCACGGTCTGCGGCTGGTGGTGTCGGCGGTCGCCGAACTGGAGTCGGGGAACCTCGACGCGGCCTGCGAGCAGGGCACGCGCGCGCTGGAGGTCGCGGGGCGCATCTCGTCCGCGCGGACGACGGAGTACGTGAAGGACCTGCTGCACCGCCTGGAGCCGTACGGCGACGAGCCACGGGTGGTGGAGCTGCGGGAGCGGGCGCGGCCGCTGCTCATGGCGCCCGCGTAATTCGTTCCCCGTGCACCGCCCGGACGGCAACAGCTTTTACGCACCCTGTAACCCTGCGGCCCTCGCCGGGTTTGAAGGCGTTGTCAGTGGCGCAGTGCACTATCGGTGTGGGAGGTGATGCGGGATGGTCCGAGCAGTGACGTACGACTGCGATGTGCTGGTGATCGGCGGCGGGATCGTCGGTCTGTCGACGGCGTATGCCATCACGCGCGCCGCGCCGGGGACGCGGGTCACCGTCCTGGAGAAGGAGCCGGGCCCCGCCCGGCACCAGACGGGACGCAACAGCGGGGTGATCCACAGCGGGATCTACTACCGCCCCGGCTCCCTCAAGGCGCGGTACGCGGTGCGCGGCGCCGCCGAGATGGTCAAGTTCTGCGCGGAGTACGGCATCGCGCACGAGGTCACGGGCAAGCTGATCGTCGCCACGGAGCGCTCCGAGCTCGCCCGACTGCACGCGCTCGTCCAGCGCGGCCGGGAGAACGGCATTCCGGTGCGGGAGCTGGGCCCCGCCCAGATCGCGGAGTACGAACCCGAGGTGCGGGGGCTCGCCGCGATCCAGGTCGGGACGACCGGGATATGTGACTACGGCCAGGTGGCCGAGCGGCTGGCGGACGCCTCGGGGGCGGATGTCCGTTACGGGGCGGAGGTCGTCCGCATCGACCGGCGCGCGTCGCTCGGCGTTGCCGTGCGCACGGCCGACGGCTCGGTGGTGCGGGGGAAGGTCCTGGTCAACTGCGCCGGGCTGCACTGCGACCGGGTCGCGATGCTCGCCGGTGACGACCCCGGCATGCGGATCGTGCCCTTCCGGGGGGAGTACTTCGACCTGAAGCGGCCCGAGCTGGTGCGGGGGCTGGTGTATCCGGTGCCGGACCCGGCCTTCCCCTTCCTGGGGGTGCATCTGACGCGGGGCATAGGGGGCGGCGTCCATGTGGGCCCCAACGCGGTGCCGGCGCTGGCCCGCGAGGGGTACGGATGGGGTGTGGTGCGGCCTCTGGAGCTGGCGGGCACGGTGAGCTGGCCGGGTTCCTGGCGGATGGCCGGGCGCCACTGGAGGTACGGGGCCGGGGAGGTCCGGCGGTCCTTCTCCAAGGCGGCCTTCACCACGGCGGTGCGGAGGCTGCTGCCCGCGGTGACCTCGGATGATCTTGTGCCGGTGGCTGCGGGGGTGCGGGCGCAGGCCGTCCTGCGGGACGGGACGCTTGTCGACGACTTCTTGATCCGGGAGGGGGCGAGGGCGGTGCACGTCCTGAACGCGCCTTCGCCTGCGGCGACGGCCTCGCTGCCTATCGGCAGGGCGGTGGCCCGGCGGGTGCTTGCGGCGATGTAGGGGCGGTCCCTGCGGGGCTTTCCCCAATCCCGCCCCTTCCCGAAACCATGGGGCTCCGCCCCCTGGACCCCCGACAAGATGTCCTCAAACGCCGGACGGGCTGAATATCTTCAGC
>NZ_JBSGSG010000135.1:0-16768 GCF_053606765.1 Streptomyces sp. NPDC055189
GGCTGAGATTTCCCCGAGCCGGGGAAATCTCCAGCCCGTCCGGCGTTTGAGGACGAACTCGGCGGAGCCGGTGATTGACGGCAACCAAGGCCCCCGCGCCAGCGGGTTTTCGGGAAGGGGCGGGGTTGGGGAGAAATCAGTCCCGCGTCAGCTCAAGCTCCAGCAACCACTCCACGACCTCCGTACGATGCCGCGCCTCGCGAGGATCCGCGCCCCACACATAAAGCCCGTGTCCGGCGACAACCACCGCCGGCATCCCCGGCGAAAGCGCGGCCTCAAGGCGATCCCCGAGGACAACCATGTCCTGGCTGTTGGCAATCACCGGCAGCGTCACGGCAACCTCATGCGTCCCGTGCCCGAGCCCCTTCAGCATCTCCAGATCACGGAAGGGAATCCCGCCGGGCTGACGATGCCCCATGGCCACCGACGCCACCGTGTGGACATGCACCACAGCCCCGGCCCCGGTAAGCGCAGCGACCCGCGCATGCAGCGCCGCCTCCGCAGAAGGCCGCCCCGCGCCGAGCGCGGCACCGGACGCGTCCGTCAACACCACGTCCGCAGCCGTCAGTTCACCCTTGTCCCGCCCACTCGCGGTCACCGCCAGCTGAAGCGGCGTACGCGAAAGAACCACGGACAGGTTCCCGGACGTACCTCGCATCCACCCGAACGAAGCGAAGCGCGCGGCCTCGGCCGCAAGGACAGCGCCCGCCTCCTCCAGGTCGAGGGCAGCAGTGGTCTCACTCGTAGAACTCATCGAACGCTCCCAGCAACACTGATCTCATCGAAGGCCGAAACCTCCGCATGCCCGCCGACCCCGTCTGCGAAGTACGGCTCCCCGACCCGGCGCACACCCACCACACGCCACCCCGCATCCCGCGCCGCGTCCAGCTCACCGAGCCGGTCGGAGAGGAAGAGCGTGCGGCCGGGGTCCACCCCGACGGCGGCGGAAATCGCGCGGTAGGACCCCGCCTCCTGCTTGGGGCCCGCGTTCTCGGTGTCGTAGAAGCCGCTCACCAGATCCATCAGGGACCCCTCGGGCGAGTACGTGAACCACGCCCGCTGCGCCGCGACGGACCCGGAGGAGTACACGTACAACCGCACCCCGCCGCCGGCCCAGCCCCGCAGCACGTCGATCACCTCGGGGTAGAAGTGCGAGACCAGCTCGCCCCGCGCGAAGCCCTCCGCCCAGAGGATGCCCTGGAGCGTCTTCAGGGGCGTCGCCTTGCGGTCGGCGTCGACCCACTCGCCCAGGATCTTCTCCACCCGCGCGGCATCCGCGTCGGGCTCACCGGCGAGCTCCCGCACCTGCGTGACCGCCCGCGCCACCTCCGGCTCGTCGCCACGCGCGGCAAGCAGCGCACCGAAGCGCTCGCGCGCGTAGGGATACAGCACGTCCACCACGAACCCCGTGGCGCTCGTGGTGCCCTCGATGTCGAGCACCACGGCGTCCACGGAACCCGCGTCGAAAGAGACACTCACGCGGCGGAACCCGCGTATCCCGCGTGGATCGCGTCGAAGTCGGGGAAGCGGTCCGCGATCGGGCTGCCCGTGAACGAGCCGATCCAGCCGTCCTCCTCGTGGAAGAAGCGGATCGCCGTGAACGCGGGCGATGTGCCCATGTCGAACCAGTGCGTCGTGCCGCGCGGCACGCCGAGCAGATCGCCCTTCTCGCAGTAGACCGCGTGCACTTCGCCGGCCACGTGCAGATAGAAGATCCCGGCGCCCGCGACGAAGAACCGCACCTCGTCATCGTCGTCGTGCGTGTGCTCGGCGAGGAACTTCTGCCGGGCGGCCTTCGCCTTCTCGGGCCAGCCGGGGTCGTCGCTGGGGTGCAGCGCGACCACGTCGACCGTCTCGAAGCCCTCTTCGGCGTTGAGCTTGTCGATCTCCGTGCGGTACGCGGCGAAGACGGTGTCGCTGTCCGCGTCGGCCGGCACGTCCTCGCGCACCGGCCACTGCTCGTAGCGCACGCCGACGGGGGCGAGCGCGGCGGCGATCTCGACCGGGTCCGCGGTGCGGCGTATGACGGTCTCGGGGCCGGACTCCGGCCAGGTCGTCAGGAGAGTCATGGCTCGCTCCAGAAGGGGACAAGGTGGGTACGGGGGGATGGTAACTCGCTGGTCAGCAGAGGTCAGCCGCGCTCACGCGGTGTCCCACAGCGTGGACGGCGCGGCCCTGCGGACCACCGGCGCGACCTCCTCGGCGAACCGCTGGAGCGTCTCGATCTGCTCGCCGCGTTCCAGGCCGAAGCCGTCCACGGTGATGGACTGCAGGTCGTGCCCGTACACCTCGTGATAGCCGAGGATCTTGTCGATGATCTGCTGCGGGGAGCCGATGAGCTGCGGCCCGTCCGCGATCGCGTCCTCGATGGTGCGGAAGGGCGTGTTGTAGCCCGCCTTGCCCTCCAGATGCGGCTTGAAGGTCTGGCGCACCTTCGCCTCGTACAGCTCGCGGTAGCGCGAGGCCGCCTGCTCCGCGGAGTCCGCGATCAGCAGTCCGCCCGAGCCCGCCGCGACACGGGCGTCCGCCGGATCGTGGCCGTACTCCTCGAACCGCTCGCGGTAGTGCGCGATCAGCTTCGCGTACGCGGCGCGCGGCTGGATGGCGTTGGCGGTGAAGAGCGGATCCCCGTGCTTGGCCGCCAGGTCGGGGGAGTTGAGGGAGGTGGCCGAGCCGTGCCAGATGCGCGGCAGACCCGCGTAGGGGCGCGGCACGGTCGTGACGTCCTTCAGGGCGGGTCTGAATTCGCCCTCCCAGTCGACGTTCTCCTCGCTCCACAGGCGGCGCAGCAGTTCGTACTTCTCCTTCTGCAGATCCCACTGCCGTTCCTCGTCGAGCCCGAAGAGGTCGAAGTGGCCCGCCTCCGCGCCCTTGCCGATGACCAGCTCGATGCGGCCGCGCGAGATCTGGTCGAGTGTCGCGTAGTCCTCGGCGACCCGGACCGGGTCGAGGATCGCCACGACGGTGACGCCGGTCAGGAGCTTGATGCGGGTGGTCCGGGCGGCGAGCGCGCCGAGCACGACGGTGGGGCTCGACGAGAGGAAGGCGCCCGCGTGCCGCTCGCCCACGGCGTACGCGTCGTAGCCGAGCTCTTCGGCGGCCACCCCGACCTCGATCACGTCCGTCAACCGGTCGGCGGACGCGGGAAGGTGGCCGGTCAGCGGGTGCGGGGCGTGGCCGATGATCGACAGGACCTGGAATCTCATGGTGGCCTCTCCGTGGTACGACCTTCCACTCTCCCCGCGCCGTATTGCACGCGTATGTACGGGGTGTGGCGGCCCGCCCTGGTACGCCGGAGGCCGGATACGCCGAAGGGGCGGCCCCCAGCGGGAGCCGCCCCTCGTACAGCCGGTGCCTACTTGTTGTCGAGCACGTCCTGGACCTTGGCGCGGACGTCGTCCGTGGCAAGACCGCGGATCGTCAGCGTCGTACGGCGGCGCAGGACGTCGTCCGCCGTCTCGGCCCACTCGTGGTCACGGGCGTAGACGACCTGGGCCCAGATCTCCGGGGCGTCCGGCGACACGCGCTCGGCGAGCTCCGGGTTCTCGTTCGCCAGGCGGGCGATGTCGAAGGAGAGCGAGCCGTAGTGCGTCGCCAGGTGCTTGGCGGTGTCGGCGGACATGCGCGGGCCGGGCGCCGGGCCGTCGACGAGCAGACGGTGCGCGACCGCGCGCGGGTTGGCGATGCCGGGCAGCGGCAGCCGCTTCTGGAGCTGCGAGATCGGCTCGTAGTCGTCGCCCAGGGGGTGGCCCGGCAGCGACTCCAGCTTCTTCATGACCGTACGGCCGATGTGGCGGAAGGTCGTCCACTTGCCGCCCGCGACGGAGAGCATGCCGGCCGCGCCCTCGGTGACGACCGTCTCGCGCTTGGCCTTCGAGGTGTCGCCGGGGCCGCCGGGCAGCACGCGCAGACCCGCGAAGGAGTACGTGATCAGGTCACGGGACAGCTGCTGGTCGCGGATGGAGAACGCGGCCTCGTCCAGGATCTGCGCGGTGTCGGCCTCGGTGACGCTCACGTCGGCCGGGTCGCCCTCGAACTCCTCGTCCGTGGTGCCCAGGAGCAGCATGTCCTCCCACGGCAGGGCGAACGTGATGCGGTACTTGTCGATCGGCGTGGCCAGTGCGGCCTTCCAGGGGGCGGTGCGCTTGAGGACCAGGTGCGCGCCCTTGGACAGGCGGATGGAGGGAGCCGCGTCCGGGTTCTCCATCTTGCGCAGGTGGTCGACCCACGGGCCGGTCGCGTTGAGCACGAGGCGGGCGTTGACGCCGAACTCGTCACCGCTCATGCGGTCCTTGAGCTCCGCGCCCGTGACCCGGCCCTTGGTGAAGCGCAGGCCGGTGACCTCGGCGTGGTTGAGGACGGCGGCACCGGCCTCGACGGCCGCGCGGACCGTCATCAGGGCCATGCGCGAGTCGTTCATCTGGTCGTCGCCGTAGACGGCGACGGCCTTCAGGTTGTCCGTGCGCAGCTCGGGCACGTCCTGCGCGGCCTTCGACGGCGAGAGCAGGTGGCCGACGCCGTCGCCGAAGGCGGAAAGCGCGCTGTACGCGAAGACGCCCGCGCCCAGCTTGGCGGCGCCGTGCGGGCCGCCCTTGTAGACGGGCAGGTAGAAGGTGAGCGGGTTCGCCAGGTGGGGGGCCACCTGACGGGACACCGCGCGACGCTCGAAGTGGTTCTCCGCGACCAGCTTCACCGCGCCGGTCTGCAGGTAGCGCAGACCGCCGTGGAGAAGCTTGGAGGAGGCGGAGGAGGTGGCGCCGGCGAAGTCACCGGCGTCCACCAGGGCCACCCGCAGTCCCGACTGCGCGGCATGCCAGGCGGTGGAGATGCCCAGGATCCCGCCACCGATCACCAGGAGGTCGTACGTCGCCTTGGAAAGCTGCTCCCGGGTCTCGGCGCGGCTCGGGTTGGAACCGGCAGCCGGATGCGTCCCGAGGGCAGGGACGCTCTGCAGGGTGGTCATGTTGATTACTCCTCGCCACTTTCGTCGAGCCAGCCCATGGACCGGTTCACGGCCTTGAGCCAGCTCTTGTACTCACGGGCGCGGGTGTCCGCGTCCATGCGGGGGGTCCACTCCGCCGCCCGGCGCCAGTTGGCGCGCAGCTCGTCGGTGCCGGACCAGAAGCCGACGGCGAGACCGGCGGCGTAGGCGGCGCCGAGGCAGGTCGTCTCGGCCACCATCGGGCGCACCACCGGCGCGTCGAGGAAGTTCGAGAGCGTCTGCATCAGCAGGTTGTTGGAGGTCATGCCGCCGTCGACCTTGAGGGCCGTGAGCTCGACGCCGGAGTCCTTCGTCATGGCGTCGGTGATCTCACGGGTCTGCCAGGCCGTGGCCTCCAGGACGGCGCGCGCGATGTGCGCCTTGGTGACGTACCGGGTGAGACCGGCGATCACACCGCGGGCGTCGGAGCGCCAGTACGGTGCGAAGAGGCCGGAGAAGGCCGGTACGAAGTAGGCGCCGCCGTTGTCCTCGACCGACGACGCGAGCGTCTCGATCTCGGCGGCGGAGTTGATCAGGCCCATCTGGTCGCGCATCCACTGCACGAGCGAACCGGTGACGGCGATGGAACCCTCGAGGGCGTAGACCGGCTTCTGGTCGCCGATCTGGTAGCCGACGGTGGTCAGCAGGCCCGAGTAGGAGTTGATGGCCGACTCACCGGTGTTCATCAGCATGAAGGTGCCGGTGCCGTACGTCGACTTGGCCTCGCCCTTGGCGAAACAGGTCTGGCCGAAGAGGGCCGCCTGCTGGTCGCCGAGCGCGGAGGCGACGGGGATGCCGGGCAGGACGTCGCCGAGCTTGCCGCCGGTGACCTCGCCGTAGACCTCGGCGGAGGAGCGGATCTCGGGGAGCATCGCCATCGGCACGCCGATGGACTCGGCGATCGACTCGTCCCACTGCATGGTGTGCAGGTTCATCAGCATGGTGCGCGAGGCGTTGGTGACGTCGGTGACGTGCTTGCCGCCGTTGACACCGCCCGTCAGGTTCCAGATGACCCAGGAGTCCATGGTGCCGAAGAGGATGTCGCCCGCCTCGGCGCGCTCGCGCAGGCCCTCGACGTTGTCGAGCAGCCAGCGGGCCTTGGGCCCGGCGAAGTAGCTGGCGAGGGGCAGGCCCGTCTGACGGCGGAAGCGGTCCTGGCCGACGTTGCGGCCGAGCTCCTTGCACAGGGCGTCGGTGCGGGTGTCCTGCCAGACGATGGCGTTGTGCACCGGCTCGCCGGTGTTCTTGTCCCAGAGCAGCGTGGTCTCACGCTGGTTGGTGATGCCGATCGCCTTGATGTCCTCGTGGGTGATCCCCGCCTTGGAGATGGCGCTCGCGACGACTTCCTGGACGTTGGTCCAGATCTCGCTCGCGTCGTGCTCGACCCAGCCCGGCTTCGGGAAGATCTGCTCGTGCTCCTTCTGGTCGACCGAAACGATCCGGCCGTCCTTGTCGAAGACGATGCAGCGACTTGAAGTGGTGCCCTGGTCGATGGCCGCGATGAAGGGGCCTGCGGTGTGTGCGTCGGTGGTCACGGTGTGCTCCTGCTTCTTCTGTGCTCTCGGCGGTCTGTCTCAGGCGGTCATCGGCGGTGTTCGCGGTCCTACTTGAACGCGAGGTTGTAGATGCCGCCGGCGATGGCGCCGCCGATCAGCGGCCCTGCGATCGGCACCCAGGCGTACGCCCAGTCCGAGCTGCCCTTGTTCGGCAGCGGGAGCAGGGAGTGCACGATGCGCGGACCGAGGTCACGGACCGGGTTGATCGCGTAGCCGGTGGGGCCACCGATCGAGAGGCCGATGCTCACCACGACGAGGGCGGTGATCAGCGCGCCGAGGGTGCCGAGGCCGTTGCCGCCGTCGTTCAGGCCCTGGGTGAGGATCGCGAGGACGAGGACGACCGTCGCGATGATCTCGGTGAGCACGTTCTGCGCGTAGTTGCGGATCTCGGGGCCGGTGGAGAACACGCCGAGCACCGGACCGGCCTTCGGAGCGGCCTTCTGGTCGACGAGGCCCTCCTCCATCGGCTGGGCCGCGAGGATCGCCGGGTCGGTGAGGTGGGCCTTGAACTGGCCCAGGTAGGCGAGCCAGACCAGAACGGCGCCGATCATAGCGCCGAGCAGCTGCGATGCGAAGTAGAGCGGAACATCGCTCCACTTCGTGCCGCCCTCGATGGCCAGGCCGAGCGTGACCGCCGGGTTGAGGTGGGCGCCTGACACGCCACCCGCCAGGTAGGCGCCGGTGAGCACCGCGAAGCCCCACCCGAAGGTGATCGCGAGCCAGCCCGCGTCCTTGGCCTTGGAGGCCTTGAGCGTGACGGCGGCACACACGCCGCCGCCGAGCAGAATGAGAATGGCGGTACCGATGGTCTCGCCGATGAAGATGTCGGAGCTGGACACCCGCGACTCCTTTGTCCTTCGTCCAGGGGAAGGCGAACCCCGGGTCCCTCCGGTGGTCCGCGACCTCAGGTGAGGTCGTTGCCGGCCCTTGGCCTTGTCACACTCTAGCGCGTAATGCCGGTAGGTGTTCGACAATGCCGACCGATGGACGCGAGTCTCACCCCGTGGTTACTTGTCCGTCAAGAGTTCTGTTATTGAAAACACGATCGTTATTGATCGTTCCGGGTTATCGGTCGGGGCAGGGGTCGCCACGGGGTGAAACGCCGTTCAACGATGGTCGCCCGGAAAGTTGCGCCCTGCATGTTGAGCGGGCCCCGCAAGGGATGCGGGGAACTGCGCGACCGGCCACGGGCGACCCGCGGAATGATCACGGCCTTCCGGCGGAACGCCCGGAGGAAACGCCTAGAAACGCCCGGCGCCCAGGTCCCGCGACACGGCACGCGCGCAGTCCCGCACGGCCGCGATCAGATCGGGGCGCAGCTCCCCGTCCTTGCGGACCCGCTCCACCGCGCCGGTGATGCCGACCGCGCCGACCGGCATGCGGCGCCGGTCGTGAATGGGTGCGGCCACGGAGGCGATGCCCTCCCACGTCTCCTCGACGTCGGCGGCGTACCCGCGCGCGCGGGTGAGATCCAGGACGCCCTCGAACGCCTCGGGGTCCACGACGGTGCGTGTGGTCAAGGTCTGCCAGTCGGACTCGGCGGCTTCGCTGTGCGCCACGGGGTCGTAGGCGGCGAGCACCTTGCCCAGGGCCGTGGAGTGCAGCGGCTGCATGGCCCCCACCTCCAGGACCTGGCGGCTGTCGTCGGGCCTGAAGACGTGGTGCACGATCAGGACGCCCTTCTGGTGCAGCACGCCGAGGTAGACGCTCTCGCCGCTGGAGCGGGCCAGGTCGTCGGTCCACACCAGGGCGCGGGCCCGCAGCTCGTGCACGTCCAGGTAGCTGTTGCCCAGGCGCAGGAGCTCGGCGCCGAGCTGATAGCGGCCCGACGCGGAGTCCTGCTCGACGAAGCCCTCCGCCTGCAGGGTGCGCAGAATGCCGTGGGCCGTGCCCTTGGCCAGGCCAAGGGCGGACGCGATCTCCGAGAGGCCGAGCCTTCGCTCTCCGCCCGCGAGAAGCCGCAGCATCGCGGCAGCCCGCTCGAGCGACTGGATGTTCCGTGCCATCGCAGCCCCTTCCTCCGTCCCCTCTGACTCCAACGTTCGACAATGCTGAACACTATCGGTCGTTGTCGACCTCCCGCGACAGAGCGGGCAGCGGTGTTTCTCGCCGTTTCCCGCCCCGCACCGAACCACACCTTCTACGAGGGGGCGGACGGGGCGCGGTGTCCGCCCCATGAACACTCAAGCGCTGTGGACCTTCGTCCCGCTACCCTGACCGAGTGCGCCTTCCACCGAAGCGCAAAGCCGACAGCCGTCGCACCTCTGGGAGCTCTTTCATGGCCTCGTTGCCGACCCCCTCGTCCGGTTCCTCGAACACCTCGAACGGAACCCGAGCCGATGCCCTCCGCGAAGCCCTCGCCACCCGGGTGGTGGTGGCCGACGGGGCGATGGGCACGATGCTCCAGGCCCAGGACCCCACCCTCGAGGACTTCCAGAACCTCGAGGGCTGTAACGAGATCCTGAACGTGACACGCCCGGACATCGTCCGCTCGGTCCACGAGGAGTACTTCGCGGTCGGCGTCGACTGCGTCGAGACGAACACGTTCGGCACGAACTTCGCCGCCCTGAGCGAGTACGACATTCCCGAGCGGAACTTCGAGCTCTCCGAGGCCGGCGCCCGCATCGCCCGCGAGGTCGCCGACGAGTTCACCGCGTCGACCGGTCAGCAGCGCTGGGTCCTGGGCTCCATGGGCCCCGGCACCAAGCTGCCGACCCTGGGCCACGCCCCGTACACCGTCCTGCGCGACGCCTACCAGACCAACGCCGAAGGCATGATCGCCGGCGGCGCCGACGCCCTCCTGGTGGAGACCACCCAGGACCTGCTGCAGACCAAGTCCGCGATCCTCGGCGCCCGCCGCGCCCTGGAGGCCACCGGTGCGAACCTCCCGCTGATCTGCTCGGTCACCGTCGAGACCACCGGCACGATGCTGCTCGGCTCGGAGATCGGCGCCGCGCTGACCGCCCTGGAGCCGCTCGGCATCGACATGATCGGCCTGAACTGCGCCACGGGCCCGGCCGAGATGAGCGAGCACCTGCGCTACCTCGCCCGCCACTCGCGCGTGCCGATCTCCTGCATGCCCAACGCAGGTCTGCCGGTCCTGGGCAAGAACGGCGCCCACTACCCGCTGACCGAGGCCGAGCTGGCCGACGCCCAGGAGACCTTCGTACGCGAATACGGCCTCTCCCTGGTCGGCGG
The DNA here is from genome assembly GCF_053606765.1 of Streptomyces sp. NPDC055189. Taxonomy (NCBI): domain Bacteria; kingdom Bacillati; phylum Actinomycetota; class Actinomycetes; order Kitasatosporales; family Streptomycetaceae; genus Streptomyces; species Streptomyces sp. NPDC055189. The sequence continues at coordinate 9,736 of NZ_JBSGSG010000135.1, forward strand.
CTGCTGCGGCACCACCCCCGAGCACCTGCGCCAGGTCGTCGAGCGCGTGCGCGGCGTGGAGACGACCCGCCGCGAGCCGCGCCCCGAGCCCGGCGCCGCCTCGCTCTACCAGACCGTGCCCTTCCGCCAGGACACCGCGTACATGGCGATCGGCGAGCGCACGAACGCCAACGGCTCGAAGAAGTTCCGCGAGGCCATGCTGGAGGGCCGCTGGGACGACTGCGTGGAGATGGCCCGCGACCAGATCCGCGAAGGCGCCCACATGCTCGACCTGTGCGTCGACTACGTCGGCCGTGACGGCGTGAAGGACATGGAGGAGCTCGCGGGCCGCTTCGCCACCGCCTCCACCCTGCCCATCGTCCTGGACTCCACCGAACTGCCCGTCATCCAGGCCGGGTTGGAGAAGCTGGGCGGCCGCGCCGTCATCAACTCCGTCAACTACGAGGACGGCGACGGCCCCGAGTCCCGCTTCGCGAAGGTCACCGCGCTCGCCAAGGAGCACGGCGCCGCGCTGATCGCGCTGACCATCGACGAGGAGGGCCAGGCCCGCACCGCCGAGCACAAGGTCGCCATCGCCGAGCGCCTCATCGACGACCTGACCGGCAACTGGGGCATCCACGAGTCGGACATCCTCATCGACACCCTGACCTTCACCATCTGCACCGGCCAGGAGGAGTCCCGGGGCGACGGCATCGCCACCATCGAGGCGATCCGCGAGCTCAAGAAGCGTCACCCGGACGTACAGACCACCCTGGGCCTGTCGAACATCTCCTTCGGCCTCAACCCGGCCGCCCGCGTCGTCCTGAACTCCGTCTTCCTCGACGAGTGCGTCAAGGCGGGCCTGGACTCGGCGATCGTGCACGCCTCCAAGATCCTGCCCATCGCGCGCCTGGACGAGGAGCAGGTCAAGGCCGCCCACGACCTGATCTACGACCGCCGCGAAGAGGGCTACGACCCCCTGCAGAAGCTCATGGAGCTCTTCGAGGGCGTCAACATGAAGTCGATGAAGGAGGGCAAGGCCGAGGAACTCCTCGCCCTGCCCCTTGACGAGCGCCTGCAGCGCCGCATCATCGACGGCGAGAAGAAGGGCCTTGAGACCGACCTCGACGAGGCCCTGCTGACCCGCCCGGCGCTCGACATCGTCAACGACACCCTCCTGGAGGGCATGAAGGTCGTCGGCGAGCTCTTCGGCTCGGGACAGATGCAGCTGCCCTTCGTGCTCCAGTCCGCCGAGGTCATGAAGACCGCGGTCGCCCACCTCGAACCGCACATGGAGAAGTCGGACTCCGAGGGCAAGGGCACCATCGTCCTGGCCACCGTCCGCGGCGACGTCCACGACATCGGCAAGAACCTCGTCGACATCATCCTGTCCAACAACGGCTACAACGTCGTCAACCTCGGCATCAAGCAGCCGGTCGCCGCGATCCTGGACGCCGCGGCCGAGCACCGCGCCGACGTGATCGGCATGTCAGGCCTCCTGGTGAAGTCGACCGTGATCATGAAGGAGAACCTGGAGGAGCTCAACCAGCGCAAGATGGCCGCTGACTTCCCGGTGATCCTCGGTGGCGCCGCGCTGACCCGCGCCTACGTCGAGCAGGACCTCCACGAGATCTACGAGGGCGAGGTCCGCTACGCCCGCGACGCGTTCGAGGGCCTGCGCCTGATGGACGCCCTCATCGCGGTCAAGCGAGGCGTCCCCGGCGCCACGCTGCCCGAGCTGAAGCAGCGCCGCGTGGCCAAGCGGGACACCCCGGTCCCGGAGGCCACCGAGGACGAGGGCCCCGCACGCTCGGACGTCTCGGTCGACAACCCCGTCCCCACCCCGCCGTTCTGGGGCACCCGCGTCGTCAAGGGCATCCAGCTCAAGGAGTACGCCTCCTGGCTGGACGAGGGCGCCCTGTTCAAGGGCCAGTGGGGCCTCAAGCAGGCCCGTACGGGCGACGGCCCCACGTACGAGGAGCTGGTGGAGACCGAGGGCCGCCCGCGCCTGCGCGGCTGGCTCGACGAGCTGCACACCAAGAACATGCTGGAGGCGGCCGTCGTGCACGGCTACTTCCCCTGCGTCTCCAAGGGCGACGACCTGATCATCCTGGACGACGAGGGCAACGAGCGCACCCGCTTCACCTTCCCGCGCCAGCGCCGCGGCCGGCGCCTGTGCCTGGCGGACTACTTCCGCCCCGAGGAGTCCGGCGAGACCGACGTGGTCGGCCTGCAGGTCGTCACCGTCGGCTCGAAGATCGGCGAGGCCACGGCCGAGCTCTTCGCCGCCGACTCCTACCGCGACTACCTCGAACTGCACGGCCTGTCCGTGCAGTTGGCCGAGGCGCTCGCCGAGTACTGGCACGCACGCGTGCGTGCCGAGCTCGGCTTCGGCGGCGAGGACCCCGCCGACGTCGAGGACATGTTCGCCCTGAAGTACCGCGGCGCGCGCTTCTCGCTCGGCTACGGCGCCTGCCCCGACCTGGAGGACCGCGCGAAGATCGCCGAGCTCCTGGAGCCGGAGCGGATCGGCGTGCAGCTCTCCGAGGAGTTCCAGCTGCACCCGGAGCAGTCCACGGACGCGATCGTCATCCACCATCCCGAGGCGAAATACTTCAACGCGCGCTGAGCGGACAAGTCGTACACTTGTCGGTCCAGTGCAGGCCGGTTGCCCACCCGTCAGAAGGGGGCAACCGGCCTTTCCGTCCCTCATGGAGGTGTGCCCGGATGACCAGTACGGTTCCCGCGCTCGATACCCGAACGGCCGAAGGCAGTGACCTGCAGGCGGTGCTCCTCGACATGGACGGAACCCTCGTGGACACCGAGGGGTTCTGGTGGGACGCGGAGGTAGCGGTCTTCGCCGGACTCGGACACACGCTGGACGAGGCCTGGCGTGACGTGGTCGTCGGCGGTCCCATGACGCGCAGCGCCGGATTCCTCATCGAGTCCACCGGCGCCGACATCACGGTCCCCGAGCTGACCGTGCTGCTCAACGACGGCTTCGAGGACCGCATCGGCCGCGCCCTGCCGCTGATGCCGGGAGCCGCCCGGCTCCTTGCGGAGCTCGCCGCGCACGAGGTACCCATGGCCCTGGTCTCCGCCTCGCACCGGCGCATCATCGACCGCGTGCTCGACTCGATCGGATCGCATCACTTCACGCTGACCATCGCGGGCGACGAGGTGACCCGGACCAAGCCGCACCCCGACCCCTACCTCCTCGCGGCGGCCGGAGTCGGCGCGGAACCGGCCAGATGTGCCGTCATCGAGGACACCGCGACCGGCGTCGCGGCGGCCGAGGCCGCGGGCTGCCGTGTGGTGGCGGTGCCGTCCGTGGCGCCCATCGCCCCGGCATCCGGCAGGACCATCGTGCCGACCCTCGAACACGTCAACCTGCCTTTCCTGCAGGGCCTGATGGCCGGAAAGCGCTGAACGGTTGAAGATGTGACCTTTCCCACTCCAAGGGGGGTCGACAGTCGGTCGGGGCTGTGCCGGAGCGGCGATTTGCGAGACTTGTTCAGTGGCGTTGTGTCCTGATTAAGGGGAACCTCACGAAACCTTCCCGTGTCGGGGTATCGGTGCGTCCGCGCCCGGTTTCGCTGTGTGATTGAGGGTCAACTCCGGTGCATACCGGCCCGCCTGGCGGTGCGGACTAATCTCTTCGCGAGAACATCGCCACACCCCACGGACCGAACTGACCCCACCCCTCGTTGTCGGTCCGGACGGGACCAACAGCTCTGGAGAACGTCGAGCATGAACCGTAAGACTTTGGTGCTGCCGGCCGTAGTAGGTCTGCTCGCTTCCGCGCTCGCGGCCTGCGGAGGGGCGGGCGACGGCGGGGACGACGACGCGATCACCGTCGGCACCACGGACCGGTTCGCGACCTCACCCGAGATACCGGCGCCCTTCGACCCGGCGTACGCCTATGACGCGGGCTCCTGGAACGTCGTGCGCCAGACGGTCCAGACGCTGATGGCCGCCCCGCGCGGCGGCGGAGAGCCGGAGCCCGACGCCGCCGAGAAGTGCGGCTTCACCGACACCGGCAACGAGCGCTACGAGTGCACGCTGCGCAAGGACCTGAAGTTCGCCGACGGCGAGCCGCTGACCGCCGCCGACGTGAAGTTCTCCATCGAGCGGGTGCGGGACATCAAGATCAAGGACCCCAGCGGCTCCGCCGGCATGGTGTCCAACGTCGACGCGATCGAGACCGAAGGCGACCGGAGCGTCGTCTTCCACCTCAAGAGCCCCGACGCCACCTTCCCGTACAAGCTGGCCACGCCCATCGCGGGCATCGTCAGCTCGGAGCACTACGCCAAGAACAAGCTGCGCGACGGCTTCGACCTGGACGGCTCGGGCCCCTACACCGCCAAGCAGGAGGTGAAGGGCAACACGCTCGTGAAGACAACGTTCTCCAAGAACCCCAACTACAAGGGCGTGCTGAAGCCCAAGAACGACAAAGTCGAGATGCGCACCTACGAGTCCGCCGACGCCATGGGCAAGGCCCTCAAGGGCGGCGACCTCGACATGATGACGCGCACCATGTCGCCCGAGCAGATCAAGACGCTCAACGAGGAGACGAGCGACAACATCGAGCTGGTCGAGACGCCCGGCCTCGAGATCCGCTACCTCGGCTTCAACACGGACGCCACCACCGTCAAGTCCAAGGCGGTCCGCCAGGCCGTCGCGCAGATCGTCGACCGCGGCGCCCTCGCCGCCGGTGTCTACGGCGACGCGGCCGAGCCGCTCTACTCCACGGTGCCGGCCACGATCACGGGCCACACCAACTCGTTCTTCAACAAGTACGGCAACCCGAGCCCGGCCAAGGCCCGCACCCTGCTGCAGAAGGCCGACATCAGCACGCCGGTGAAGGTCACCCTGCACTACACGACGGACCACTACGGCCCGGGCACCAAGAAGGAATTCCAGCTCCTGCAGAAGCAGCTCAACGCGAGCGGCCTGTTCGACGTGTCGATCAAGGGCACGGAGTGGAACACCTTCCGCCCCGCCGAGCAGAAGGGCGCGTACGACATCTACGGCATGGGCTGGTTCCCCGACTTCCCCGACGCCGACAACTTCCTGACGCCGTTCCTCGACAAGGACAACATCCTCGGCTCGCCGTACGTGAACCCCACCATCAACGACGAGCTGCTGCCGCACTCGCGCCGTGAGGCGGACCGGCTCACCGCCTCCAAGAGCATCAAGAAGGTGCAGGACATCGTCGCCGAGGACGTGCCGGTGCTGCCCCTCTGGCAGGGTAAGCAGTACATCGCGGCCCGGGACGACATCACGGGCGTCGAGTGGGCACTCAACTCGTCCTCGAACCTCCAGCTGTGGGAGCTCGGCCGAGGTGTGAGCGGCTGACCTCCGCGCACACCTGTAAAAGTCCTGCCGGGCTTCGCTCCACCGATACACATCAACGACAAGGCACTTCGTGATTTTGCGTAACCAGTGGCTGGCCCTTCCCCTCACGGGAGGGCTGGCCGCCGCCCTGCTCACCGGCTGCGGCACGGAAACGGGCGGCGCGGGGGAGAACGAGGACGCGGTGGTGATGGGGATGTCGGACGACGTCCTGGCCACCGACCCGGCAGCCGGCTACGACCCCGGATCGTGGCTCCTGTTCAACAACGTCTTCCAGTCCCTGATGAGCTTCCCGAACGGCGCCACCGAGCCGCAGCCCGAAGCCGCCAAGGAGTGCGGCTTCACCGACTCGAAGACCAGAGTTTTCGAGTGCACGCTGCGCGACGGCCTGAAGTTCAGCAACGGCAACGCACTGACCTCGAAGGACGTCAAGTACTCCTTCGACCGCATGATGAAGATCAACGACGACGCCGGTCCGGCGATCATGTTCCCGATGCTCGACCGCGTCGAGACGCCGAACGCCAAGAAGGTCGTCTTCAAGCTCAAGTACGCCGACGCCACCTTCCCCAGCAAGATCGCGTCCGGTGCGGGATCCATCGTCGACCACGCGTCGTACGACATGGACGGACTGCGCGCGGACGGTCAGGCCACGGGTTCGGGACCGTACAAGCTCGACTCCTTCGACGACGGGCAGGCCGTGTTCTCGGTCAACCCCGACTACAAGGGCACCGCCAAGGTGAAGAACAAGGGCGTCACCCTCAAGTTCTTCCACGACGACCAGAAGGGCCTGAAGAAGGCACTCCTGGACGACAAGATCGACCTCGCGTACCGCGGTCTCGCCGCGAACGACGTCGCGGACATCGAGCAGGACACCTCCGACGCCAGCCAGAACATCGACGTCGTCGAGGGCACGAGCGCGGAGGTCCAGCACCTGGTCTTCAACATGAAGGACCCGGTCGCCGGCAAGCTGGGCGTGCGCAAGGCCATGGCCTACCTGCTCGACCGTGACGCCCTGGTCCAGGACGTCTACCGGGACACGGCGACACCGCTGTACTCGATCGTCCCGGCCGGGATCGGCGGCCACAACACCGCCTTCTTCGACACCTACGGCGCCCGCCCCCAGCGCTCCAAGGCCGCGGCCGCCCTGCGCGCGGAGGGGCTGACCGGCAAGGTCAAGCTCACGCTCTGGTCCACGCCCTCGCGCTACGGCCCGGCAACCGACCAGGAGATGAAGGCGATCGCCAAGCAGCTCAACGCGAGCGGTCTCTTCGACGCCGAGGTGAAGTCGGTCGCGTTCGGCCAGTACGAGCAGGACATCAAGTCCGGCAAGTACGGCGTGTACGTCAAGGGCTGGGTGCCGGACTACCCGGACCCGGACAACTTCACGCAGCCGTTCTTCGGCAAGGGCAACGTCCTGGACAACGGCTACCGGAACAGCGACATCACCGGGAAGATCATCCCCGGCACCGCCGCCGTGACCGACCGCACCAGGACCGACGAGGACTACGCGAAGCTCCAGGACATCGTCGCCGACGAACTGCCGATCCTGCCGGTCTGGCAGGCCAAGCAGTACGCGGTCATCAGCGACGACGTGTACGGCGTTGAGTCGTGCCTCGACGCGTCGACGGTCTTCCGCTTCTGGGAGCTCAGCAAGGCCTGACCCGGCTGACACGCAGGAAGGCGGCCACCCCTCCCGGAG
>NZ_JBSGSG010000136.1:0-16671 GCF_053606765.1 Streptomyces sp. NPDC055189
CGATTACTCGGGGTAATCGGGCGGGTGGGCGGGAGAAAATCGCCGCGAAGCGGCGGCTGGTACGGCCGCAGGGCCGAGCCGACCAAAAGCACCGCTAGGCCGACCGCAGGCCGACCGCAGGCCCACCACAGCACGGCATCCGACCGCAGGTCACCGAAGGGCCGCAGGCCCACCGGAAAGCACAGCCAGTCCGGCCGCAGGCCCATCAAAAGCAGCTGGCCCGCTTGCCCGCCGGGCAGGGCAACCCCCTCAGCCCGAAGTCAGTTTCTCGATCAACTCATCCGCCGCCGAGTAAGGATCAAGCTCCCCCGCAACAATCCGCTCCGCGAGAGCGGAGAGCCGCGCATCCCCGTGGAGATCCGCGATGCGTTCCCGCAGGGCCGTGACCGCGATCGTCTCGACCTCCCGCGCCGCCCGCGCAGCCCTGCGCTCCCCGAGGACCCCCCGCTCCTCCATCCACGCCCGGTGCTTCTCCAGGGCTTCGACGACCTCGTCGATCCCCTCGCCCCGCGCGGCCACCGTCTTCACGATGGGCGGCCGCCAGTCCCCCTTGGCGCGGGACTCCCCGAGCCCGAGCATGTGGTTCAGCTCGCGCGCGGTCGCGTCCGCGCCGTCCCGGTCCGCCTTGTTGACCACGTACACGTCGCCGATCTCCAGGATCCCGGCCTTCGCGGCCTGGATCCCGTCGCCCATGCCGGGCGCGAGCAGCACCACCGACGTATCCGCCTGCGAGGCGATCTCCACCTCGGACTGGCCCACGCCGACCGTCTCCACCAACACCACGTCGCACCCCGCGGCATCGAGGACCCGGATCGCCTGCGGCGCAGACCACGCGAGGCCGCCGAGGTGGCCGCGCGTCGCCATGGAGCGGATGTAGACCCCGGGGTCGGACGCGTGCTCCGACATCCGGACCCGGTCGCCGAGCAGCGCGCCCCCGGAGAACGGGGACGAGGGGTCGACGGCGAGGACACCGACCCGCTTGCCCGCCCTGCGGTACGCGGACACGAGCGCCGACGTCGAAGTCGACTTGCCGACACCCGGCGACCCCGTCAGACCCACCACGTACGCGTGCCCCGCCAGCGGAGCCAGCGCCGCCATGACCTCACGGAGCTGCGGTGACGCCCCCTCGACCAGTGAGATCAGCCGGGCCACGGCCCGTGGCCTGCCCTCGCGGGCCTGTGCCACCAGGGAGGGGACGTCCTGCATGTCAGACAGCTCCGTTCCTAGACGTAGAGGTAGACGTCGACGTAGAGAAGGCTTACCCGCGCCGAGCGCGTCGTCAGGCCTTCGCCACCTTCACGATCAACGCGTCACCCTGCCCGCCGCCACCGCACAGCGCGGCAGCCCCCACGCCGCCGCCACGCCGCTTCAGCTCCAGGGCGAGGTGCAGGACGACCCGCGCGCCGGACATCCCGATCGGGTGACCCAGGGCGATGGCACCGCCGTTGACGTTCACCTTTTCCGAGGAGACGCCGAGGTCCTTCATTGACTGCACCGCGACCGCGGCGAAGGCCTCGTTGATCTCGATGAGGTCGAGGTCGGCGACGTCCAGGCCCTCCTTCTTCAGGGCGTGCTGGATCGCGTTGGACGGCTGCGACTGGAGCGAGTTGTCCGGGCCCGCCACGTTGCCGTGCGCCCCGATCTCGGCGATCCAGGCGAGGCCCAGCTCCTCGGCCTTGGCCTTGGACATCACCACGACCGCCGCCGCACCGTCGGAGATCTGCGAGGACGTGCCCGCCGTGATCGTGCCGTCCTTGGTGAAGGCCGGGCGCAGCTTGCCGAGGGACTCCGCGGTCGTCTCGGCGCGGATGCCCTCGTCCTTGGAGAACAGGACCGGGTCGCCCTTGCGCTGCGGGATCTCGACGGGGGTGATCTCGGCCTCGAAGATGCCGTTCTTCTGCGCGGCGGCCGCCCGCTGGTGCGAGGCGGCGGCGATCGCGTCCTGCTCGGGGCGTGCGATGCCGAGCCGGGTGTTGTGCTTCTCCGTGGACTCGCCCATGGCGATGTTCTCGATGGAGTCGGTCAGGCCGTCGTACGCCATGGAGTCGAGCATCTCGACCGCGCCGTACTTGAAGCCCTCGCGCGACTTCGGGAGGAGGTGCGGGGCGTTCGTCATCGACTCCTGGCCGCCGGCGACGACGATGTCGAACTCGCCCGCGCGGATCAGCTGGTCGGCGAGCGCGATCGCGTCGAGCCCGGAGAGGCACACCTTGTTGACGGTGAGCGCGGGGACGTTCATGGGGATGCCCGCCTTGACGGCGGCCTGACGTGCCGGGATCTGCCCTGCCCCGGCGGTGAGGACCTGCCCCATGATCACGTACTGCACCTGGTCGCCGCCGATCCCGGCCCGGTCGAGCGCGGCCTTGATCGCGAAGCCGCCCAGGTCGGCGCCGGAGAAGGACTTCAGGGAGCCGAGCAGGCGGCCCATGGGCGTTCGTGCGCCCGCGACGATCACTGAGGTGGTACCGGTCGTTCCAGACATGTGCCACGGCCCCTTGGGAGGAGGAGTTAATGAGGGTTTACTTGAATGTACTGAGCGGTACGCCGCGCGTCACCGGGCCTTCGGTGTGATCGCGCGCACGTTGCGTAATCACCGCCGGAAGGGCTGCACTTAAAACATGCTGACGCGAATCGATCACATCGGGATCGCCTGTTTCGACCTCGACAAGACCGTCGAGTTCTACCGGGAGACTTATGGCTTCACGGTGTTCCACACCGAGGTCAATGAAGAGCAGGGCGTGCGCGAGGCCATGCTGAAGATCAATGAGACGAGCGACGGAGGCGCCTCCTACCTGCAGCTTCTCGAACCCACCCGCGACGACTCCGCCGTGGGCAAATGGCTCGCGAAGAACGGCGAGGGCGTGCACCACATCGCCTTCGGCACCGCGGATGTGGACGGCGACGCCGCCGCCGTCAAGGAAAAGGGCGTACGTGTCCTTTATGAGGAGCCCCGGATCGGCTCCATGGGATCCCGTATCACCTTCCTGCACCCCAAGGACTGTCACGGAGTGCTGACCGAACTCGTCACCTCGGCAGCCGAGGAGTCACCGGAGCACTGACCTCCGCATACTTGGGCCGGTAGGGTTGGGGGCGGCCGTCCGAAGTATGGGCGGCCGGTCGTCCGTAAGCTGGGCGACCGCTTGCCGGGGTCCGGGTTTCGGGGGACGAGCGTCGGGGCAGTAGCCCACGCTCTGCTGTTGATCTGACACCATTCCCCTTGGGCCCCGTTCGGCGGATGGACAGGGCTCGTACGCAGAGACTTGCGACCGGAGTGGGGTCTCCCCTGCTCGAACGAAGTTGAGAGCTTGGGGAAGGATGGGACCGCGCAGTGCGGGGCTACGAACGCCAAGAGAGCTCGCGGGCTGAGACGGACCATCTTTCGCGGTTCGAGGCCGAGATGGACCGGCTGAAGACCGAGCGAGAGAAGGCTGTTCAGCACGCCGAAGACCTCGGCTACCAGGTCGAGGTGTTGCGCGCCAAGCTGCACGAGGCGCGCCGCAACCTCGCGTCCCGCCCTGCCTATGACGGCGCGGACATCGGCTACCAGGCCGAGCAGTTGCTCCGTAATGCCCAGATCCAGGCCGATCAGCTGCGCCAGGACGCCGAGCGGGAGCTGCGCGACGCCCGTGCGCAGACCCAGCGGATCCTCCAGGAGCACGCCGAGCAGCAGTCCAGGCTCCAGTCCGAGCTGCACTCCGAGGCGGTGTCGCGCCGTCAGCAGCTCGACCAGGAGCTGTCCGAGCGCCGCCAGACCGTCGAGTCGCACGTCAACGAAAACGTGGCGTGGGCCGAGCAGCTGCGGGCGCGCACGGAGCAGCAGGCGCGCCGCCTGCTCGACGAGTCGCGCGCCGAGGCGGACCAGGCCCTGGCCGCCGCCCGCGCCGAGGCCGAGCGCGTGGCCGATGAGGCCCGCCAGCGCCTGGCGAGCGACGCCGAGTCGGCCCGCGCCGAGGCCGAGGCGACCCTGCGCCGGGCCCGTGCGGACGCCGAGCGCCTCCTGAACGCCGCGTCCACCCAGGCGCAGGAGGCCACCGACCACGCGGAGCAGCTGCGCTCCACCACGGCCACCGAGTCCGAACAGGCCCGCCGCCAGACGAGCGAGGCGAGCCGGGCCGCCGAGCAGCGCATGGCGGAGGCCGAGACGGCTCTGCGCGAGGCGCGCACGGAGGCGGACAAGGTCGTCGCCGAGGCGAAGGACCTCGCGTCCAAACAGCTGTCGGCCGCCGAGGGCGCCAACGAACAGCGCACGCGCACCGCCAAGGAGCAGGTCGCGCGGCTGGTCGGCGAGGCCACGAAGGAAGCCGAGGTCACCAAGGCCGAGGCCGAGCAGCTCGTCACCGACGCCCGCGCCGAGGCCGAGCAGCTGATCAAGGACGCCGCCGAGAAGGCGCGCACGATCACCGCCGAGGAGACCGCGGGCCAGCTCGCCAAGGCCGCCCGCACCGCGGAGGACGTACTCGACAAGGCGTCCAAGGACGCCAAGGAGACGACGAAGACCGCCACCGAAGAGGCCGAGCGGATCCGCACCGAGGCCGAGACCGAGGCGGACCGGCTGCGCGCCGAGGCGCACGACATCGCCGAGCAGCTCAAGGGCACGGCGAAGGACGACACCAAGGAGTACCGCGCCAAGACCGTCGAGCTGCAGGAGGAGGCGCGCCGCCTGCGCGGCGAGGCCGAGCAGCTGCGGGCCGACGCGGTCACCGAGGGTGAGCGGATCCGCGGCGAGGCCAGGCGCGAGGTCGTCCAGCAGATCGAGGAGGCGGCCAAGTCCGCCGAGGAGCTGCTCGCCAAGGCGAAGGCCGACGCGGACGAGCTGCGGACGGCGGCCGGCGTCGACAGCGACCGGGTGCGCACCGAGGCCATCGAGCGCGCGACGACCCTGCGCAAGCAGGCCGAGGAGACCCTGGAGCGCACCCGCGGGGAGGCCGAGCGGCACCGCGAGGAGGCCGCCGAGCAGGCCGAGGCCACGAAGTCCGAGGCCGAGGAGGCCGCGCGGGCGCTGCGCGAGGAGACCGAGCGGGCGATAGCGGCACGTCAGGCCGAGGCCGCCGACGAGCTGGCGCGCCTGCACACGGAGGCCGAGGAGCGTCTCGCCTCCGCCGAGCAGGCGCTGACCGACGCCCGCGCCGAGGCCGAGCGCATCCGCAAGGAGGCTTCGGACGAGACGGACCGCCTGCGCGCGGAGTCCGCCGAGCGGATCCGCACCCTGCAGTCGCAGGCCGAGACCGAGGCCGAGCGGCTGCGCACCGAGGCCGCCGCCGACGCCTCGCAGGCACGCGCCGAGGGCGAGAACGTCGCCGTGCGGCTGCGTTCGGACGCCGCCAACGAAGCCGAGCGGCTCAAGACCGAGGCCCAGGAGACGGCCGACCGGCTGCGCTCGGAGGCGGCAGCCGCCGCCGAGCGCGTGGGCACGGAGGCCGCCGAGGCGCTCTCCGCAGCCCAGGAAGAGGCCGCCAGGCGCCGCAGGGAGGCCGAGGAGACCCTCAGCTCCGCGCGCGGCGAGGCGGACCAGGAGCGCGAGCGCGCCCGCGAGCAGAGCGAGGAACTCCTCGCCTCCGCCCGCAAACGCGTCGAAGAGGCCCAGGCCGAGGCCGTGCGCCTCGTAGAGGAGGCCGACCGCAGGGCGACCGAGATGGTCTCTAGCGCCGAGCAGACCGCCCAGTCCGTACGGGATTCCGTGGCGGGCATGCAGGAGTCGGCGCAGGAGGAGATCACGGGCCTGCGCAGCGCCGCCGAGCACGCGGCGGAGCGCACGCGGACCGAGGCGCAGGAGGAGGCGGACCGCGTCCGCTCCGACGCGTACGCCGAGCGGGAGCGCGCCACGGAGGACGCGGGCCGCGCCCGGCGTGAGGCGAGCGAGGAGACCGAGGCCGCCAAGTCCCTTGCCGAGCGCACCGTTTCGGAGGCGATCGCGGAGGCCGAGCGGCTGCGTTCGGACGCTTCCGAGCACGCCCAGCGCTCGCGGACCGAGGCTTCGGACGCGATCGCGTCGGCCGAGCAGGACGCGTCCCGTACGCGTGCCGACGCCCGTGAGGACGCCAACCGCATCCGCAGTGACGCGGCGAGCCAGGCCGACCAGCTGATCGGCGAGGCGCGCGGCGAGGCGGAGCGGCTGCAGAACGAGACGGTCGCGGAGGCCGAGCGGCTCCGGACCGAGACCGCCGCGGAGGTCGACCGGCTGCGCCGTGAGACGGCTTCGGAGGCCGAGCGGGTGCGCTCGGAGTCCGTGGCCAAGGCCGAGAAGCTCATCTCGGACGCGACGGGCGACGCCGAGCGGCTGCGCGCGGACGCCGCCGAGACGGTCGGCTCCGCCCAGCAGCACGCCGAGCGCATCCGTTCCGACGCCGAGCGCGTCAAGGCGGAGGCCGCGGCCGAGGCCGAGCGGCTCACCTCGCAGGCGCGGGAGGAGGCCGAGCGGACCCAGGACGAGGCACGCCAGGCCGCCAACAAGCGCCGCTCCGAGGCCGCCGAGCAGGTCGACACACTCATCACCGAGGCGGTGGCCGAGGCCGAGAAGCTGACGACCGACGCACAGGAGAAGGCGCTCAAGGCCACCACGGAAGCGGAGGCGCAGGCCGACACGATGGTCGGCGCCGCGCGTACGGAGGCCGACCGCCTCGTCTCCGAAGCGACGGTCGAGGGCAACTCCGCGGTGGAGAAGGCCCGTACGGACGCGGACGAACTGCTCGTCGGCGCCCGCAGGGACGCCACGGCCATAAGGGAGCGCTCCGAGGAGCAGCGCGACCGCCTCACCGCCGAGATCGAGGAGCTGCACGAGCGTGCGCGCCGCGAGTCCGCCGAGGCGATGAAGACCGCCGGTGAACGCTGCGATGCTCTGGTGAAGGCCGCGGAGGAGCAGCTCGCCGAGGCCGAGGCGAAGGCCAAGGAGATGGTGTCGGACGCGAGTTCCGAGGCCGGCAAGGTACGGATCTCCGCCGTGAAGCGGGCCGAGGCCCTGCTCAAGGAGGCCGAGACGAAGGTCGCCGAGCTGGTGCGGGACGCCGAACGCGTCAAGGCGGAGGCGCAGGCCGAAGCAGAGCGTACGGTTGACGAGGGGAAACGCGAGCTGGAGGTTCTCGTGCGGCGCCGCGAGGACATCAACGCCGAAATTTCCCGTGTCCAGGACGTACTGGAGGCGTTGGAGTCTTTTGAGGCTCCACCGATCGCCGGCGCGAAGGACGGTGGGGTCAAGGCCGGTGCAGCCGCGGGGTCAACTCGATCGGGTGGCAAGCCGTCTGAGGGCTAGCCAAAGAACATCTGGCGTGCTTTGTAAGGACCTTCGGCACTGTCGCTGGCAAGTGCTCCGGCGGTTAGCCACTCAAAAGGGGTGTCATTCTCCAGATCAAACGGGCATCCGCTCGATGACACGCCGCTTGGACCCCTAGGATTCCCCCTATCACCTCACCGGTCTCATTCGACAGGAACCCCATGAGCGACACTTCCCCCTACGGCTTCGAGCTTGTGCGGCGTGGGTACGACCGCGCTCAGGTGGACGAACGTATCTCCAAGCTCGTCTCCGACCGTGACAGCGCTCTTGCTCGTATCACTGCTCTGGAAAAGCGCATTGAGGAGCTCCACCTCGAGACGCAGAACGCGCAGGCGCAGGTAGCCGACGCCGAACCGTCTTACGCGGGTCTCGGCGCACGCGTCGAGAAGATCCTCCGCCTCGCCGAGGAGGAGGCGAAGGACCTGCGCGAGGAGGCCCGTCGCGCAGCCGAGCAGCACCGCGAGCTCGCCGAGTCGGCGGCCCAGCAGGTGCGCAACGACGCCGAGTCGTTCGCGGCCGAGCGCAAGGCCAAGGCGGAGGACGAGGGCGTCCGGATCGTCGAGAAGGCCAAGGGCGAGGCCGGCGCGCTGCGCAGCGAGGCGCAGAAGGACGCGCAGCAGAAGCGCGAGGAGGCGGACGCCCTCTTCGAGGAGACCCGCGCCAAGGCCGCCCAGGCCGCGGCCGACTTCGAGACGAACCTCGCCAAGCGCCGCGAGCAGTCCGAGCGTGACCTGGCCTCGCGTCAGGCAAAGGCCGAGAAGCGCCTCGCGGAGATCGAGCACCGTGCGGAGCAGCTCCGTCTCGAGGCGGAGAAGCTGCGGACGGACGCCGAGCGTCGTGCCCGTCAGACCGTCGAGACGGCTCAGCGTCAGGCCGAGGACATCGTCGCGGATGCGAACGCCAAGGCCGACCGGATCCGCTCGGAGTCCGAGCGGGAGCTGGCGGCGCTCACCAACCGCCGGGACTCGATCAACGCGCAGCTCACCAATGTGCGCGAAATGCTGGCCACCCTTACGGGTGCGGCCGTCGCCGCCGCGGGTACGCCCGCCGACGACGAGCCCGTTTCCCGTGGGGTTCCCGCCCAGCAGACCCGATAAGGCCGTCGGAGCACTGCGGGCCGGTCGTGGCTGGTCGCGCAGTTCCCCGCGCCCCTGACGGGGCGCCCCTGAGGCCTGCAGAGCCCTCTGTCACTCCAAGTGGCAGGGGGCTCTGTCCCGTTTTAGCGTGGCCGCATGATCGAGCTCGAGGGGCTGACCAAGCGGTACGGCGAGAAAATGGCCGTCAACGACCTCACCTTCACCGTGCATCCGGGCATCGTCACCGGCTTCCTCGGGCCGAACGGGGCGGGCAAGTCCACGACGATGCGGATGATGCTGGGGCTCGACAACCCCACGGCGGGGGCCGCCCGGATCGACGGCAAGCGGTACGCCCAGCTGAAGGACCCCCTCAAGTACATCGGCGCCCTGCTCGACGCCAAGGCCATGCACGGCGGGCGCAGCGCCTTCAATCACCTCCTGTGCCTCGCGCAGAGCAACGGCATCCCGCGCGCCCGCGTCAACGAGGTGCTCGACACCGTGGGCCTGACGCAGGTCGCCAAGAAGAAGGCCAAGGGGTTCTCGCTCGGGATGGGCCAGCGGCTCGGCATCGCGGGTGCGTTGCTCGGCGACCCCGAGATCCTGATGTTCGACGAGCCGGTCAACGGGCTCGACCCCGAGGGCATCCACTGGATCCGGAACCTGATGAAGTCCCTCGCCTCGCAGGGCCGCACGGTCTTCGTCTCCTCCCACCTGATGAGTGAAATGGCGCTGACCGCCGACCATCTCGTCGTCATCGGGCAGGGGCGGCTCCTCGCCGACACCTCCATGGCGGACTTCATCCGGCAGAACTCACGCAGTTACGTCCGGCTGCGCACCCCGCAGCGCGAGCGCCTCCTCGACGTGCTGCACCAGGAAGGCGTCGCCGTCGTCGAGGCGGGCAACGGCACCCTCGAAGTCGACGGCACCCCCTCGGAGGACCTCGGTGAGCTCGCCGCCCGGCATCATCTCGTGCTCCACGAACTGAGCCCCCAGCAGGCTTCCCTGGAGGAGGCCTTCATGCAGCTCACCGCGGAGTCGGTCGAGTACCACGCGCACGCGGATCACACGGCCCCCGGCGCCCCGCCACCGCCCGTGCCACCCGAGCAGGCCGGGGGCTGGGGCGGGAGCTGGCAACAGCAGCAGAAGAAGAGGTCCTGAGCGATGGCCGCGACGCAGGTACTGAAGTCGGAGTGGACCAAGATCCGTTCGGTCTCGTCGACCGTGTGGACGCTGGGCCTCGCCCTGGTCGTCACGGTCGGGCTCGGCCTGTTGATCAGCATTCTGGCGAAGAACGACTACGACAGCCTCAATGCCCAGGACCGCCGGGTGTTCGACCCGACCTTCACCAGCTTCGCCGGTACGAGCCTCGGCCAACTCGCGATGATCGTCTTCGGTGTGCTCGTCGTCTCGAACGAGTACAGCACCGGCATGATCCGCACCTCGCTCTCCGCGGTCCCCCAGCGCGCGACCTTCATGGCGAGCAAGGTCGCGGTCGCAACGTTGCTCAGTCTGGTGGTGGGCCTGGTCACGAGCTTCATCTCGTTCTTCCTCGGACAGGCGATGCTCGGCGAGCACAAGGCGCTGATCAGCGATCCGGGCGTGCTGCGCGCGGTGATCGGCGGCGGGCTCTACATGACGCTCATCGCGATGTTCTCGATGGGCGTCGCGATGATGCTGCGCAGTCCGATGCTGTCGCTCGGCATCCTGATGCCGTTCTTCTTCCTCATCTCCAGCATCCTGGGCAACGTCTCCGCCACGAAGAAGATCGGGCGTTTCCTCCCCGACCAGGCGGGCAGCAAGATCATGCAGGTGAAGACGCCGCTGGACGACGACAGTCCGTACGGTCCCTGGGGCGGGCTCGCGATCATGGTGGTGTGGGTGGTGCTCGCCCTGATCGGCGGCTACGCCCTGCTGAAGAAGCGCGACGCGTAACGCTTCGCTGTGATTGCGGGGATTGCGGGGATTGCGGGGATGCGGGGATTGCGAGGATTGCGGGGATGAAACCGCGGGCCGGTGGGGGCTTGTCGCGCAGCTCCCCGCGCCCCTTGACGCCCCTTACGGGGCTCGATGCCGTCCGCGGGAGGGACGCCATGTCCGAGGACCTGAGCCTTGCCGCGCTCGGCCTCGACGTCGTGCCCGCCCTCCGGCCGCTCGCCTACCCCGGACGTCCCGCCCCCTGGCCCGCCCTCCTGACCGGCGACGATCTTCTCCCCCTCGGTGTGTGTCCGCTTCCGCTCGGGCAGTGGCTCGTGGCGGGGCGGACGCTCGACGAGGTGCTCGGCGAGCGGGGGCAGGCGCCCGTCGGCCGCAGGCACCCCGTCATCGCCGTCGGGTCGAACGCCTCGCCCGCCCAGGTCGCGTACAAGCTCGTCCGGCGCTCCGTCCCCGCCACCGTGCCGATGGTTCCGGTGCGGGTGCGCGGCATCGCCGTGGGCTGCTCGGCGCACATCGGGCGGGCCGGATATGTGGCGGCGGCGCCCTACCTCGACGACCCCGCGGCCGAAACCTCCCTCGTCGTGAGCTGGCTCGACGGTGACCAGTTCAGGGCGGTCGACGAGACGGAGTTCCCCAACTACCGGCGGGCGCTCCTGCCCGGCGGTGACTTCGCCATGACCATGCCGTCCGGAGAACTGCTTCACGGCGCGTTCCTCTACGTCAGCGCGCGCGGCGTCCTCACGGACTCCGGCGCCGGACCCCGGCGCGACAGCGGTCACCAGGCCACGCTGCTCGCGTCACTGCTCGATGCGTCGCCGCGCCTGCGGGACCTGCTCGGCCCCGATCCTGCGAGCTGGGTACGCAAGGCCGCCGCCGACCGTGCGGTGCGCGAGTCCGGGACCCGCATCTTCGGCGAGGAGAGCTGGGTCCTGCGGCAGCCGGGCCTGCTGTCGTACGCCGGAGGAGCGGCCGGGCTCTGACGGCTGTCCGTATGCCCGCCCATCGCCTCCCGGCCTTCCGGCGGGACCAGGCCGGCAATCAGACGCGGCCCGCGGGACCCGGCCGACCCGTTCTCCCGGCTGGGGGCCCGGGGGTCGTCCCCCGGAAAGATGCAGTACTCGCCTTTGGCTGGAACCGTCAGCTCCCCGATATCCTCCTAACCCTTACGGGGGCGTGTGCCCCGACGTCCTGAACCATTCGATGGGTGCGGAGAATGATCGAGGCAGTCGGCCTGACGAAGCGCTACGGCGCCAAGACAGCCGTGTACAACCTTTCCTTTCAGGTGCGGCCCGGCACGGTCACCGGCTTCCTGGGCCCGAACGGCTCCGGCAAATCGACGACCATGCGCATGATCCTCGGGCTCGACCAACCCACCACGGGCCAGGTGACGATCGGCGGCTACCCGTACCGCAAGCTCCCCAACGCCCCCCGCCAGGTCGGCGCGCTGCTCGACGCCAAGGCGGTGCACGGCGGCAGGCACGCCCGCAACCACCTCCTGTGCCTCGCGCAGCTCTCCGGCATCCCGGCCCGCAGGGTCGACGAGGTGCTCGGCGTCGTCGGCCTCCAGGAGGTGGCGAAGAAGCGCTCCAAGGGCTTCTCACTCGGCATGGGCCAGCGCCTCGGCATCGCCGCCGCGCTCCTCGGCGACCCCCAGGTGCTGCTCTTCGACGAGCCGGTCAACGGCCTCGACCCCGAGGGCATCCTCTGGGTCAGGAACCTGATGAAGTCCCTCGCCGCCGAGGGGCGTACGGTCTTCGTCTCCTCGCACCTCATGAGCGAGATGGCCCTCACCGCCGAGCACCTGATCGTGATCGGCCGCGGGCAGTTGCTCGCGGACATGAGCGTCAAGGACTTCATCTCGCACAACTCCGCCGACTTCGCCCGGGTGCGGGTGCCGGACGGCGAGCCGCAGCAGCGCGAGAAGCTGTCGGCAGCGCTGAGCGAGGCGGGCGGCCAGGTCATGCCCGAGCAGGACGGCGCGCTGCGCGTGACCGGCCTGCCGCTCCCCCGCATCAGCGACCTCGCGCACGGCGCGGACGTCCGCGTCTGGGAGCTCTCCCCGCACCAGGCCTCGCTGGAAGAGGCGTACATGCGGATGACGCAGGGCGCCGTCGACTACCGCTCCACGGTCGACCAGCGCGCGGGCCTCCAGCAGCAGCTGCCGCCGGGCGCGATGCCGCAGCAGCCGATGCCGGTACCGGGACAGGGCCAGCCGGGCTGGTACGCGCCTCCGTCGCCGCAGCAGGGCGGCCAGCCGTTTGCGATGCCCCAGGGTGCGCCCCAGGGAGCTCCCGGGGCCCCTGGCGCACCGCAGAGCCCTCCGCAGGGCCCCCCGCCGGGCACCCCGAACCCGTACGCGGCCGCCGCCCCGCAAGCGCCCGCCTCCGCCCCCGCTCCTGAGATGACCAAGCGAGACAGCGAGGACCCCCGATGACCACGCCTCCGACTCCCCAGCCGCAGGCGCAGCCCCAGCAGGCGTACGCACAGGCAGGCGCTCCCGTGCCGCAGGGCGCTCCCCCGCAGGGCGCCCCGATGCCGCACGGCGGCCCGGTCCCGCCGGGCGGCGCCCCGATGGCTCCCCCGCCGGCCGCCCCCGCGCCGCCCTCCGCGTGGCAGCAGGCGATGAACAACGCCTACACCTCGCCGATCCCGGTCAGGAAGACCCACCTGGGCAACGCCCTCGCCTCCGAGTGGACAAAGATCAAGTCGGTCCGCTCGACGATGTGGACCCTCGGCGTCTTCTTCCTCCTGGTCGTCGGCATCGGCGTGCTCGTGGCCGCCAATACGCAGGACCTGGACTACGCGGACGTGCCGTTCACGATCCCCGCGTTCTTCGGTCTCGTGCTCGGCCAGATCTGCCTGATCACGCTCGGCGTCCTGGTGACGTCGTCGGAGTACGGCACGGGCATGATCCGTACGACGTTCACGGCGTCGCCGCAGCGCTATCGCGTGCTCGCGGCCAAGATCCTGATCTTCTTCGTGATCGCCTTCGTGGTCGCGGCGGGCTCCATCCTCCTGGTGGGCCTGATGACGTCGGGGATGCACAGCGGCCCCGAGGCGGGCGACGTCGACTGGTCGGGCACGGTCCTCAAGGGCGGCCTGTACGTCTCGCTCCTGGGCGTCCTCGCGCTGGCCGCAGGATCGATGCTGCGCCACTCGGCGGGCGCGATCACCGCGATGCTCGGCGTGGTCCTGGTGCCCGCGATCCTGCCGGTGTTCCTGATGATCTCCGAGGGCACGCGCCCGCTGGGCGAGAAGATGATGGACTACAACGCCATCAACTCGCTCGCCAAGATCTTCGAGATGGACGGCGAGGGCACCGGCACCTCGCAGCTGATGCTGCTCCTCTGCGTGACGGTGGCCGCGATCGCCGGCGCCTTCGCCCTCCTGGAGAAGCGCGACGTCTAGCCGCTCAGTACCTCGGCGCGTTACGGGACCGCTGCACCCGCGTGGTGCGGCGGTCCTTCGCGTTCCAGCAGGCTTTGTGCCAGTGCCTTCGCTCGTCCACGCCCGAGTGCTCGGGCCAGGCCACCACGTGCGCGACGCCGGACGGGATCTCCTGGTCGCAGCCGGGGCAGCGGTAGGTCTTGCCGGCCGCGCTCGCGCCCGCGACATGGCGCAGGCTCCACTGCTCGCCCTGCCAGCTCTCGGTGGACTGGAAGCCGCCGTAGCGGCCCGAAGGTTCCGCGTCCATGCGCGGGCCGTCTTCTCCGGCGCCCTTCGGGCGGTTGCGACGCGGGGGCACGGGACACCTCACGGGATGTACGGGAGTCAGGGGTACGTCCAGCCTACGCGGCGCCCACGGGGTGGGCGCCCCGCACGAACCCCCACAGATCCCCCCTGCATTTCGCAGAAAATCCGTCAATCTTCATGCCAAGCCGTGCCTTTGGCACGTGTCATGCGTTGTTGCCCGTAGGGGGAGTGCCTGCGTCGGCGCCAAGGAGGCAGGAAGTGCGATGCGTGTAGGTAGTTTTGTTCTGGCAGCCCAGTTCCCCGGACAGGGGCAGGGAGAGGCGCTGCACCGTGCGGTGCGATCCGCCGAGGTGGCCGAGGAGGCGGGCCTGGACTCGGTCTGGCTCGCCGAGCACCACTTCGTGCCGTACGGCACATGTCCGTCCGCCGTGACCCTCGCCGCGCTCCTTCTCGGACGTACGCGGCACATCCGTATCGGCACCGCCGTGAGCGTCCTGCCGACCGTTCATCCGGTGGCCCTGGGCGAGCAGGCGGCGCTGCTGCACCTGACGTCCGGCGGGCGTTTCTCGCTGGGTGTGGGGCGCGGCGGTCCGTGGGTGGACCTGGAAGTCTTCGGGTCCGGTCTCGAGGCGTACGAGAAGGGGTTCCCGGACTCGCTCGACCTGCTGCTGCGGTGGCTGCGCGAGCCCCGCGTCGCGAGCGACGCGGACCGCTTCCCGTTCCGCGAGGTCGCCGTGGTGCCACGGCCGCAGGAGGCGCTGACCGGCTCGGCCGAGGACGCCGGGGAGACGACCGGCGGTCCCGAGGTGATCGTCGCCTGCACCTCGCCGTCCAGCGTGCGGCTCGCGGCGGAACGCGGTCTGCCGATGCTGCTGGGCATGCACGTCGGCGACGAGGAGAAGGCCGAAATGGTGGCGTTGTGGCGGAGGCAGGCGCGCGCCGCGGGGCGTACGCCGGAGGAGGTCCACCGCGCCCCGCACGTCTCCGCCGGAGTCGCGCAGGTCGCGGACCGGCGCCTGGACGCGGCCGAGACCCTGCAGAAGGCGATGCCGGGGTGGCTCAAGCAGGGCCTGGACGCACATGTCACGGTCGACGGCCGCGCACGGACGATGCGGGACCCGCTCGCGTACACCGAACTGCTCTGCGGACTGCATCCGGTGGGCACGCCGCAGCTGTGTGCCGACCGCATCGCGGCGACCTCGGAGCGCACGGGGATCACCCGCTTCGCGCTGCTCGTCGAGGGTTCGGGAGACCTGGCCACGACGGAAGAGAACGTCCGGCGGCTGGGGGCCGAAGTCCTGCCCCAGCTCGGCTGATCCGCTGGGGCGGGGAGCTGCCGCTCCGGTACTAGAACACCTCCCGCGTACGGAGCGGCAGCACAAAAGCGTCAGCAGTCCCGCAGTGTGGGTGACTGGTTGAGCAGCTGGCCGCGGATCGAGGTGAACCGGGCGAGCCGGTCATCCACGGACGAGTCCAACGGGAACACGGCCACACGGTGGCAGTTCTGGAATGCGAGACGCACTCCGAAGTGGCGCTGCAGAGCGCCGCGAATCGCGTCACTCGCGAGCGCCCGCAGGAGCTGGCCGCGTGCCTGCTCGTTCGGAGGCGGCGTCTGATTGTCGGCGAACTCGCCGCCGTCAACCTTCAGCTGTGCCACCAGGGAGCTGATCATCTCCCATGCATAAGGCAGGGAGGTCCGGACGCAGTCGACGAATTCCGCTTCATCGACCTCGCCTCGCTCGGCCTGTTCCAACAGCGCCGGTGAGACGTCGAGCGACATGGGTTCTCCTCTCGCGCCCCCGGGGAGCGGGGGCTTACGGACAGGGAAGGAGTCCGTGCACGCAGCGTGCACGCACGACGACCTCCTGCTTATACGTTAAGCATCGGACCCGCGCTGCACCAGGAGATTGGGAACATAACCGGCCAGGATCGAACAGGGGTATCGGTGGAGGAATCGCGCGGACCACCCGGGGTCGAGTAGCGTTGCGCCCCATGCGTCTCGTCATTGCCCGATGCTCCGTTGATTACGCGGGCAGGCTCACAGCCCATCTCCCGTCGGCCCCCCGCCTGATCCTTGTGAAGGCGGACGGCAGTGTCTCGATCCACGCGGACGACCGGGCCTACAAACCCCTCAACTGGATGTCCCCGCCCTGCACCTTGAAGGAGGGGACGGGGGACGACGAGGGTGTCTGGACCGTCGTGAACAAGGCGGGCGAGAAACTCATCATCACGATGGAAGAGATCCTGCACGACTCCTCGCACGAACTGGGCGTCGATCCGGGTCTCATCAAGGACGGCGTGGAAGCACACCTCCAGGAGCTGCTCGCCGACCGGATCGAGACGCTCGGAGAGGGCTATTCACTGATCCGGCGCGAGTACATGACGGCGATCGGCCCGGTGGACATCCTCTGCCGCGACGCCGAAGGACAGACCGTCGCCGTCGAGATCAAGCGGCGCGGCGAGATCGACGGCGTGGAGCAACTCACCCGCTACCTAGAGCTGTTGAACCGCGACCCGCACCTGGCCCCCGTCAAGGGCATCTTCGCCGCCCAGGAGATCAAGCCGCAGGCCCGCGTGCTCGCCACGGACCGCGGCATCGGCTGCGCCGTCCTGGACTACAACGCGATGCGCGGCATCGAGGACGACAAGCTGCGGCTGTTCTAGAAGTTCCTGTACGAGGGGGGCGGGGGCGGGTGGGGC
>NZ_JBSGSG010000137.1:0-16210 GCF_053606765.1 Streptomyces sp. NPDC055189
TCGGAGCACTCAACGTTCTACGGGCCGGGCTGGTCCGTCGCGACGCCAACCCGGCATAGCGAGAAGCCCCCTCATTTATGAGGGGGAGGAGTCACCGTTGTTCCCCGCGTCTGCATGGGCGGTGGCCGGGCATACGGGCTGTACTACCTAGGAGAGGGGCTAGCCTCATGGCCGGCATAGTGGCAGCAGTGTTGTTCTTCGTGGCGTTTCTGATCAATGCGGCTGATCTGAGCACCAACGAGGTGTTCTCTTCGACGAACGTCATGCTCCTGGGGCTGATCGCCCTGGCCTTGCATGTTGCGGGGATCGGCACCAGTCGTACGCGTACACGCAGACGCTGATCCCTGCGGGCCCGGTGGCACTGCGCCCCGATCCCGCCGCCGTGACCCTGCAGCGGGATCGGCCAAACTCCAGCATGCTCCGCCACGCAACTTGCTGGACAACAGGCCATCCACGGCCACCCGCTCGACCGCGCCACTCCCAGCCACCTGTCCAGACTCCAACTGCGTCGATCGCGAGCTGCCAGCGCGTCTTGATCGCGACCCACTGGCTGACGTAGTCGCAGCGGTTGCCCTCGGCCGGCGGCATCCAGGTCGAGGGGTCTTGTTCGGATTTGCTGCGGTTGGACTTGGCCGTGACGGCGATCAACGCCCGCTCGTCGACTCGTACGCCAGACACGGGTCCGCTCCGCGCACGCGCGGGTGTCCGACTGCGTAAGTAGCTCGAACATTGTACAGAGCATGGCTCGGACGGCTACTTCGGCCCAGAGGCAGCCGTCTCTTGTTGTGAAGTTTCCGACAACTGGCACGTTGAACAGCAACCAAACGTGCGTGCGGGGGCGTTGAAGGTGCGTCTCACCCCCAGGTCTCGCCGGTGACCAGGGCGGGGCCGAGGCGGCGGGCGGCCACCGTTTCGATGGCCGGGCGGGCGGGGCCGTCTCCGTGTTTCCAGGTGTTGACTCTGCACGTCTGCACGGGGTGTACGGGGCCTCCGGAGCGACCGCCGGTGTTCGCTTCCAGCGGCCGGTTCTGGGGCGCGGCCAGGGCGTAGCAGGCGAGCATGGTGCGTTCGCCTTCGTACCAGTAGTGGTCCAGGATCGCGGGGTGGGTGAAGTCGAGGCAGCGGAAGGTGACGGCGATGTCCTGCCAGCCTCGAGTTGTTCAAGCAGAGACGTCCTTCATCCGAGGTTGCGCGGATGGTGGGGATGCACCCCGAGCTCGATGACGCGCAAGTCGAATAGCTTCGGACCGTGTTGGAGTAGGGCGACCGGGCGCACGGGTTCGAGGCGGATCTGTGGACCCTGGAACGGGTCAGTGTGGCGGTGGAGCGGGTGACCGGGGTGACGCTGGCCCGAGCATTGGTGTGGCGCCTGCGGACCGGGCGGCTGAGATGGAGTCTGCAGCGGCCCCATCGACAGACCGTCGAGCGGGACGAGACCGAGATCGCCCGGTGGGTCGCAAGGAGGGGCCACCCATCAAAAAGGAGGGGCCACCCATCAAAGGGGGGCGGTGAAGAAACGTGCCTGACTCGTGCCTCGCCGACGTCGCCGACGCGGCCGAACGCGGCAGCCACCGGATCTGGTCCACCGGACAACTCCGGTGGTCCTTCCTCACTCACACCGGGCTGACAATTCATCCTGGAACGCCACAGGACTAACGAAAAACTCAGCAGAGGGTGAACCGGAGAGGGGTGCCGGGTGTCGCCTGGGCCGCCGCGCCGAGAGCCGCTTCCTCCGCGACGGCGATCACCGGGTAGCCGCCGGTCGTCGGGTGGTCGTGGAGGAACACCACGGGCCGCCCGTCCGGCGGCACCTGTACCGCGCCGAGCACCATGCCCTCGCTTGGCAGCTCACCGTCCAACTCCCGCTCCAGGGCGGGCCCTTCGGTACGCAGCCCGATCCGGTTGCTGTTGCCCGAGACGGTGTATACGGCGGTGATGAAGGTCCGGCGCGCGGCCTCGGTGAACCAGTCCGCGCGGGGCCCGAACCGTACCGGCAGGACGAGCTCGGCCGGGGGAGCGGGCCAGGGCGCCGCCACCGGCAGCGCGGGTTGCGCGCCCGGCGCCTGGCCGACGGGCAGCACGTCGCCCGCACTCAATGGCGCGGGCCCGAGCCCCGAGAGCAGATCGGTGGCCCGGCTGCCGAGCACGGGCTCGACGGCGATCCCTCCGGCAACGGCAACGTAGGACCGGATCCCCGCACTGGCCCGGCCCACGTCGAGAACGGCTC
The DNA here is from genome assembly GCF_053606765.1 of Streptomyces sp. NPDC055189. Classification (NCBI taxonomy): domain Bacteria; kingdom Bacillati; phylum Actinomycetota; class Actinomycetes; order Kitasatosporales; family Streptomycetaceae; genus Streptomyces; species Streptomyces sp. NPDC055189. The sequence continues at coordinate 2,228 of NZ_JBSGSG010000137.1, forward strand.
CCGCGGTCACGTGCACGGGGACCCCCCAGGCTGCGGGTGCACCATCGACGGTGACCGGGCAGGGCGCCCCGCCCACGACCACGGTGACCCCTCGATCCGGCCGCAGCGCACACCCGGTGAGGGTCGTCTCCAGTACGGCGGCGCCCTCCGCGTTCCCGACCAGCCGGTTGGCTAGCCCCAACGCACCCGCATCAAGCGCCCCCGACCGCGGAACCCCCAGGTGGGCGTGCCCGGCCCGACCGGAATCTTGAATGGTGGTGAGGGCTCCGCACCGGACGACGGTGATCTTCACGGTCATCGCTCGCGCCCCTGCGGCTCGCGCGGGGCGGGCGCCGGTGCAGCGGGCATGCCAAGCTCCTGCGGCGGTGGTGCGGCGGGGGCCGGGGCAGCGCCCCGGGGCGTCAGCCCCGCCGGAGTGAAACGAACCCGGGTCCCGGGTGACAGCAACGCCGCGGACTCCCGCTCCGCATCCCACAGAACTCCGGGATCGGGCATCGTTCCGATCAACTGCCATCCACCCGGCGTGGCCCGCGGATACACCGCCGAATACCCCCCTGCCAACGCGACCGCCCCCGCAGGGACCCGCGTCCGCGGAGTCGCCCGCCGCGGCACATGCAACTCCTGCGGCAGTCCGGCCAGATACCCGAACCCCGGCGCGAACCCGCAGAACGCCACGCGATAGGTGTACGAGGCGTGCCGCGCGGCCGCGTCCTCCTCGGACACACCCCACAGCCCCGCCACCTCGGCCAGATCCGGCCCGTCGTACACCACGGGGATCGTCACGACGTCCCCGTCCGCCACGGCCCCCAATGGCACATCCCACTCGCCCAGTTGGCGCGCGAGCGCGTCCCGGCCCGTCACTCCGTCGAGCAGCACCGTCCGCGCACCCGGCACGATCTCCCGCACCGGCGGCAACACCCCCGCGCCCCGCCTGCGCAGCAGTTCCGCATGGAAGGCCCCCGCGTGCTCGGCGTCGGCGAACTCCACCAGCAGCGCATGTTGTCCGGCAGGCCGTACGTGCATGCTCACGTGAACGCCCCGACCTTGACCCCGGCGCCCTCCAGTGCCACCCGCACCCGCGCCGCGATCGCCGCCGCGCCCAGGGTGTCGCCGTGCACGCACAACGACCGCGCGGCGACGGCGACATAAGACCCGTCGACTGCCTCGATCCCGCCGTCCACCGCGAACGCGACGGACCGGCGCACCACGGCGTCCGCGTCCTCGATGACGGCATCGGGCTCGCGGCGCGGCACGAGCGTGCCCTCGGGGGTGTAGGCGCGATCGGCAAAGGCCTCACGTACCGGCAGCAGGCCCATCTCCTCGGCGACACGCAGGAGGTGAGACCCGGGAAGCCCCAGCACGGGCAGTTGTCCGCCCGCGAGCCGCACGCCCTCGACGACCGCGCGGGCCTGTTCTCCGTCGCGCACCGTCCGGTTGTAGAGCGCTCCGTGCGGCTTCACGTAGGCCACCTCGGCGCCGGCTGCCTCGGCGAACACCCGCAGCGCCCCGATCTGGTACGCCACTTCGGCCGCCAGCTCGTCCGGCGGTACGTCCATCGCGCGCCGCCCGAACCCGGCGAGGTCCCGGTAGGAGACCTGCGCCCCGATCCGTACGCCGCGCTCGGCGGCCAGGTCGCAGACCCGGCGCATCACGGAGGGGTCGCCGGCGTGGAAGCCGCAGGCGACGTTGGCACTGGTCACTACGGAGAGTAGGGCCTCGTCGTCGGTGAGGGCCCAGCGGCCGAAGCCTTCGCCGAGGTCGGCATTGAGGTCGATGACGTCGTGGATCACGGGATCAACCTAGGGGATCGTTCAACGATCCGACAATAGTCAGGATTCTCGGCACCTTTTGACGTCCGAATCCTGAAACATCTTGTCGGATCGTTGAACGATCCCCTAAAGTCCGTGCATCCCGCATCCATAAGTGCGTCCCTCATCGAAAAGGCCGCCGCATGATCGTTCTGCTCGGCGTGCTCGTGGTGATCCTCGGATTCGTCACGCGCCGCAATCCCGTTCTCGTGGTCGGCGTCGCCGGCATCGTCACCGGGCTGCTCGGCAAGATGAACCCGCTGGAGATCCTCGCAGCCTTCGGCACCTCCTTCGCCGACAGCCGCTCCGTCACCGTCTTCGCCATCGTGCTGCCGGTGATCGGCCTCCTGGAGCGCTACGGCCTGCGGGAACAGGCCCGCACGCTCATCGGGAAACTCGGCAAGCTCAGCGCCGGCCGCTTCCTCACCGCCTACCTGCTGGTCCGCCAGGTCACTGCCGCCTTCGGCCTCAACAATCTCGGCGGCCCCGCCCAGGCGGTGCGCCCGCTCGTCGCCCCGATGGCCGAGGCCGCCGCCGAACGCAAATCGGGGGCCGTACTGCCGGACAAACTGCGCGAAAAGGTCCGCTCCTACTCGGCTTCCGCCGACACCGTCGGCGTCTTCTTCGGTGAGGACTGCTTCATCGCGATCGGCTCGATCCTGCTGATCACCGGATTCGTGAACTCGACGTACCACGAGCACCTCGAACCCACCCAGCTCGCGCTGTGGGCCATCCCGCTGGCCGTCTGCGCCTTCGTCATCCACGGCGCCCGGCTGCTGCTCCTCGACAGGCAGCTGGAGCGCGAGATGGCGCTCGGCGCCGCCGAACACGAGATCCCGCTGCCCAAGGAGCCCTCGAAGTGATCAAGGTTGAATGGCTCTACTGGCTGATCGGTCTGGTCTTCGTCGTCATGGCCGTGCAGATGGCGACGGACCGGACCAACCCCAAGCGCTGGACATCGGCCGCCTTCTGGGGGCTGCTCGGACTGACCTTCCCCTACGGCACCGGGGTCGCCGGCGGCTCGAAAGCGCTGCCCGCCGAACCCCTGGGCGTCGCGGTCCTCGCGCTGATCGCACTCGCCGGGTTCAACTTCATAGGCAAGGGCGAACCGGTCACCACCACGCAGGAGCAGCGCGAGCAGTCCGCCGCGCGGCTCGGCAACAAGCTCTTCATCCCGGCGCTCACCATCCCGCTGGTCGCCATCGTCTGCGCCTCCTTCCTCGACGAATCGGGCCTCTTCGAGACCGGCCAGGCCACCCTCCTGGGGCTCGGCGTCGGCTGCGTCGTGGCGCTCGTGGTCGGGATGCTGGTCACCGGTGAGCGCGCCGTGTCGACGCCGATCCACTCCGGCCGCTCGATGCTGGAGGCGATGGGTGCGGCGCTGCTGCTTCCCCAGCTCCTGTCCGTCCTCGGCTCGATCTTCGCGGTCGCCGGCGTCGGCAGCCAGGTCGGCAGGATCACGAACGCCGTACTGCCGGACAACTCCAAATACCTGGCCGTGATCGCGTACTGCGTGGGCATGTTCCTGTTCACTGTGATCATGGGCAATGCGTTTGCCGCGTTCCCCGTCATGACGGCGGCGATCGGCTGGCCGGTGCTCATCCAGCAGATGGGCGGCAACGAGCCGGCGGTCCTCGCGATGGGCATGCTCGCGGGCTTCAGCGGCACTCTCGTCACGCCCATGGCCGCCAACTTCAACATCGTTCCGGCGACACTGCTCGAACTGAAGGACCAGTACGGGCCGATCAAGGCCCAGTTGCCGACGGGCTTCGCGCTCCTCGGCTGCAACATCGTGATCATGTCGCTCTTCGCCTTCTAGCCCGCCTTCCAAGGAGGTCCGCATGTCCCGGTCCGTGCCCCGCGTTCTGCTCACCGGATTCGAACCGTTCGACGGGGAGGTCGTGAACCCGTCGTGGCAGGCGGCGGAGGCGGTCGCCGCCGCGCCGCCGGCCGGCCTGGACGTCACGGCGGTCCGCCTCCCGTGCGTCTTCGGCCAGTCGCTGACGGCGCTGCGGGCCGCGGTGGCCGAGACCCGGCCCGACCTGGTGGTCTGCCTCGGCCAGGCGGGCGGGCGCCCCGGCGTCACGGTGGAACGCGTGGCGATCAATGTCGACGACGCGCGCATCCCCGACAACGCCGGGGCCCAGCCGATCGACGGACCGGTGGTGCCGGGCGGGCCCGCGGCGTACTTCTCCACGCTGCCGGTGAAGCGTTGCGTGGCGGCGATGCGGGAGGCGGGGGTCCCGACGGCGCTGTCCAACACGGCCGGAACGTTCGTCTGCAACCACGTGGCGTACGGCCTCGCGCACCTGCTGGCCACGGAACTCCCGGACGCCCGGGGCGGTTTCGTCCACGTTCCGTGGGCCCCGGACCAGGTGCCGGACGGCCAGGCCCCCTCCCTCCCCGTCGAGACGGTCGCGAAGGGCGTCCGAGCGCTGCTGCTGGCCGCAGTGCCGGCCCGCGAGGACCTGCGGATGACCGAAGGGGCGACGCATTAGCCGCGGCGGGGCCGGTGCCGTCGGCGCGTGACGCCGGTGTGCGCGGTTCCCCGCGCCCCTCGGGGGACGCGGGGAACCGCGCGAACGCAACCACACACCAGCCGCCTCCGGCGACGTACACAGCCCTCCACCCGCAACCCCGCCCCACCGAAAGGACCCCATGCTCACCCCGGAGGAAACCGCCCAGCTGGCGGCAGCCAACGTCACCCGCGAGTACCCCAACTTCACCGCTCACCTGACCACTTCCCCAAACGACGACCCACGTCCGAGCGACCTCCACCCCGCCTTCTACGGCGCCTACGACTGGCACTCGTCGGTCCACATGCACTGGCTGCTGGTGCGCACGCTCCCCGCCCTCGACGACCCCGCCCCGTACACCGACGTACTCGACCGGCACCTCACCCGCGCCCACCTCGCCACCGAGGCCGAGTACCTCCTCGACCGCCCGAGCTTCGAGCGCCCCTACGGCTGGGCCTGGCTCGTCGCGCTCGCGGCGCAGTGCCACGGCACACCGTGGGCGCAGGCCTTCGTCCCCGCCGTGGAGGCGGTCGACCGCCTCCTGACGGACTGGTTGCCGAAGGCCACGTATCCCGTGCGCCACGGCGCCCACCCCAACAGCGCCTTCGCGCTCGGCCTGATCCTCGACACGGGAGAACGGGCCGGGCTGCCGGCCCGCACCCTCGACGCCGTACGCGACCGGCTGCGCGGCTGGTTCGCCGACGACCACGACGCGCCCGCCCACTGGGAGCCCTCCGGCCAGGACTTCCTGTCGCCGTCCCTGACGGAAGCCGACGCGATGCGCCGCGTGCTGGACACCCGGGAGTTCGCCGCCTGGCTGGACCGCTTCCTTCCCGCCCTCGCCACCGGTGGGCCCTGTCCGCTGCTCGAGGTACCCCTCGTCTCCGACCACAGCGACCCGCAGATCGGCCACCTCCTCGGCCTCGCGCTCTCCCGCGCCGCCGCCCTGCGCGCGATCGCGAACGCACTGCCTCAGGGAGTCGTGCGCGAACGGCTCGCCAAGGCCGCGCAGAAACACCTCGACGCCGGTCTCCCGGCCGTCGAGAGCGGTGACTTCACCACCGATCACTGGCTCGCGACGTTCGCAGAACTCGCGCGGGAACACTTCGAACGCCAGTAGGCGTGATCGTTGTCAGGTACACGGGAGCTCGTCGTGTTCCCGCAGCGTGCCGATCATGGGATGCGAACAATGGAAGAAGGTCCCGATCGGCCCGGCCGGGAACATGGTCGAGCGGTTCGCCTGGTTCGTGTACGCGAGCTTCGCGACGTTCTTCGCGGGATCCTTCTTCCCCAGCGGCAATCCGACCGCCCAGCAGATCAACACCGCCGGCACCTTCCGCGTCGGCTTCCTCATGCGCCCGTGGTCGACTGACGGCTCGGCCGGACCGGTGGCCGCAAGGGCCGCAAGGGGTGCTGACGCCCACGGTCACCCCGCTGGCAGCCGTCCTGCCGAGCTTCGGCCAGGAGTCACCGCCCGGTAGACGACAGTGCGGCTACTGAGGTTTTCGGATCTGGAGGTGGAAGTCGGGGGACACACGGCCAGCGCCGGGCCATCTTTGCCCTACGGGGCATCACGTTGTGAGGCCGTTGCCGAGCGGGAGTTCGTTCATCCATTCCCGGGCCGCTGCGAGGCTGGGAGCGGTGCCGGCCGGCTCGTAGGCAAACCCGCTCCACTCCTCCAGGACGCGCGGCTCGTCGGACCGGAGGTGACCGGCGCCGCCGTGCACCGGCCGGTGGCGCCGGTAGATGTCCATCGGCGGGCGGCGCCACTTGTCGTATGCGGCCAACGGGTTGTCGGCGTCCACGCGCGGGACGGCGCGCGAAGGCTGGTTCGCCGGTCCGGGTCGGCTGTGCTTGCCCATGCCTCGATGCTCTCAGGCCGCGATCGTGGTCGGCATGGCGGCGGCGAGGTCCTTGGCCCGGGTTCGTACATCGTCGACCGCGGCGCTCTGGTACGGGCGGGCCGCGTCCAGCCGCGTGTTGAGCCGGGAGGCGACGAGCGTGGAGTCGATACGGGCCGCGTCGTCGAGCGCCCGGTGGGCTGCGGCGGCTGCCTGCTCCGGCTCGCCCTCGTGGAACAGTGCGGCGGCAAGGCCGACGCGGTCCATGACTTGCACGCGCTCGAAGCCGGGTTTGCGCAAGAGCAGCGCGTCCTCGAAGTGGGTGCTCGCGGTTCGGCGGGGGTGGCCGGCTCCGGTGAGGCCACGGGCGGAGACCGCGCGGGCGCCGGCGTGTTCGGCAGCGTCGAAGTAGCCCGCCCACTCGGGCACGTCGTCGCCGAGTCCGTCAGCCAGGAGCTCGTCGGCGGCGCCGAGGTGTGCATCGGCCTGACGCTCGTCGCCCAGGGCCGCGTGCACCCGGCCGGTCTGCGAGGCGACCAGTGCCCGGGTTGCCGACATCTGGGCCTTCGTGGCGGCGACGGCGAGAAGACCGAGGGCGTCCCGGGGACGGCCGAGGTAGATCATCTGATGGGACATGCGGGTGACGATCTCCACCCCGCGATCCGGCTGTCCGGCTTCCCCGGCCGCGTATACGCCGTAGCTCCGGTACCGCTGTGCAGCGCCGTACCGGCCGCCGGCGTCGTGGCTGACCCATCCACAGGCTACTCGTGAGCCATGCGGCGAGGACAACGTGACCACTATCGAAGTAGACCCCGCAGTTGCGGCCCGTGCGGAAGCCGCCCTGGAGAGGGCCGGGTTCTCCACGCACAGGTGGCGATGACCCGATCGTATGGTGCGCGCCGGGGAGGGCCGAGAAGCCCGTCGGCGGTGACGGTGAAGCGGTGCGCCGCATCCCCTACACCTGGATCCGGCAGACCAAGCAGGGCGGCATCATCCTGGCCACGGTCGGCGTGAACTGGTACTACGGCACCGGGCTGGCCAGGGTCGTGGTCGCCCCGGACGGCACCGCCGAGGGCAGGATCATCGGCCGCTCCTCCTTCATGGCTGCTCCCCGCGCACGCGGGGATGGACCCTCACGTCGAACGGGAGTTACTGCTTCCCGCACGCGCGGAGATGGATCTACGGTGGCGGCTCCCGGCGCGTGTGGGGGAGGGCTCGGATCCGGGCCGTACATGCCAACTGCACCTCTCATGGGGCGGTATGGGAGGCCGGGGCGGCATCGTGATGTGCGGCCCGGCCGTTTGTCGGGAGTTATTCGGGTTGGTGGTCGGGGCCTCCGAAGTCCGGGCTGGTGTAGTCCGGGCTCGAGTAGCGGGGGCGCGGGCCGGGGGAGGAGCCGTAGTCCGGGCTGGCGAAACCCGGGCGACTGTAGCCGGTATGCGGTATCCGGCCGGTGGGTGGTGTGTGGTGCGGGGCCGTGGCGGTGCGGGGGTGGGCGTGTGCTTCGCGAAGGAAGGGCAGGATGCCGCGTTCCAGCAGTGCTTTGCGCCAGGCTTCTCTGGCCTGGGCTACCTCGTGGCTCTGTTCGCCGTCGGGGCCTGTGGTGGGCGAGTGGCGGTTGCGTACGGCGGTGAGCAGGAGCCCGACGGCGGCGATCAGGATTGCGGCCGCCGTCACGGCACCGGACACCCATCCGACGGTGACCATGGACCGGGCGAACGCCGGCTCGGGGTCGAGCATCTTCAGGATGTAGCCGACGAGCAGGAAGATCGCGGCGGCTGTGCCGGTGAGGACGGGCGCCAGGACGGCGACCACGGCGCCCATGCCGGCGCCGGCCGGTCCGGCGGCTGCGCCCGTTCCGGTGGCGGGCCTCCCCGGGCCCGGCTTGCCGCGCCCGGACTCGCGGGGATACGAGGCGGCGGTCGGCGCCGGGTGGCGCAGTTCCTCGCGGATTTTCACGTAATGCTGGTACTCCGTCGCCGCGGCCACTGTGATCACTGCGGTGGCATCGAGCGCCATGGCGCGAAGCCGTTGGGGGGTGTACCACTGTCCGACCGGCGCCAGGTCTGGTCGGCTGGGGGCGGTGCGCAGCGCTTCATCGAGGAGCCGCTCGTACTCCGCGTAGTCCTCGTGCAGCAGGTGCTGGGGAACCCGGTGCTCGGCAGCGCTCCCGCCCCGGCCCCGGGGCTGCGGGGCCGCCGGTGGCGGGTTGGGTGTGCGCAGAGGGGAAGAGGTGCTGTCGGCCGTCCGTTCGAAGTCAGAGTACGGTCCGGAGCTGAGCGGCGGGCCCGCCCGCTGATCGGCTTCGCGGACGGCGGACGGCGGCACAGGCGCCGGGGCGGTCGGCTGGTCCCCCTCGGCATGCTCGACCGCGGCTAGGAGCATGAGCCGTGCCCCCTCCAGGCGACGCTGATCGTCCAGTGTCCGTGCGGCCTCGAACTCCGCGGTGGCGAGGTTGACCAGCGCGGAGCGGGACAGGGGGTGGAGTGGTCCGAGTGCCGCGGACACTTTCTGGGCGGCGATCGCAAGGACATCGATCGCCTGCTCCCACCGTTCGCGGTTCTCTGCCGCCAGCGCTGATCCGAACTGGGCCCGGGCCACGGTGACCAGGGCGGCAAGTGACTTCGGGTGATCGCTCCCGAGCAGCCGCACGAGGCCGCGCGCCGTGAGGGCCAGGGCATGCACCTGTTGATCCGCTTCGCTGTGGCGTCCCCGCTGGCGGGCGGCCTGCGCCAGCACCGCTTCCGCAAGGAGCCGGATGTCCATCCGTTCCTGCTCCTGCAGGGAGCCATCCCGGTCCCCGAGGCCCAGCGCCTCCTCGGCCGCGCTGGTGGCCCCCGCGAGGTCTCCCAACCGCAGCTTGACCGACGCCAAATTCGCCGTGCGCCTGGCCGCGGCGCCCCCTGCGTCATCCGGCGCTCCCAGGACGACGGCTGTCGACAGGATCCCGGCCGCCGACGAGATCAGGCCCCGGTCGATGAGCATGACAGCCAGTTCGTTGCGGACATCGCCGGGCAGCGCGAGCGACTTCGGATCGAACTGGAGCTGCGAAACCACGCTCCGCAGGAGGGCGCGTGACTCCTCGGCCAGGCCGAGCGCTTCGAGCAGCGCCACCAGATACGCCGCATCCCGGCCGGGATGCGGCCGCCGGAACAGGTCGGGAGCCGCGGCCAGCGCCACGGCGGCCGAGGCCGCACCGCGCCGCGCGCCGGGGTCCCCGCGCAGGCCGAGTTCAGCCTGGTCGATGGCTTCCTGCCAGAGGTCGCTCATGCGTCGTCACCACGCAGCTGACGTTCCATGGCCGCTTTCGCGGCGATGAACCTGAGTTCGGCCACTTGCGAGGGATCGAGCACCGCGCGCTGGGACCACTCGTCGATCCGGTCGAACCATGATTCCACCGAGGCCGCCGCCGCATCGACGCTCACCGTCTGATGGCACACGGCCTGTTGCGGCGGCGAGCTTTCCGGATGAACCACATCCAGCAGGTGCTCCACGTCGAACTGGTCGAAGCGGCGCAGGGCTTCCCCGATGGTGGCGGCGAAGAGCACGTTGGCGGCCCGGCCGGCAGCGGCCCGGTCGGGGGCCTGCTCCAGGAGAACGCCCACGATCACGGGCTCTTGGTCCTCTGGAAGGCCCTTGACGACGGGGCCGCCGGAATAGCCCGAGTAGTCGCCCAGGCACTGGTGCGCTGTCAGCTGCAGCGCCTGGATGACCCCGCCTCCCTCGCAGAGGTACTCCGCCGTGCCGCTGTCCACCTGCCCCCTGAGCTGCACTTCGGAGGGCGCGGGACGGTAGGGCCCGTGCCAGTGGTCCCCGCCGTGAGCGACGCCGGCCCGGGGTATCGGAAGCAGGACCTCGTAGGCGGCGGAGATCATGATCAGGGCGAGGTCCGCGTCCTTGTCGCGGCGGCAGACCTGGCCCGTCAGACGGCTGCCGTCCGTCAGGACGATGTCCACGTGCTCGTCCAGCGCGGTGAGGCCCCGCAGGCAGTGAAGTGCCGTCAGCACATAGCGGCGGGTCAGCAGGAAACCGCCGCCGAGGCGCTGCTGCGACTGGAAGAGCTCGACCCAGTAACTTGCGTCGATCACGGCGACTCCGCGACCCGCTCCACCGTGAGGGTGACCTCGAAGGACGCCTCGGCCGACGCCTTGGACAAGATGACCCCGGCCTCCGCTGCCAAGGTCAGCCCGAAGGCTACCTCCATGCTCGCCACCTGCCAGCCGTCGCGGCGCTGAACCCGCGAGAGGGATTGCTGGGCGATGACCGACGCCTGGACGATGGCCTCCTCCAGCTCTGCGGCCCGGTCGCCGAGGGCGGCACTCGACCGCGTACGGCTGGAGATCTGCCGGCTGCCCGTCGCATCCACAGCCACGGTCTCGATCCGAACATCGTTCATCTGTCCCCCTGTTGACGCAGCGGGGACCGCACCGGCTCCCGGCCCCGTCAGAAGCGTAGCCAGCCATACGCGGCATCGGCGACTGATTCGCCGAGAAGATCCCGTCGCAGGTGCCGTCAGCCAGTCAACGACCGACGACATCGCAATATGGACCTGGCTGTCCTTCATACGGCGAACGCTGGTTTCGCCTCGCTGGCTCCTGACTTGTGCCGCAAGGAGCACTCACCGGGTCCGGCTTCGCCGGGTCGACTGGCCGGCATTGGCCAGCAGGCGCGCGCTCAACGCCAGCCGAGCCTTGCCCGAACACGCCAGGTGTTCAGCGAAGTTGCTGATGGGCTCGTCCGGCGGAGCATGGACCGAGCAGGGTCGGCCCGAGGCGCCGCCCGGCATCCTGACCTTGCATCCCGCCGCAGTGATGCCGGGCCGAGACGTGCCTCGACCAGCGGCAATCCGGCGGCGGCCCTGTCGACTGCTCCTCCGCGCCCGCGGGGGATCAGGGAGGCTTGTACTGGCTGTTGGCCGTCCCATGAGGTGCGTAGGCTGCATCGGGGGCTCTGCTTCTAACGGGTGGTGGAAATGTCGGATTCTTTGAAAGTTGCTCAGAACGGCTTCCTCGCCCGGTGAACGCCCAGTTCAGCGAGACTGCTCCCCGCGCACGCGGGGATGGACCGATACGAGAGCATTAGTGATCGTCTGGAAGATGCTGCTCCCCGCGCGCGCGGGGATGGACCCATCATTGACGTCATCGAGCAGATGGTGAGCAGAGCGGCCAGGCGTGCGGCCGCCCGGCCGCACAACTCCCGTGCCACCTGCGATATCTGTCCGGTGAGAAGAACAGTGCGGTGTTGATGATGCTTCAGCAGTCCGGGAATCTGCTCGCGGAAGGTCTGCCGGGAGCAGCCCGGAACCGGGCATGCCTACCTTCGTACGGGCAGGTGGACGATGACGGGGCGGCCGTCGACTGGCACGTCCCGCACGGTCCGGCGGTGGTACCCGTGGACCCTCGCCGCCGGCGTTCGGCACACCGGACACGGCACCGCCATGTCCCGGGTGCGGGCTGTGGCCACGACCTTGTCGTCGTCATTCGTCACGTCCTCGACGACCAGTGCCGACAGACCGGATAACACCGTCCCGACAAGGGAGTTGGCCTCTCTTAGAAGATCATGATCGCGGATGGATGCTCGGCGTCACCACCGACTACGGGCCAGGGCCGTTGATTGGACAGCCCCCGACCTGCGGCGGACTCTCGGGACAACCCCATACCGCAGCGTCGTCATCGACGGATGCCGCGCAGCAACCGGGCTCACCTTCACGACACCCGGACCGATAGCTCAGTGACGACCTTGCCGGCTCGTTGCGGCTTGGAGTTCCCTGACGCCGCTCGTGCGGGGGTGGCGTTGTGCCAGCTCGTCGACGATGCTGCGGATCGCGGGGCGGTCTCGGACCTCGCCGGGGCTGGCTCGGTAGGCGTCGAGGAGGGCACGGGCGGTCTGCTCCGGGCGTCCCCAGGCCCACCAGGCGCGCGCCATGTCGGTGCCCATGCGGGCCTTCCGCTCGGCGGTGGGGAACTGGGCGGGGCGGAGGTCCTTTCCGGCCTCCAGGGCGGCTCCGGCATCTCCGAGCGCCCAGTGCACACCGACGGCGTAGAGGTCGACGGCGGCCGGGCTGATCGGGAACAGCCTGCCTGCCGGGGCGGTTGTCGGCAGCCGACGAGCGGCGCGGCGGGCTTCCCCGGTCATGGCCAGGGCATCGGCGCGGTGGCCACCTCTGGCAGCGGTGTAGGCCAGGGTGCAGAGCATCTGTGCGTATGCCGACACCGATGCATCGGTACGCAGACCGGTCGCCTCGACCGCAGAGGCGGCCGTCGTCATGAGGCGCTGGGCTTCCGCGCCGCGGTCCTGGTGGCGCAGGACGATCGCCAGCTCCCGGGCGGCGGCCGCGGACACGAGCGGAGAACCGGAGACCTCGGCCCAGGTGCGGGCCCGGTCCGCGGTGAGCCGGGCCTGTCCGTAGGAGCCGAGCTTGGTCAGCACCGCCGTCGCCAGGCTGTAGACGGACGAGAGCCGAGCCTGATCGAGTGCACGGCGCGAGGAGACCGCGGCATGTCCGTCAGCGATGAGGCCGGGCAGCGCGGCGAGCAGAGGAGAGTGTGCGCCCTTGTCGTACAGCTTGCGGGCGGCCGCCATCCGGGCATCCAGCGGGCCTTGGCCGGTCGGGGCGGGTGTGTCGGCCAGGGCCTCGTCGAGCCCCATCATCAGGGCGACCGGCCCGGCGGCAGCCGTGGCGGTGAGCAGCGTACGGCGGCGCATCGGGTCCTCCTCGGCGTACGGACTGGCCGTCACTCTAGTGGCCGTCGGTACCTTCGCAGTGGGAGGCGCCAGGGAACTCATCAGGATGTGTCGCGGAACGCCGACCTCTTGAGCGGCGCGGTGGACCAGTGCTAGGTCGACGACCCTGCTGCGCCGCTCCAGCCGCGAGAGCGTGGCGGGGGAGCAGCCGAGCCGGTCGCCGAGGGCGGCGAGCGTCCAGGAACGGTGCTCGCGTCCGAGCCGGATGAGCGCGCCCGGACACCGCCGTTCGGCTAACTCGCGGGCTTCGGGTGTGCTCCAGAGCGGGTCAACGGACACAGGTCCTCCCACGCCACACGACCGGGGACCTCCACGGTACGGACGGTTGTCACCGCCGTCGAGGTCGCTTGCAGGACGTGCAAGGCCCTTGCACGGCACGGCTGTTGACCACTGTAGGACGAGGAGCCGCGGTGTGCTGGGTGCATCGCCCCGAACCACGGGGCTCGTCCATCGGAGGCATCATGGCAACCGCTGTCGCAACTCCTCTGACCACTGATCCGATGAGCGGCCCGGGCCGCTCCGCCCGGGAGGTGGTACCGGCCGGTCTGTGGGACAAGCAGGTCGGGCTGCTCGTGCGTGACTACCCGTACGACTCAATAATGGCGGCTCGGGTCCTCGAACAGGGCTACGCCTACCTGCTGACCGCGATGCGGCACCGGGGCGAGGGGCTGGGGCTCGCGCCCAGCAAGCTCGTCGACATCGGGGTCCACACGATCATCCTCGACACCGTGGCGTACGCCGACCTGTGCGAGCGCTTCAATGACGGCCGCTTCCTGCACCACGTGCCCGAAATCGAAATGAAGAACGACGGCTCGGTGATGCGGACGGCCCACATCGTCGCCGCCGACGGGTGGGAAGTCGACCTGCCGCTGTGGGCAGACGCCGCCCCGTGCGGCCCCTGCCACCCCGGCAACGACTCGCACTGACCAGCGACAGAGCCGTGCCCCGACCGGCCCTGGATGCTGTTGGCCAATTCGGCTGCGGGCAGGGTCGTGGGGGCGCCCCCGCAGAGGTAGGGGGGGGCGGGGCGGGGGGAGGGGTGGTTGCGGGCGAGGTCATGACGTATCGGGGTGT
>NZ_JBSGSG010000138.1:0-16154 GCF_053606765.1 Streptomyces sp. NPDC055189
GGGCTGGAGAGATCCAGCCCGTCCGGCGTTTGAGGACGAACTCGGCGGAGCCGGTGATGACCGGCAACCGAGATGCGGGGTTACTAGTCCGTGAGGTTCACCGCACGGGCGGACTCCGCACCGATCTCCGCGGCAAGTTCGTTGAGGACCGACTGCGGCACGGTGTCGTCCACCGTCAGAACGGCAAGCGCCTCGCCGCCCACGTCAGCACGGGCGACCTGCATGCCGCCGATGTTGATGCCCGCCTCGCCCAGGACACGGCCGACGGTGCCGACGACACCGGGACGGTCCGCGTACCGCAGGACGACCATGTGGTCGGCGAGCGCGAGGTCCACGTCGTACTCGCCGATGGCGACGATCTTCTGCAGGTGCTTGGGGCCTGCCAGGGTGCCGGAGACCGAGACCTCCTCGCCGCCGGTCAGCGTGCCGCGCACGGTGACCACGTTGCGGTGGTCCGGGGACTCCGAGCTCGTGGTGAGGCGGACCTCGACGCCACGCTCCTGGGCGAAGAGCGGCGCGTTCACGTAGGACACGGTCTCGTCGACGACGTCCTCGAACACGCCCTTGAGAGCGGAGAGTTCGAGCACCTTCACGTCGTGCTGGGTGATCTCGCCGTACACCTCGACGTCGAGCCGCGCGGCGACCTCGCCGACGAGCGCGGTGAAGATCCGGCCGAGCTTCTCGGCGAGCGGCAGACCGGGGCGCACGTCCTCGGCGATGACGCCGCCCTGGACGTTCACGGCGTCGGGGACCAGCTCACCGGCGAGCGCGAGGCGCACCGACTTGGCGACGGCGATACCGGCCTTCTCCTGGGCCTCGTCCGTCGACGCACCGAGGTGCGGGGTGCAGACGACCTGGTCGAACTGGAAGAGCGGGGAGTCCGTGCAGGGCTCCTTCGCGTACACGTCCAGACCGGCGCCCGCGACGCGGCCTTCCTTGAGCGCGGAGTACAGCGCCTCTTCGTCGACGATCCCGCCGCGCGCGGCGTTCACGATGCGGACGGCGGGCTTCACCTTGTGCAGCGCGTCGTCGCCGATCAGACCGACCGTCTCGGGGGTCTTGGGCAGGTGCACGGTGATGAAGTCCGAGACCTCGAGCAGCTCGTCGAGCGTGAGGACCTTGACGCCCATCTGTGCGGCGCGCGCGGGCTGTACGTAGGGGTCGTAGGCGACGACCTTCATGCCGAAAGCGCTCATGCGCTGCGCGACGAGCGCGCCGATGCGGCCGAGGCCGACGACACCGAGGGTCTTCTCGGCGAGCTCGACGCCCGTGTACTTGGAGCGCTTCCACTCGCCGGCCTTCAGGGCCTGGCTGCCCTGGGGGATGTTGCGGGCGGTGGCGATGAGCAGGCCACAGGCGAGCTCGGCTGCGGTGACGATGTTCGAGGTGGGTGCGTTCACCACCATGACGCCGGCCTTGGTGGCGGCGGACACGTCCACGTTGTCCAGGCCCACGCCCGCGCGGGCGACGACCTTCAGCTTCTTGGCGGCCGCGATGGCCTCGGCGTCGACCTTGGTCGCGGAGCGGACCAGAATGGCGTCCACGTCGGCGATGGCGGGCAGCAACTCGGCGCGGTCCGCACCGTTGCACTGACGGATCTCGAAGTCCGGGCCCAAGGCGTCGACAGTTGCGGGCGACAGCTCTTCAGCGATGAGTACGACCGGTTTGGCGGTGGCAGCAGTGCTCACGTGAGTCCTCACAAGTCCAATGCGGACGGCCGTCCCGACGGCCGCATGCGGTGTCGCTTAGCCGCGTGGAAGACGCACGACGCTGTGGGCCCGACGCGAAAGTTGAAAGCAGTCTAGTGGCGTCCTGACGGGTGTCTTACGCCTCAGTGGAAGGATCACTCGTCCGTGGCTGGACGGGGTGGACAACGCCGGAGGGAGATCGCCCCCTCCGGCGTTTCCGGGGTGCCTCAGGCCTCGTCGTTGACCCACGACATGAGCTTGCGGAGCTCCTTGCCGGTGGTCTCCAGGAGGTGGTTCTCGTCCTGGGTCTTGTACTCGTTGTACTTCTTCAGACCGCCGTGGTACTCGTCCATCCACTGCTTGGCGAAGGTGCCGTCCTGGATCTCGGTCAGGACCTTCTTCATCTCGGCCTTGGTGGCGTCCGTGATGATGCGCGGGCCGGTGACGTAGTCGCCCCACTCGGCGGTCTCGGAGATCGACCAGCGCATCTTCTCCAGGCCGCCCTCGTACATGAGGTCGACGATCAGCTTCAGCTCGTGGAGGCACTCGAAGTACGCGATCTCGGGCTGGTAGCCGGCCTCGGTCAGCGTCTCGAAGCCCGCCTTGACCAGCGCCGCGGTGCCACCGCAGAGCACGGCCTGCTCGCCGAACAGGTCGGTCTCGGTCTCCTCGGTGAAGGTCGTCTTGATGACGCCCGCACGCGTGCCGCCGATGCCCTTGGCGTACGAGAGAGCCAGCGCGAAGCCGTTGCCGGTCGCGTCCTGCTCGACGGCCGCGATACACGGAACGCCGCGGCCCTCCTCGTACTGACGGCGGACCAGGTGGCCCGGACCCTTGGGGGCGACCATGCAGACGTCGACGCCCTCGGGGGCCTTGATGAAGCCGAAGCGGATGTTCAGGCCGTGACCGAAGAACAGCGCGTCGCCGTCCTTGAGGTTGTCCTTGATGGACTCCTCGTAGACCTGGGCCTGGATCGGGTCCGGAACCAGGATCATGATGACGTCGGCCTCGGCGGCGGCCTCCGAGGGAGTCACCACGCGCAGGCCCTGCTCCTCGGCCTTGGCCTTGGACTTGGAGCCCTCGTGCAGACCGACACGGACGTCGACACCCGAGTCACGGAGCGACAGCGCGTGGGCGTGGCCCTGGCTGCCGTATCCGATGACCGCGACCTTGCGGCCCTGGATGATGGACAGGTCGGCGTCGTCGTCGTAGAACAGCTCGGCCACTGGAAATCTCCTATGTGTGCTGGTGTTGCGACCCACCGTACGGCGGGCGAAGGGAAGAAAGTTTTCAGGTCTCGCCATACGGGCGGGCCCGGCGCTCGTTCCGGCTGATTCAGGCCGAGCGGTCGAGCGCCCGCAGGCTGCGGTCCGTGATGGAGCGGGAGCCGCGGCCGATGGCGATGGTGCCGGACTGGACGAGCTCCTTGATGCCGAAAGGCTCCAGCATCTTGAGCATCGCCTCCAGCTTGTCGCTGGATCCTGTGGCCTCGATGGTGACCGCCTCGGGCGAGACGTCCACGGTCTTGGCGCGGAACAGCTGGACGATCTCGACGATCTGCGAGCGCGTCTCGTTGTCGGCGCGGACCTTGGCCAGGACCAGTTCGCGGCCCACGGCGGCGGCCGGCTCCAGTTCGACGATCTTCAGGACGTTGACGAGCTTGTTGAGCTGCTTGGTGACCTGTTCGAGCGGGAGGTCCTCGACGTTCACGACGATGGTGATGCGTGAGATGTCGGGGTGCTCGGTGACGCCCACGGCCAGGGAGTCGATGTTGAAGCCGCGGCGGGAGAACAGGGCCGTGATCCGGGCGAGGACACCGGGCTTGTTCTCGACCAGGACGGAGAGCGTGTGCTTGGTGGACATGACTCTTGGTCTCTCTTTCGCTCTCGGTCTCAGTCGTCTTCGTTGTCGCCGAAGTCGGGGCGGACCCCGCGGGCGGCCATGACCTCGTCGTTCGAGGTGCCGGCGGCGACCATCGGCCACACCTGGGCGTCCTCGTGGACGATGAAGTCGACCACGACGGGGCGGTCGTTGATGGCGTTGGCCTCGGCGATGACCTTGTCGAGGTCCTCGGGGCGCTCGCAGCGCAGCGCCACGCAGCCCATGGCCTCCGACAGCTTCACGAAGTCCGGGACGCGGGTGCCCTTGTTGGGCGGAGTGTCGCCCTCCGGGCCCGCGTGCAGGACGGTGTTGGAGTAGCGCTGGTTGTAGAACAGCGTCTGCCACTGGCGGACCATGCCGAGGGCGCCGTTGTTGATGATGGCGACCTTGATCGGGATGTTGTTCAGGGCGCAGGTGGTCAGTTCCTGATTGGTCATCTGGAAGCAGCCGTCGCCGTCGATCGCCCAGACCGTGCGGTCGGGCTGACCGGCCTTGGCACCCATCGCGGCCGGGACCGCGTACCCCATCGTGCCCGCGCCGCCGGAGTTGAGCCAGGTGGCGGGCTTCTCGTACTGGATGAAGTGGGCGGCCCACATCTGGTGCTGGCCGACGCCCGCGGCGAAGATCGTGTCATCGGGGGCGAGCTGCCCGACACGCTCGATGACGTGCTGCGGGGAGAGCGAACCGTCCTCGGGCTGGGTGTAGCCGAGGGGGTAGGTGTCGCGCCAGCGGCTGAGGTCGGCCCACCAGGCGGAGTAGTCGCCCTTGATCCCGGCGGTGTGCTCGGCCTGGACCGCCTGGATCAGGTCGGCGATGACCTCGCGGGCGTCTCCGACGATCGGCACGTCGGCGGCGCGGTTCTTGCCGATCTCGGCCGGGTCGATGTCGGCGTGGACGATCTTCGCGAAGGGCGCGAAGCTGTCCAGCTTGCCGGTGACGCGGTCGTCGAAGCGGGCTCCGAGGGCGACGATCAGGTCGGCCTTCTGCAGCGCGGTGACGGCGGTGACCGCTCCGTGCATGCCCGGCATTCCCACGTGCAGCTCGTGACTGTCGGGGAATGCGCCGAGCGCCATCAGTGTGGTGGTGACGGGCGCTCCGGTGAGTTCTGCGAGGACCTTCAGCTCGGCGGTGGCGTGAGCCTTGATGACGCCGCCGCCGACGTAGAGGACGGGCCGCTTCGCGGTGGTGATCAGCTTCGCGGCCTCGCGGATCTGCTTGGCGTGCGGCTTGGTCACCGGGCGGTAGCCGGGCAGGTCCTGGGTGGGCGGCCACTGGAAGGTGGTCTGCGCCTGGAGTGCGTCCTTGGCGATGTCGACCAGGACGGGGCCCGGGCGGCCGGTGGAGGCGATGTGGAAGGCCTCCGCGATCGTCGCCGGGATGTCCTCGGCCTTGGTCACCAGGAAGTTGTGCTTGGTGATCGGCATCGTGATGCCGACGATGTCCGCCTCCTGGAAGGCGTCCGTACCGATGGCCTTGGAGGCCACCTGGCCGGTGATCGCGACCATGGGCACGGAGTCCATGTGGGCGTCGGCGATCGGCGTGACGAGGTTGGTCGCACCGGGACCGCTGGTCGCCATGCACACCCCGACCTTGCCGGTGGCCTGCGCGTATCCGGTGGCCGCGTGGCCCGCGCCCTGCTCGTGGCGGACCAGGACGTGACGGACCCGGGTGGAGTCCATCATCGGGTCGTACGCGGGAAGGATGGCACCGCCGGGAATGCCGAATACCGTGTCGGCCCCGACTTCCTCGAGAGAACGAATGAGGGACTGCGCGCCCGTGACGTGCTCGACGGGGGCGGACTGCTGTCCTGAGGATCGGGGCCGCGGCTGCGGATGGTGGGCCCCGGTGGCCTGCTCGGTCATCGGCATTCTCTTCTCGAAGCTGAGGGTTTTTGCGGGGTTTTTGCGGTGATTTGGCGGGTGCCTGTGCAACAAAAAACCCCTCGTGCCGTGAGGCAAGCGAGGGGAGCGCGTCGGTGCGGTTGCGGGATTCCGGTCGTCGGACCGGTGAGTCCCAGCTTCAGCCGACGCGCTTTCCAAGTACGAGAATTCGGGTGCGCATGGCATTGACCCTCTCCCCAGCGCACAGTGCCTGTCAAGTAGGTGGGACGGGGGTCTCATTATGTGAGCGGAGGAAGGACTCGACACCTCCTCCGAACCCCACCGGAGGAGCGCCCGCGAGAACCGGCTCCACGGGCCCGAGCGGCACCGGATACTCGCCGAGCGAAAGGGCCCGGCGCAGGCGGTACTCGTCGAGCGGCCCGGAGAACGCCATGCCCTGCCCGTGCGTGCAGCCCATCGCGCGCAGGGCGATGACCTGCTCCGGACGGTCGACGCCGTCGGCCACGGAGCGCAGCCCCAGATCGGTGGCGATGCGCAGCAGGCCGGACGTGATCTTGTGGAGCCGCGCGGACTCGACGACGCCCTCGACCAGACTCCGGTCCAGTTTCAGTACGTCGACGGGCAGCCGCCGCAGTGCGGTGATGGCGGCATAGCCACTCCCGAAGCCGTCCAGGGCGATGCGTACACCAAGTCTGCGCAGGGAGGTCAGACGGCGTTCCAGATCGTCGAGCGGAACGCGGGGGTCGCTGTCGGCCAGCTCGATGATGAGCGCCCCGGAGGGCAGGCCGTAGCGCGTGAGGAGTGCCTCGATGGAGCCGAGCGGCATGGAGCGGTCCAGGAGGCGCCGCGCGCCGATCCGGACGGCGACCGGCGTCGCGTGACCCGTACGGCCGCGCTCGGCGGCCTGTTGGACGGCCTCCTCCATCATCCAGCGGCCGAGCTCCGCGGTGCGGGCGCTCTCCTGGGCGTCCGACGCGTCGGCCACGCGCAGGAACTCGGCGGGCGTGAAGAGGATGCCCTGCGCCGAGCGCCAGCGCGCCTGGGCGGCGACGGACGTGATGCGGCCGTCGTCCAGGGAGACCACCGGCTGGTGGAGCAGCGCGAACTCGCCGTCGTGCAGTGCGGTGCGCAGCCTCGTCGCCAGCTCCGCCTTGCGTACGACGTCGGCCTGCATCTGGGGGGCGTACAGCTCGACGCGCCCCTTGCCCGCGGCCTTGGCGCGGTACATCGCGAGGTCGGCGTTGCGCAGCAGTTCGCCCGCTCCGATGCCCGGTTCGGCGAAGGCCACACCGATGGAAGCCGCCACGCGGACGTCGTTGCCGCCGATCGCGTAGGGCTGGGAGAGGGCGATTCTGAGACGGTCGGCCAGCTCATAGATGTGCTGCTCGCGTGCGGCCTGGTCGCGGGTGCCGTCGCCCACGATCAGCGCGGCGAATTCGTCGCCGCCAAGCCGGGCCGCGCAATCCCCGGACCTGACGGCCTCCTGAAGGCGGCGGGCCGCCTGGATCAGGAGCTCGTCCCCCGCTTGATGGCCGATGGTGTCGTTGACCGCCTTGAAGCCGTCCAGGTCGATGAAGAGCACGGCCGTGCCCCGGTCGGTGACTCTGCGGCCGGTGAGCGCCTGGCCGACCCTGCGGGTGAACAGGGCGCGGTTGGGCAGGTCGGTGAGCGGGTCGTGCTCGGCGTTGTGCTGTAACTGTGCCTGGAGTCTGACCCGTTCGGTGACGTCGCGGCTGTTGAAGATGAGGCCGCCCTGGTGGCGGTTGACCGTGGACTCCACGTTCAGCCAGTCGCCGTCACCGGACTTGAAGCGGCACTCGATGCGGGTCGTGGGCTCTTCGACGGGATTCGCGGTGAGGAATCTGCGGACTTCGTGCACCACGCGGCCCAGGTCCTCGGGGTGCATGAGCGAGGCCAGTTCGGAACCCATGAGGTCCTCGGCCTCGCGGCCGTACACCCCGTAGGCGGCCGGGCTCACGTAGTGGAGTATGCCGTTCGGCGCGGCGATCATGATCACGTCGCTCGAACCCTGCACCAGGGAGCGGAAGTGGTTCTCCTTCTGGGCCAGTTCCTGGGTGAGGGTGATGTTGTCCAGGAGCATGATCCCCTGGCGCACGACCAGGGCGAGCACGACCGTGCCCGCGGTGAAGAGCACGACCTCGTCGACGCTGCGGCCGCTGAGCACGTTGTAGAGAATCCCCAACGTGCAGACGGCGGCGGCCAGATACGGCGTGAGCGCGGCAAGGGATCCGGCGATCGGCCGGGTGGGGGCGACCCGCACACCCTTGGGGGCGCCTTCGTGCTCCTCGCGCTTGGGCTGCGCTTCGTCCGCGTGCTTGTGCCAGGGCAGGGCCCAGGGCGCGTACGCCAGGAGGAGTGATCCCGCGAACCAGCCCGCGTCCAGCATCTGCCCCGAGCGGTAACTGGCGTGCAGCAGCGGTGAGGTGAACATCGCATCGCACATGACGGTCAGCGCGAGGGCGCCGATCGCCGTGTTCACCGCCGTGCGGTTGGCGGAGGATCGTCTGAAGTGCAGCGCGAGGACCATGCTGACCAGCGCGATGTCGAGAAGCGGATAGGCGAGCGAGAGCGCGGCGTGCGCGACGCTCTGGCCCTCGAACTGCGCCGTGTGTGCGAGCGCCAGGCTCCAGGAGAGCGTGAGCAGCGAGCCGCCGATGAGCCAGGCGTCGAGCGCGAGGCAGACCCAACCGGCCTTGGTCACCGGGCGCTTGGCGAGCACGAGCAGGCCGATGATGGCGGGCGGCGCGAAGCAGAGGAAGAAGAGGTCGGCGAGGCCAGGGCTGGGCACCGGCTGCTCGAGCACGACCTCGTACCAGCCCCATACGCCGTTGCCCAGGGCCGCCATCGCGGAGGAGAGCGCGAAGAGCAGCCAGGCGGGTCGAAAGCGGCTGCGACGGGTGCGGGAGTAGCGGAAGCAGGAGACCGCGGCCGCCGCGGCGGCGATGCTCAGACCGAAGTCGCCCATGATCAGGGCGGCCCGGGTCGAACCCCAGCCGAGCGCGGCACCGGTGGCATATCCGCCGCAGAGCACCAGGAGCGCGATCTGCGAGACAACGCCCGCTCCGCCGCCTGAGGCGGGGCGCCGGGCCAGTGGTGCACCGGGCGGCATCTGCGCCGTCAGACCTCCGCCGCCCTCCAGGGCGGTGGCGGGTGACGGACGGGTGCTCACCGGGCCGCCCTGGTCCGTACCGCCCCTGTGCCCGTCCGCCTCCCGTGACTGGTCGACCCCGGGATTTCGCGTGCGTGACCGTCGCGCCTCTGACTGCGAGCCGGCGCCCGTGAGAGTCGCCGTCGGCAGCCTCGCCGCGTCGGTTTGTTCGCCCATTGGCCGTACATCGCCCGTCGCCCCCCTCGCGTCTGATGCCTCGTCCCCGGCGCCGAAACGGTCCACGGCGCAGCCCCTGTCGGGACGATACACCAGTCTCGTCACTCAGGGACATAGGTTCAGTACGCTCAGTGACGGCGAGCGGTGGTGCGGACACGGGGCGCGCACGCACGGGTGCACAGCGTGCTCGAACGATCCCTGGCCGACTGCGGCTTGGTGCGCTACCCGGTCGTCAGGACTCGGTCGTCAGGACTACGTTCTCCAGGGGTTCCCCGGCGACGTAGCGGGTCAGTTGCGCGGCGAGCAGGCGCTTGGCGCGGGGCAGGAAGGCGGAGGTGGATCCGCCGACGTGCGGACTGATGAGCACTCCAGGAGCCTGCCACAGGGGATGCCCTGCGGGCAGCGGTTCCGGATCGGTGACGTCCAGGGCGGCCGTGATCCGGCCGTTCTCCAGTTCGGCCAGGAGCGCCTTGGTGTCGACGACGGGGCCGCGCGCGACGTTCACCAACAGGGCGCCGTCCTTCATGCGGGCCAGGAAGTCGGCGCTCACCAGGCCACGGGAGGTGTCCGTGAGGGGCGTGGAGAGGATGACCACATCGGCTTCGGGCAGCAGCGCCGGGAGTTCGGCGAGCGGGTGCACGGGGCCGCGCTCCGTGGCACGGGCGGAGCGCGCGACGCGCGCCACCCGCGCGCACTCGAAGGGGACGAGCCGGTCCTCGATGGCGGAACCGATCGATCCGTAGCCCACGATCAGCACGGACTTGTCGGCGAGGGCCGGATAGAACCCGGACCGCCACTCCTCCTGCCGCTGTCCTTCCACGAACCGGGGGATGCCGCGCAGGGACGCGAGGACCAGGGCGAGCGCCAGCTCGGCGGTGCTGGCCTCGTGCACCCCCTTGGCGTTGCACAACTGCACGCCGGGCGCGAGGTACTTGAGGCCGGACTGCACGTGGTCGATGCCCGCGGTGAGGGTCTGTACGGCGCGTACGGACGTCATCCCGGGCAGTGGCCGTACGGAGGTCTCCGCTCCCTTCAGATAGGGCACCACGTAGAACGCGCAGTCGGCCGGGTCCGCGGGGAAGTCCGGTCCGCCGTCCCAGTAGCGGTAGTTGAGCCCGGCATCGGCTGCCGGGGGCAGGCCTTCGATCTCGTCGGCGGCATAAGGGAGCCATACGTCTGTCGTCATGGTCAGGAGGCTAATGCGCACAGGCCGCACGCCACGCGAGGGGACGCAGAGGTTACGTTGGGGGCCGCTCTGACATGAGGTGGGAGGGCACGGCCAGGTGGACCGCAGGACGATCGGCGCGGCAGCGCTCGAAGTGGGTGCGGTCGGGCTCGGCTGCATGCCGATGAGCTGGGCCTACACCGGCTCCCGGCAGCGTGGCGAGGAGTCGCTGCGCACCGTGCACGCCGCGCTCGACCAGGGCTCGACCCTGCTTGACACGGCCGACATGTACGGGCCCTTCACCAACGAGCTCCTCGTGGGGCGGGCGCTGAAGGAGCGGCGGGCCGAGGCTTTCGTGTCCACCAAGTGCGGGCTCCTGGTGGGCGAGCAGCACATCGTCGCCAACGGCCGCCCCGGCTATGTGAAGCGGGCCTGCGACGCCTCGCTGCGGCGTCTGCAGACCGAGACCATCGACCTGTACCAACTGCACCGCGCCGATCCCGAGGTGCCCGTCGAGGAGACCTGGGGCGCGATGGCCGAGCTCGTCGCGGCGGGCAAGGTGCGGGCGCTCGGTCTTTGCGCGGTGGGGGCCCGCGCCTCGCGGCGCGAGGGCAGGGGGCTGCACGAGGGGACGGTCCGGCAGCTGGAGCGGATCCAGCAGGTCTTTCCGGTCAGTGCGGTGGAGGCCGAGCTGTCGGTGTGGTCGCGGGAGGCCCTGGAGACGCTGCTGCCGTGGTGCGCGGCGCGTGGGGTCGGTTTTCTGGCGGCGATGCCGCTGGGGAACGGTTTCCTCACGGGGACGCTGACGCCGGGGCAGGGCTTCGAACCGGATGACGTGCGGGCCCGGCATCCCCGTTTCACCGCCGAGATGATGGCGGCCAACCAGCCGCAGTTGGTGGGCCTGCGCCGGGTGGCCGAGCGGCACGGGGCGACCACGGCGCAGGTGGCGCTCGCCTGGGTGCTCGCGCAGGGCCGGGATGTGGTGCCGATCCCGGGGGCCAAGCGGGAGCGCTGGGCGGTGCAGAACGCGGGGGCGGCGTCGGTGCGGCTCACCGGGGCGGACCTGGCGGAGATCGAGGCGCTGCCGTCGGCGATGGGGTCGTGGGACTGAGCGAGTCGGTGGAGCGGGGTTGGGAACCTGTGGGGACCGGGCGGTGTATGAACAGTAGAAGCGCTGCGTCGAAGGGAACCAGATCGTGCAACGACCCGCTGTAACAGCCGCATTGGCTGCCGCCGCCCTAGTGCTCACGGCCGGTTGCTCGTCCGGTGGCTCCGACGCGCCGGACAACGGAAAGAGCGCCGAGTCGAGCCCCGCACCGTCGGACGGGACGTCCACGGGGAAGCCGCGCGCCGGCGATGCCCCGCCGGAGAAGGGTTCGGCGAAGGTCACCAAGACACTGACCGAGGACCTGAAGTCGCCCTGGGGCCTCGCGCCGCTCCCCGGCGGGGACCTGCTGGTGTCCTCACGCGACGAGGGGACGATCACCCGGGTCGACGGCGAGACGGGCAAGAAGACCGAACTGGGCTCGGTCCCCGGCGTCTCCCCCGCGGGCGAGGGCGGCCTGATGGGCTTGGCGCTCTCTCCTTCGTACGCATCGGACCACATGGTCTACGCGTACTTCACCACCGAGTCGGACAACCGCATCGCCCGCATGCTGTACGACGAGAAGAAGCCCTCCGGACAACAGCTCGGCGCCCCCGACACGGTCTTCAAGGACATCCCCAAGGGGGTGATCCACAACGGCGGCCGGATCGCCTTCGGCCCGGACAAGATGCTGTACGCGGGCACGGGCGAGACCGGTGACACGGGCCTGGCCCAGGACAAGAAGTCGCTCGGCGGCAAGATCCTGCGCCTGACCCCGGACGGCGAACCGGCCCCCGGCAACCCCTTCGACGACTCCCCCGTCTATTCGTACGGCCACCGCAATGTCCAGGGCCTGGCCTGGGACGAGGAGAAGCGGCTCTGGGCGGCGGAGTTCGGCCAGGACACCTGGGACGAACTGAACGAGATCAAGGCCGGCGACAACTATGGCTGGCCGGAGGTGGAGGGCAAGGGCGACGAGGACGGCTTCCACGATCCGGTGGCCCAGTGGAAGACCTCGGAGGCCTCACCCAGCGGCATCGCCTATGCCGAGGGCTCGGTCTGGATGGCGGGCCTGCGGGGCGAGCGCCTGTGGCGCATTCCGGTGCGCGGCGTGGACGGCAGCGCGGAGCCCCAGTCTTTCCTGAAGGAGGAGCACGGCCGCTTGCGCACGGTCGTCGCGGCGGGCGGCGACAAGCTGTGGGTGGTGACGAGCGAGACGGATTCCCGCGGCACCCCGGCGAAGGGGGACGACAAAATCCTTGAGGTGACGGTGAAGTAGGGCGGAGGGGCTACTTCCCGCCCTCCCCGGGATCCGGCTCCTCGGGATCCCGCTCCCCGCGATCCGGCTCGGCGTCGGCGGGTTCGGGCTTCGCCTGCTGCGGCACCCTGACCACCACCTTGCCGGAGGTGAGGTCTATCGGGCCGCGGCCGGGGTCGCCGTCGGCCACGTCGACCCGGCTCAGCTCAAGCCGCTTCTGCTCGTCGTCCGTGTGTTTGCGGCCGGGCTGAAATAGCTCGATCGGGTTGAACACTGCGCCTCCTGGCGGCCGAGTTCCTCTCTCCCAGCCTAAGCGAGTGCCCGCGAAAGCCACCGGGGGCGAAAAGGCGCAGGTCAGGAGGGTTGGGCGGGGGCGGGGTCAGCCGGTGGGCTGGGCCCGCTCCGCGGGAAAGAGGCGCAGGCGGTGGGCCAGGGCCGCCGCCTCGCCCCGGCCGGCGACGCCCAGCTTGGCGAGGATGTTGGAGACGTGGACGCTCGCCGTCTTCGGGGAGATGAAGAGCTCCTCGGCTATCTGGCGGTTGCTGCGGCCCGCGGCGACGCGACGGAGCACGTCACGCTCCCGGCTGGTGAGGCCGAGCGCCTCGGCGGGGTCGACCGGGGTGAGGTGGGCGCTCGCGGTGTCGGCGGTGTCGTCGGTGTTCAGGGAGAGGCGGGCGCGCCTGGCGAGCTCCGCGACGGCTTCGGCGAGGGGCCGGGCACCGAGGCGCCCGGCGCTCTCGCCGGCCTGGCGCAGCAGGTCGGCGGCGCGCTCACGGTCCGCTTCGGAGTCGCCCGGGGCGGTGGCAGCGGTGGCGAGGAGGGATTCGGCGAGGCGCAGGCGGGTGCGGGCGAGGTCGTAGGGGCGGTCGAGGGGTTCGAACGCGGTGACCGCGGCGGACCAGTCGGCGGGGGTGTCGCGGTCCTCGGCGCGCAGGAGCTCGGCGCGTACCCACTTCTCGTGGGCGCCCCAGACCGGCACGGGTGAGGGGAGGTGCCCGGCGGCTCGTCGTATGCCTTCGATGGCCTCGGCCCGTCCGGGTTCGGCGGCGGGCAGGCCGCGCGTATCGGCCTCCGAGATCGCGGCGGCGAGCAGCAGGGGCCAGGTGTAGCGCTGGGTGCCGGGCGGGAAGCCCTTGGCCAGGGCCTGTTCGAGCTCGGTGCGCGCGGCTGCGAGACCGGCCGCGCGGTCGGGGTCGGCCGCCGCGATGCCGAGGGTGGTGGCGATCATGGGCAGGGCGTACTGCGGCATGAGGTCGTGCGAGCCGTGGTGGGCGCGGGCCGCGGTCATCTGGGCGGCGGCTTCGGCCCTGTCGCCGCGGCCGACGGCGATCGCCGCGAGCTGCATGGCGGCGCCGCCCCGCGGCTTGACGCTGAGCGCGCCGCGACGGGCCGCCTCCGAGGCTTCGACCGCCTCGTCCCAGCGGCCGAGGGAAATCAGGGTTTCCGCCTTGTTGACCTGGATCCAGCTCTCGGTGTCCGTGAGCCCGTACTTACGGCAGAGCGCGAGCCCTTGGTCGCTGACCTGCAGGGACTCCTGGGAGCGGCCCACGCCTTCGAGTACGGAGGGCAGGTTGACGTGGATGTGCGGGATGCGGGAGACGAGGCCGGGCGGTGCCACGCACCGGTCCCTGACCGCGTACATCTCCGCGAAGCCGTGCTCGGCGTCGCCCGCGTCGACCAGGAGGCCGCCGAGGATGAGCCGGGCGTTGAGTTCGATCTCCTCGGCCTTGACCATCCGGGCGTACTCGACGGCGCGCCGGGCCGCGGCCAGGGTCTCCTCGCCGGGGTTGTGGAGCATGCCCCAGGAGGCGACGTTGGTGAGGACCTCGGCGTGCACCTCGGACGGCGGGAGGCCGCGCACCAGTTCCTGTGCGGTGGCGATCTCCGCCCAGCCGTCACCGCGGGCGAGCGACGAGGTGAGCCGGGAGCGCTGGATCCAGAACCAGGCGGCGCGCAGCGGGTCGTGTCCGTCATCGAGCTCCCGCAGCGCACGCTTGGTGATCTTCAGGGCGCGCTCGCGCTCACCGCAGAGGCGTCCGGCGACAGCGGCCTCCGCCATGAGGTCGAGGTAGTTCAGCGGGGATTCGTGGCCGCAGGGGGGATAGACCTCGGCGTAGTCGAGGGGCCGCAGTTCGACGCGTACGTCTTCGGGGGCGCCGTCCCACAGCTCCATCGCCCGTTCCAGGAGGCGCAGTTGCTCGGCGTACGCATAGCGGCGGCGGGCTTCGACGGACGCCCGCAGGACGGCGGGGAGCGCCTTCGCCGCGTCGTGGGCGTGGTACCAGTAGCTGGCGAGGCGGGTGGCGCGCTGGTCGTCGGGGACCAGTGAGGGGTCGGCCTCCAGGGCCGTGGCGAAGCGGCGGCTGATCCGGGAGCGTTCACCGGGCAGCAGGTCGTCGCCGACGGCCTCGCGTACCAGGGAGTGCCGGAAGCGGTAGCCGTCGCCGTCGGGCGACGGCAGCAGGATGTTGGCGCCGACGGCGGCCCGCAGCGCCTCGATCAGGTGGTCCTCCGCGAGCCCCGCGACCGCGGCGAGCAGCGGATACTCCACGGTCGATCCGCCCTCGGCGACGATCTTCGCCACCCGCTGGCTGTCCTCGGGGAGCTCCTCGACGCGTACGAGGAGGAGATCGCGCAGGGAGTCGGTGAGGCTCGCGCAGCTGCCGCCGTGCGAGGCGACCGCGAGTTCCTCGACGAAGAAGGCATTGCCGTCCGAGCGGTCGAAGACGTCGTCCACCAGGGACTGTGCGGGCTCGGCGCTGAGGATCCCGGCCATCTGGCGGGCGACTTCGCCCTTGCTGAAGCGGGGCAGTTCGATGCGCCGCACCGTGCGCAGCCGGTCGAGTTCGGCCAGGAGCGGGCGCAGCGGGTGGCGGCGGTGGATGTCGTCGGCGCGGTAGGTGGCGACGACGACGAGGCTGCCGCTGCGCAGGGTGCGGAAGAGGTAGGAGAGGAGGTGGCGGGTCGAGGCGTCGGCCCAGTGCAGGTCCTCCAGGGCGACGACCACCGGGCGGTCGCCCGCGAGCCGCTCCAGGAGACGGACGGTCAACTCGAAGAGGCGGGCCATGCCTTCCTCGTCGTGCTGGGCGTCGGTGCCCCGGCGGCGCTGCGGCGCCTCGCCCAGCTCGGGAAGGAGCCGGGCGAGCTCGCCCTCCTGGTCGGCTGCCGCCGCGTCCACCTCGTCGGGGAGCTGGCGGCGCAGGGAGCGCAGGGCGCTGGAGAAGGGGGCGAAGGGCAGGCCTTCGGCGCCGATCTCGACGCAGCCGCCGAGTGCGACGACGGCTCCTTCGGCGCGGGCCGCCGCGGTGAACTCCTCGATGAGGCGGGTCTTGCCGACGCCCGCCTCGCCGCCGAGCAGCAACGCCTGCGGCTCGCCCGTGCCGGGGGCGGTTCCCCTGGCACGGGCGAGTGCGTCGTTCAGTACGCCCAGTTCGTCGGTGCGGCCGACGAACACGGGGCTTACGGACCTGGTCTCCACAGCGGTGAGCATCGCACAGGGTGCGGGCCCGGCGGCAGCGGATATCCCGGTCGTCCCGGCGGGCGCCGCCGTTCCCATCACGCGGCCCGGGTGAAGCGGATCTTCCGCTGGGCCGTACTCACCCGCCCTCCGGTTTCGTGGTGGGCCGAACGGCGCTCGCGGCGGGCCGCCTTTGCCTCGCGGGCCTCGCGAAGGAGACGGCGGCGGTCGGCCTCACGGACGAGGTCTGCGGCGCGCAGCTGGTGCATTTCGTACTCGAACATCTGGAACTCCCTGGCTTCTGCCTTGCGGCTCGTGGCGTCTTGCGATGCCTCTACTTTCGTCCGCCAGGGAGGGTCGGCACATCGGGAGAGTGCCGCATCTTGAGGGGTCGGGGGGCCTTAGGCGGGCGGCGGGGTGCCTTAGCCCCCGCC
>NZ_JBSGSG010000139.1:0-16077 GCF_053606765.1 Streptomyces sp. NPDC055189
GTGCACCGGCACCGGGGCGGCAGGGTCGCGGGGCGGGCAGAGCGTCAGGGACGCCCGGTGAACCCCCAAGTGCCGTGCGCGGCCCGGTACACCGCGTAGCCCGGCTCGGTGCGCACGAACTCGGTGCCCTGCGGCGCCCGCGCCTCCTTGCGCGAGGCTGCGGGCACATGAATCTCCGCCGTCGCGCCCACCGGCACCCGCACCGTGAGGCGCACGGTCTCGTCGACACGCGACCAGGACACCTCGGCCGGGCCCCGCACGGTGTGGAACCCGGTGCGCGCCCAGGTGACACCCGTACGCGCATCGGGCCGCACGGTGAAGGTCCGGTATCCCTCGTCGCCGGGCCGCAGCCCCGCCACGTTCTCGTACAGCCACTGCACGACGGTGCCCTGGAAGTAGTGGTCGCGCGAGCGTGAGTCGAGCGGCCACATCTCCCACATGGTGTCCGCACCGCTGTCGAGCCAGTGGCCCCAACTCGGGTAGGTGCGCTGGGTGGCGATGGCGTGGGCCACGTCGGAGTGGCCCTGCGCGCTCAGGCAGCGCAGCAGCACACTCGTGCCGAGGCAGCCGGTGTTGAGGTGGTTGCCGCGCTTCTTGATGTCCGCGAGCAGTGACGCCGTGACGCCCGCGCGGGCGCCGGGCGGAACCAGGCCGAAGGCCAGCGGGATGCAGTTGTTCGTCTGCCGGTAGTCGGGGTCCTTGGCCGTGCGGTAGTGGCCCTCGGGGGCGAGGAACATCGCGTTGAGGCTCTTCTTCAGCTGCTCGGCGGTGCTCAGGAAACGCTCGGCGACATCGTTGTCACCCCCTATGCGTGCCAGCTCGGCGGTGTCGGTGAGCGCCCTGTACAGATAGGCGGTCGCGGTGAGCCGGGTGTCCTCGGGCGGGTTGCCTCCGTAGCCGGGTGACAGGTAGTCACCGAGCGCCGTCACCGCGAGACCGTCCTTGAGGCGGCCCGTCTCCCAGCCCAAATACCGCACCAGGGCGGGCAGATGCTCCGTGATGACGCGCTCGTCGCCGTAGACCCGGTACATCTCACGCACCAGGAACGGATAGACGGTGGTCCACTCCGGAGACGGGCCCAGATCCCCGTACCCCCAGCCTCCGCTCGGCACGATCACCGGCAGCCGGCCGTCCTTGTTCTGGCTGTCCCGCAGATCGCCGAGCCACTTGCTCAGGAAACGGTGCATGCCCAGGGCGTACATCATGACGGGCGCCCCCACCTGCGCGTCGCCCGTCCAGCCGTTCTTCTCGTACATCGGCGTGTCCGTCGGGATGCCGTGCAGATTGTTCTGGATCGTGCGCCGCATGGCCCGTTCGAGCCGCTCGTAGAAAGGCTCGGAGCAGGCGAAGGTGCCGGTGTCGTCGACGGGGGTGTGCACCACGAGGCCGAGCACGTCGTCCGGATCGGGCTTGCCGGGCAGCCCGCTGACCTGGACGTAGCGGAAGCCCTTGTACGAGAAGCGCGGTTCCCACACCTCGTCGGACCCGCCGCCCGCGCAGATGTACTCGTCGGTCTGGAACCGGCCGGGCACATGGCCCGTCTCGGCGTGCACGCTTCCGTCGTCCTTGAGCTTCTCGCCGTGCGCGAGCCGGATCGTCGTACCGGCGTCGGCCCGCACGCGCAGCCGCGTCCAGCCGGCCAGGGTGCGCCCCATGTCGACGATCCAGTCGTCGCCGTGCGCCTTCACCTCCACGGGCCGCACGGTGTCGATGACCTCGATCGCATCGTGGGGCTGCGCGCGCAGGGTGCCCTTCGGCGGCTCCCGGCGTACGGGCCGCTGCCAGTCGCCGTCGTCGAATCCCGGACCGGTCCAGTCGCCGGGATCCTCGCGGGCGTCGTAGGTCTCCCCCGCGTAAAGGGAGTTGGACCGGGTCGGTCCCTCGGTGATCCGCCACGACCCGTCGGTGGCGACGGAGGTGCGCGAGCCGTCCGGGTGGTCGATCTCCAGCTGGCCGATGAGCTGCGGCTCCCCGTGCCACGGCGGCTTGTGCCAGTTCCAGACGTTGGGTGTCGTCATGCCGTAGAAACCGCGGCCGAGGGTCACGCCGATGGCATTGGAGCCGCGCCGGATCCGGTCCGTCACGTCGTGCACGGCGTAGAAGACCGTCTCTTCGTAGTCCGTGAAACCCGGATCGAGCACCTGGCGGCCGATCCGCCGGCCGTTGATGTGGGCCTCGTAGTAGGCGAGACCGCTGATGTAGATGCGAGCACGGGTCACGGGCTTGCGGACGGTGAACTCGCGGCGCAGCAGCGGTGCGGGCTGCTCGGTCGCGGGGACCTGCGCGTCGCTGCCCCAGGGGCCCTCGCCGAACGGTGCGAGCACCTGCGCCCCGGGCCACCCGCTGTCGTCGAAGCCCGCCGTCTGCCAGCCTTCCTTCTCCGACTCCGCACAGCGCCACCCCGCCCCGGTGACCAATTCCCTGGCCCCGTAGCCGGTTTCCACAAGCAGCCGGACGAGCAGGCCGCCGGGGTTGACCGATGCGCTGCCGCGGTTGGTCGCGCGGGCGGCGACCACCACGCGCCGGCCCGCGCCCCGTACGCGCTCGGTCACGTCGGCGAGGCGGGCGGCGCGCCAGCCGTCGGTCTGCTCCGGTGCGTGCAGCACCTCCTCGCCGTCCAGGTAGAGGGTGAAGTCGTCGTCGGCGGTGGCCACGACCCGGGCTGCGGACACCTCGGCTCCCTCGGGCAGTTCGAGCACGCCGCGGAACCATCTGGGCCCGGCCGGGGCGTCCTGCGAGGTGGAGCCAGGCGACCAGATCCAGGACGCCCCGTCGAATCCGGGTGGTTTCGGGGCGGCGTCGGCTCCGATCCAGTGCCCCTGCCAGGCGTCCTTCGCCAGGGCGGTCTCCCACCACCGCGAGGCGCTCCAGGCCGAGGCCCGCCCTTCGGCGTCCCAGACCCGCACCTGCCAGTGGTAGCGCGTACGGGGCTTCAACGCGGGTCCGCCGTAGGGGACTTGGAGGGTCCGTTCGGAGGTGATGCGCCCGGAGTCCCACACCGCCCCGGCCTTCGCATCGCCCGGGCTCGCGGCGATCGAGACCCTGATCTGATAGGCGCTCTGCCGGGCGCCGCGGCCCGGCGCCGACAGTTCCCAGCTCAGCCTCGGCTCGGCGACGTCCGTGCCGAGGAGCGACGTCGCGTACTCGACCGTGGTGCGCTCGATTCTCAGCACCCCCTCCCCCTTCGGCCCGTAGCCCCGGTCGTCCGCGGCTGCGATGTCCGCACCCTGGCCCAGGCCGAGGACGCCCACACCGGCACCGACCGCGGAGGTCCTCAGAAAGGCGCGCCGGTCCCACGCACCGCCGCGCGGCGTCTCATGCTCTTCGCTCATCACACGTCCCTTGGATGATGAATCCGAGTGCCCAAAACGTAAATGAAACGTTTCATTTACGGCCCGGCAAGCCTAGGTCCGTTACAGCGGGCAACTCAAGAGGTGTGCGCGGGAGCGGCTGACATCAGGAGCACCGCCCTTCAACCGCTCGCGCGCTCAACCGCTCAACCCGCGATCGAGTCCAGCTGCTCGGCCGCGGGGCGCAGCGCCCACAGGTCACCGCCGGGCGGTGTCTCCAGCTTCGGGACCGCCTTGCGCGCGGCCGGGTCTCCGGCGTCGGCCGCCGCGTGCACGACGTCGCTCGCCGCGAACCGGTGGAACTCCAGCTCGGGATGCGGCCACCGCATCCCCCCCGTGGCCGCGGGCAGCAGATAGTTCACAGCCTTGAACAGGCTCTGCCCGTCGGGGCCTTGGTGCGACCACAGGTCCACGCCCACGTGCCGGCCGATCGCGGCGAGGCGGGTGTAGGCGACCAGATCGAAGGTCGAGTAGTGCCAGCTCCGAGTCCGGGCGAGCTCCTGCGGCTGACTGCCGTCGCCCGCGATCTGCGGATCGATGCGCCGGGTGCGGGCGTCGAGGACGGTGCGGCGGGCGAGGGCCGTGTCCCCGGTCGCGTAGGCGAGGGCGGCGACCTGCATGTCGTAGAACGTGCCGTGATTGTTCTGCGCGGCGCCCTCCTGCTTGCCGAAGTCGCTGTCGACGAGCCAGCCGAGGAAGTCCTTGTTCCACTTGCCCATCGCGGAACGGTCGCCCTTCGACCAACCGGGCGCACCCGTACCGAGGATCGCGATCGCGTCCACGACGCTGGTGTAGGACTGGGAGAAGTCGATGATGCCGATGGCACGGCCGTCGTACTTGCAGGGGATGAACTGCGCGTGGTCCAGGTTCGAGTTCATCCTGGTCGCGGGGTCGAGGAACCAGGTGCGCAGGACGGAGGCGGCCTTCTCGGCGTACCGCTTCTTGCCCGTGTAGTACCAGGCGAGCGTGAGGTCGTACGTCGAGTCGAAGACCTTCTCCACGTCCTGGCGATCGGTCCCGGTGTCGACTTCGGGGTTGCGCTGCCCGTCGCGCTGTTCGTACGGGCAGCCCCACGGATTGTCGGCGGTCGGCGCCTGCGTGGGCCACCAGTAGGGCGCCTGGCTCAGATAGTCGTGCACGTCGCCGCCGGGCGCGGGCTTCGGCTTGTCGACGACCGTCCAGGGCCCCTGGCCGAGCCAGGCGTCGGCACGCTTCGTCAAGTACTGCACGGAGCGCTTGAGTTGAGGGTCACCGCGCTCCAGGCGGAACTTGGTCTGCTGGAGCCGCTCGCCGTCGAGCACGGCGGTGCGCGGGGCCTCCTCGCGGGCGGCGGCGTGCGCGGCCGGCATCAGGACGGAGGCGAGGGCCGCCGCCGCGGTGAACAGGGCGCCGAACCGCACCCGGGATCTTGCGCGCATCACACACTCCAGTCAGGTATCACCCACGGGGTGAGCCATGGATTTATTGACAGTCATGGATAGTCATGGATGTGAACAATGTTCGCCATGTGGACCGGGGTGAGCGTAGAGCCGCAGGGCCATCAAGGCAACGGGCGCGACGCGGCGGCAGGTTGGCGCGGTGTTGGGTTGGGGCGGCGGCGGGTTGGCGCGGTGTAGGCGCGGCAAGTACTGCTGTCGGTCTTCGCCGCTGCGCCATCTAGGACAGCATCCGACCTATACGAGTTCTAGCGTGGTCTCTGACGGCGGAACAGAACAGTTGGCACCGGAAGGCGAAGACCATGACTGCGAACGAACTGACCACCACCCCCGACGACCTGCCGGAGGGCACGACCACGGCCGTCACCGGCGAGCGCGCCGAGTGGCTGGAGACGCTGGCCAAGCACCGGCACTTCCTGCGTTTCACCACGCGCGACCTCACCGACGAGCAGGCCGGCCTGCGCACCACCGCGAGCGAGCTGTGTCTCGGCGGTCTGATCAAGCATGTCACCGAGGTCGAGCAGTCCTGGGCGGCCTTTATTGTCGACGGCCCTTCGTCGATGCCGGACTTCACGGCCATGACGCAGGCCGACTGGATCCGCCGGACCGATGGTTTCCGGATGCTGCCCGGTGACACACTGGCGGGCGTCCTCGCCGACTACGCCGATGTGGCCCGCCGGACCGACGAACTGGTCGCCACCCTGCCCGACTTGGGCGTTACGTGGCCGCTTCCGAAGGCACCGTGGTTCGAAGCCGCCGCAGAGTGGTCGGCCCGCCGGGTCCTGATGCACATCGTCACCGAGACCGCTCAGCACTCCGGGCACGCCGACATCATCCGGGAGTCCCTGGACGGCGCGACGAGCATGTCCTGACCCTCGCCGTACGCCGCTCGCCCCTCGCTGCTCCGAGAAGGCTGCGGGGGCCACGGCCTGCTGCGGCGGGCCGCGGTCACTTCCCCCGCAGCGCCGCAAGCTCGGCGTCGATGGCGCCGCGCAACAGATCGCGCGCGTGGTCGATCCGCAGGCCGCCGCTGAGCCAGCGCATGCTCAGCCCTTCGAGCTGGGCAGTGAGCCGCTCGCCCGCGGCGGCCAGCGCGGGTGCCGGAGCCGTCGGCTGCACCTGCCCCAGGAGAGCCGCGACCTCCTGGACCCACACCAGAGTCGCCCTGGCGAGGTCGTCCCGCAGCGCTTCGTCGAAGACGGCGCTGGCCCGCAGCTCGCCCCAGGCCGTGCTGTTCTCCCTGACCACCGGGGTGTCCTGCAATTCCAGGAGGAGGGTCTCCTCGAGTTCCGCACGCGGTGCGAGCGGTTCGGCTTCCGCCACCTGACCGGCCGTGTAGCGCTCGGCACGGTCGTTGATGAACTCAAGGGTCTGGCGCAGGATCCCGGTGCGGTCCTTGAAGTGGTAGTAGATCAATCCCGTCGAGACACCCGCCTCCG
This sequence comes from Streptomyces sp. NPDC055189, assembly GCF_053606765.1. NCBI lineage: Bacteria > Bacillati > Actinomycetota > Actinomycetes > Kitasatosporales > Streptomycetaceae > Streptomyces > Streptomyces sp. NPDC055189. Next base: position 6,226 of record NZ_JBSGSG010000139.1, read on the forward strand.
CGGCGAGCTCTTCGACGCGCAGGCCGCGGACGCCGCGACGGGCGATGAGCCGTGCGGCCGCTTCGAGGATCTGGGTAGTGCGAGGCGCCATGATCCCGAACCCTACCGGGCGGTTCTCGGCGGTTCGCGACGATGGCTGACTGACGCAATTTTCAGTACACGCGTCGACCTGCCAATACATCGCCACACTCCACCCCTGAGCAGGTGACAGCTGGCCTCACTCCAGATGAGGCTGCCACACCAGGAGCTGCCGAACTGCGACACTGCATCATGATCACGACCCCTATCTTTGACTGAATTTTCAGTTCGTGTCACAGTCGGGTCCTCATCACGATGATCGGAGCTCACCGTGTCCCCCCACCTGCCCTCCCTGCCCTCCCTCCCCTCCATCCCCTCCCGGCGCTCAGCCCTCCGGGCCCTCGCCGGCATCGGCACCGCGGTGCTCGGAGCCTCGGCATGCGGCCCCGGCGACGAACCTGCGGATGAACCAGCCGAGGGGCTGCGCATGGGCGCCGAGTGGGAGAGCCACGCGCGCACCTTCATGTCGTGGCCTGCGCTGACGTCGGTGTGGGAGGGGGATCTCCCCTACGTACGCAAGGACATCGCGCGCGTCGCTCGCGCGATCGCGGAGTACGAATACGTCGTGATGCTCGCCAGGCCCGACCAGCAGGCCGCCGCACAGAAGGCCTGCGGTCGGGACGTCGAGGTCATCCCGCTGGCCGTCGACGATCTGTGGGCCCGCGACACCGTGCCCGTCTTCGTGGAGCAGGACGGCGATGTCGTCGGTGTCGACTTCAATTTCAACGGGTGGGGCGAGAAGCAGGAGCACACGAACGACGCCCGGGTGGGCCGCACCCTCCTGCCGAAGTACGACATCCCCCGCAGGAAAGCTCCCCTGGTCGCCGAGGGCGGCTCTTTCGAGACGGACGGCGATGGCACCCTGCTCATCACCGAGAGCTCGATCGTCAACGACAACCGCAACCGGGGCAAAAGCCGGGCTCAGATCGAGGCCGAGCTCAAGCGCACGCTGGGCATCGAGAAGGTGATCTGGCTGGCGGGCGTGCGGGGCGAGGACATCACCGACGCGCACGTGGACAGCCTCGTGCGCTTCACCGCGCCCGGTGTGGTGCTCCTTGACCGGGCCTTCCCCGGCACGCCCGCGGACTCCTGGTCGCGCGCGGCGGACCAGGCCAAAGCGGTCCTCGGCAAGGCGAAGGACGCCAAGGGCCGCGCCTTCGAGATCATCGATCTGACGCAGCCCGACCTGGACAGGATCACTGGCCAGGGCGACGACTTCGTGTCCACCTACGCCAATTTCTATGTGGCCAACGACTCTGTGTTCATGCCCCGGTTCGGGGACCGGAAGGCCGACGACCGCGCCCGGAGCATCCTGCGGGAGCACTTCCCCGGGCGTGACGTCGTGCCGGTGCGGATCGACACCATCGCCTCCGGTGGTGGCGGCATCCACTGCTCCACGCACGACGAGCCCGGCAAGCCGGCCGACTGATACCGGGGTGGCATCAGCACCACCCCGGGCTCGGGCCCCAGGCCTCCTGACCCGCGGCCTTCGCCGGAGCAGGCTTGATCCCGTCACCAGCGAACAGCCCGGCGGACCCCCGCCGGGCACCGACGGCGAACGGGGAGACGTGATGGCCGGTCATACGCGACGGAGGATTCTGCAAGGCGCTGCGCTCGCGGCAGCGGGCGGCGTGGTCGGTGGCTTCGGCCTCGGCCATGAGGCCCCGGCGGCGCGGGCCGCGACCCGCACGGCGGCGGGCGGCAACAAGTCGCTGCCCTTCCTGGAGGGCGCTTTCGCCCCGGTCACCGAGGAGTTGACCGAGTTCGACCTGAAGGTGACCGGCCGCGTGCCGCGCGACCTGGACGGCCGCTACCTGCGCACCGGACCGAACGCCCTTGGCCTGGAGGATCCGCGGGCGCACCACTGGATGCTGGGCGACGGCATGGTGCACGGGGTACGGCTGCGCGGCGGACGCGCCGAGTGGTACCGCAACCGCTGGGTGCGCTCCGCGCAGGTGGCGAAGAAACTGGGCGAGAGGTATCCGGGCCAGGTGCCGCCGGACGACTTCGCGTGCAACACGCACGTGATCCCGTACAAGGGACGGATCCTGGCGCTGCAGGAGAGCGGACCGCTGCCCTATGAGCTGGACGGCGAACTCCGCACGGTGCGCCCGTACGACTTCCGCTCCACCCTGGAGGGCGCGTTCACCGCGCACACCAAGTACGACGCCGCTGCGGACGAGTTGCACGCGGTGGCGTACTACCCGACCTGGGACCACGTACGGCACATCATGATCGACAGGACCGGGCGGGTGGCGCGGTCCACCAGGATCCCGGTGGCGGACGCGCCGATGATGCACGACTTCGCGCTCACCCAGAAGTACGTGGTGATCGTGGACCTCCCCGTCACCTTCGACGCGGCTGCCGCCGAGGCCGGTGCGATGGTGCCGTACGCCTGGAACGACCGCCACCCCATGCGCGTCGGGCTCATGCCGCGGGCCGGGGGCGCCGCCCGCTGGTTCGAGATCGACCCGGTCTTCTTCTCGCACACCCTGAACGCCTACGACCAGGGCGACAAGGTGGTGGTGGAGTACACCTCCATGCCCGCCCCGCTCTACGTGGCGGGTCGCGGCAACGGCGGCCCTTCCGCGACCGGCACGCCGACACTCGACCGCTGGACGATCGACCTGCGCTCCGGGCGGGTCCGCGGCACCCGTATCGACGATCTGCCGCAGGAGTTCCCCCGCGTCAACGAATCGCTCGTATCCCGTCGGCACCGCTACGCGTACACGGCGAGCGCGGCCGAGATGTGGCGGGCGTACCGGACGGTCGACGGGGTGCCGCCCGACGAGAACTTCACCAACTGCCTCGTAAAGCACGACATGTTGCGCGACAGCAAGCAGGTCGTCCGCTTCCCCGCGGGGGCGGCGGCCAGCGAGCCGGTGTTCGTGCCGCGCCGGGGCGCGCGGGACGAGGACGACGGCTACGTCCTCTCCTACGTGCACGACCCCGACCGCGGCGCGACCGACCTGGTGATCCTCGCGGCACAGGACTTCACCGGCCACCCGCTGGCCCGCGTCCACCTGCCCGGCAGGGTGCCGCTCGGCTTCCACGGAAGCTGGGTGGGGGACGTATGACCTGGCCGGACGCGGCTTCGCCCCGCAACCGCGTCCGGCTGTGCTCCACGCGTCCTGGACTCGCCGGATGGCCGACGATCTTCTCCGTCTCACCGTTCCGGGTTCCGCGACGCCCTATCCGAGCGTGGACAATCCGCCCTCCGGATATCAGGTGTCCCACGGCGATACCCGGGTGTGGGTGGATGCGGGCAGCGGGACGCTCGCACAGCTGCAACGGCACGCGCGCCTCGACGAGTTGGACGCGATTCGCGCTGCGCGTCGGGGCCGGTGACAGGTCGCTGGTCCACTCCGGGGACACGGCGCCGTGCGCCAACCTCACCACTCTGGCCGGGACGCCGGAGCAAGCGGTGGCCCGCGCCGCGGCCCGGTTCGAAGGGTCTGTCGTCCATGCCGCCCCCGGAGCTGTCTTCCCGATCGGCTGAGCCGCGGGCCGCGGCCGGTGACTTGCCGGCCGCGGCCCCGGTTCACGAACGTCTGCCCGCGCTCCGGCCGATGCACAACAGGCCGTACGTCAGCGCGCGCACCCTGAGGGTGGCAATCCGGGCGGACATCAATTGGCGCCTGCTCCGATCTCCGCGCCGACCGCCGCCAGTGCGGTCGTCACGGGCTGGAAGAACGTCTCGCCGCCCGCGGTGCAGTCGCCGCTGCCGCCCGACGTGAGGCCGATCGCGCTCCCGTCAGCGGTGAACAGCGAGCCCCCGCTGTCGCCCGGTTCGGCACAGACATCGGTCTGGATGAGCCCCGTAACGGTGCCCTCGGCGTAGTTCACCGTGGCGTTGAGTCCGGTGACGGTGCCCTCGTTGAGGCCGGTGGTGCTGCCCATGCGGGACACCTCCAGGCCGACCGCCGCTTCGGCGGCCTGCGTGATCTCCACGGTCTGGCCGTCGCCCGTGTTGACCGCGCTCGGGGCCTCGGTCGCCGGATCGTCGTACGTGACAAGGGCGAAGTCGCCGTCCCCCGGGAACGTGGCGGCCTGGACGGTACCGATGGCCGCGCCGTCCTGGGCGTCCGACCAGCTCTCGGCGGCCACCCCGCAGTGTCCCGCGGTGAGGAAGCCGGGGCTCCCGTCATCGGTCGTCACGTTGAAGCCGAGCGAGCAGCGCGCGCCGCCCCCGAAGATGGCGTCACCGCCTGAGGCGAAGGGTTTGAACTCGCCCGCGGACTTCTGGATGCGGGCCATGCCGGTGCCGAGCGAATCGACGGTCGACTCCAGCTTGTCCCAGCGTTCGCCGGTGACGGTGCGGTCGGCCGTGACCACGATCTGATTGGTCCTTGGGTCGGTGGCCCACGCGGTTCCGGCGATGGTGGCCCGGGTGGCCAGCGTCTTGGCGGCGGTCCCCAGTTCGCCCGTGCTGTTGTCGACGCTGCGCGCCACCGCTCCCGCTCTGCGCACCTGGACGTTCACCGCGTTGTCGTCGCCGACGACGTTGACGACGAGCTGCTGCTTGTCCTCGTCGTAGTACGCCCCGCCGTAGGCGTCGCCGAGCTGCGAGGCCATCGGCCAGAGCAGCTTGGCCGCCGATGCCGCGCTGATCCTCTTGGCGGCGGGCCCCTCAGCGGTCTGATTCCCGGACTGCGAGGCGTTGGCCTGCTGCAACAGGACGGCTGTCGCGACCATGCCCATGGCCGCGGCCCCTGCCAGCACGGCCTTTCGCTTGGGTATTCGCTTGTGCCTCAACTCGTCGCCTCCTGTGGGGGATGCCGGTCTCGATCACCGGCCGAAGCCGGGGACATGTCCGGCCCTAGATACGGGTGGGACGAGAGTTGTGTTCATCAGCAGGGCTGAGAAGGGTTCTTGATGGGTAATCAGTTAATGCGCCCCCGGCCGAGCGCCGGGGGCGACCAGTAGCGGATCACCGGATTCGCCAGTCGTGCGACGGGGTAGCCTCACGCGGCTATGGCCAAGGAGCAGACTGGTGGCGCGAAGCCTGACAGGGCAGCGTTCGACGACGTCTTCTGCGGCCTGCTGCCCAGGCTCTATCGCAGAGCGGTGATGTTCTCCGGTTCCCGGCAGCTCGCCGAGGACGCCGTGCACGAGGCCTATCTCAAGCTCGCCGGGCGCCCCGAACGGCTGCTCGCCCATCCCGAGCCCTACGCCTACGCGTTCTCGGCACTGCTGAGCGTCGTGCGGGACGCGTACCGACGGGAGAGACGGCAGGTGCTCATCGAGGACGTCGAGACGCACGCCGCGGCGCGGGCTTCCGAGAGCGGCGACGTGTACGGGGCCGCCTTCGTCGACGGCGCCTGGGACGGCGGTCTCGAGCGGCGGCAGGGCGAGTGGGAGGCCGTGCGACTGCTGAGCAGGCTCTCGGCGCGGCAGGCGGGCGTGGTGATCCTCGTCGACCTCGACGGCTACACCATCGACGAGGCCGCGAAAATCATGAAGGTGCACCGGGGCACCGCGGCACGCCACCGCACCCGCGCCCTGGACAGCCTGCGCAGCATGCTGGTCGCATCGCGGTCCGAACCCAGACCCGAGGAAGGGAAGGCGTCATGAACTCGAAACCGGGCCCCGGTGACCCGACCCCGGGCCCCGATGACGCCGCGGTCGCCGTGCTGCGCGAGCGGTTGCGCGCCGCCGACCAGGCGATCGAGATACCGCACGGACTGTGGGACCGCGTCCGGGCCGATGCTCCCGCCGGACACCGCAGCTGGACGCACCGCCTGATGACCCCTCTCGGCTCGCCGGGCGGGCGCCGCCTCACTCTCGTCGTCGCGGCGGCGCTGGTCGGCGCGGTCGCGCTGGGAACGTGGTGGCTGGTGCGTCCGGCCGTGCAACACCGGCCGGTGCCTCCCGCGGGAGGGCGCAGCGTGACCGTCACGGTGCACAACGCGGAGGCCGCCTGCCGCGAACTGCGCACCCTGGAGTGCGCGTTGCGGGTCGCGAAGGATCCGTACGAGCGCTATGCCGCCCCCGGCAACCGGGCGGCCGTCGTCTGGCACGGCGACCCGCTGGAGGCGCTGTGTGTCATCGCCGACGGCACGCTCGTGGAGGACGAGAAGGGGATCACGTCCACGCGGTGGTATCTGGTGCGCACGGCGCTCGGCGCGGAGGGCTGGCTCCCCGGCGTCCGCACCCGCAACAGCGCCAAGGTGCCCGACTGCGTGCAGGAGAGCACCCGCTGACACGCATGTGACGCAGGTCACATCATCGGGTGTCATACGGGAGGCGGCCCCGGCCCGTGTAGCGCATGAGAGTACGCACTACACGGGGAGAACGAACATGAGCGTACGTACCTTTCTGACCGGGACCGTCGCGGCACTGGCGGTGACCGCGGGCGGCCTCGCCGTGACGGCGGGCACGGCTTCCGCCGATGCGGCGCCGAAGGCGGGAGCAGCCGCCGCCTTCACCGTCTGGGCGACCAATGTGAACGTCCGCGACAATCCGCAGTCACCGGCGACCTGCGACGGGTTCCCGTCGCCCGGCAACTGCCCCGTCGTCTCGGGCAAGTTGCAGCCCGGCCAGTCGTTCGAGGCCCGCTGCCAGCGCAAGGGCGCGACGGTCAGCGGCAACAACTGGTGGGTCTTCATCGAGCGCGGTGACTCGCGCGGCTGGATCGCGAGCTACTACGTGGACACGCCGTCCAACCAACTGCCCGGCGTCCCGGTCTGCGGCGCCTGACGGAACGACCGAGCGACAGAACGACAGAACGACAGAACGACCGAACTGAACCAACCAACGGGGAGCAGCACATGAGGATTCCGCGTAACGCAGGACGGACCGTGGCACTGGCGGTGGCCGCCGGCGCGCTCGCGCTGATCGCACCGGCGACGGCATCGGCCGGGAGCGCACCCGCCGCAGCGGTCGGGCCCGCCGCGGCGCAGCAGGCCCTGGAGGGCAAGGAGGTCCAGGTCTGGGCCAGCAATGTGCGCCTGCACGTCGAACCGTCCGTCGGCTCGGACTCGCCGACCACCTTCGGGCCGGGCAAGCTGATCGACTTCTGCCAGCGGAAGGGCGACTTCGTCTCCGAGCCGGGCCAGGGATCGAGCAGCTGGTGGTCCTACGTCGAACTGCCCGGCGGCAGTGACGGACTGTGGATCAGCAATGTCTACCTGGTGGGCGGCGAGAAGATCGACGGCGTGCCCGACTGCTGACGCCCCCCTGCACGCGCCTCTCGCTGCCACCCGAAGGCAGCGGGAGGCGCGTCTCATGCTTCCTGCGACTCAGGAGCTTCCCGCGACTCAGGAGCCGGTTCCTTCGCCTCCGGCGCCGGCGCCGCGAACGCCGCTCCGGCCGACAGCAGTCTCTGTGCCAGCTCGCGGCAGCGCTCCCCGAGCTCCGGAGGGTCGAGGACCTCGAAGTCGTGCCCCAGCAGGAGCATGTGCATCAGCACGGCGTCGAGACGTTCGGCGCCGCTGAGCACCTCGCACCGCTCGCTCCCCCGCTGCCGCACGACCGCCGCCGCGGCCGGAATCTGCGCGCGCACCGTATCGGCAGGCGCGTGCACGAGGAAGCGCGCCTGGTGCGGGTAGACCCGGCTCGCCACGCCCTCTTGTACGTACGTCGCCGCATCGGGCGCGTCCCGCGGGCGAAAGCGCCAGGTCCGTGCGGACGCGTCGGTCATCCGGTCGACGCGGAAGGTGCGCCAGTCGTCGCGGTCGAGGTCGTAGGCGAGGAGGTACCAGCGCCGGTCGGACGCGACCAGGCGGTAGGGCTCGACCCGTCTGCGTCGTGTCCCGCCCCCGGACTGATAGCCGAAGCCGGCCTCGACCTCGTCGCGGCAGGCTCTGGCCAGGGTCATGAGCACCTCGGGGTCGACGGGCGTGCGGCCGCCGCCGAAAGACTCCACCGAGCCCGTGAGCGCGCGCACCTCGTGCCGGAGCCGGGCGGGCAGCACCTGGTCGAGCTTGGTCAGCGCCTGCAGTGCGGCATCACCGGCGCCGGCGACCGCGCCGCCCGCGCCGGCAAGGAGCGAGACCGCGGTGGCGATCGCCTCCTGGTCGTCGAGAAGCAGCGGCGGCAGCTCCTGGCCAGGACCCAGGCGGTAGCCGCCGCCGACCCCCTGCCCGGCGTGCACCGGATAGCCGAGCGTGCGCAGCCGCTCGACATCGCGCCGCACGGTGCGCGGCGTGACGCCGAGCCGGTCGGCCAGCTCGGGGCCGGTCCAGACCCGGCGCTGCTGCAGCAGCCCGAGCAGGGTGAGCACCCGCTCCGTCGTGCCCCGCTCGTCACCGCGCGTCCCGTCCATGGCGCCAACCCTGCCAGAGATAACGGACCGATCCTGTCCGCCCGGGGTGTCAGGCTGGCTCCATGAACCCAGACGAAACCGACTGGAACCGGACGGTGCGCGAGCAGTGGGAATGGCACTGGACCCATCAGCTCCGGCCCCGGCTCGACGGCCTCACCGACGACGAGTACTTCTGGTCGCCGGTGCCCGGCTCCTGGAGCGTGCACCCGCGCGGCGGCTCGACGGCGCCCGTGCAGGCCGGATCCGGGGACTTCGCGATCGACTTCGCCTTCCCGCAGCCGGTCCCCGCCGCCTTCACCACGATCGCCTGGCGGCTCGGGCACGTCATCGTCGGTGTGCTCGCCGCCCGCAACGCCGCACACTTCGGCGCGCCGGAAGCGTCGTACGAGACCTGGGAGTACGCCGGAAGCGCGGCCACCGCGCTCGACCAGCTCGAGGCCCAGCTCGACGTCTGGCTGGCGGGAGTGCGCGGCCTCGGCGACGTCGGGCTACGGGTTCCGGTCGGCGAGAAGGAGCCCTACCCCGAGGCATCCATGGCCGACCTGGTGCTGCACATCCACCGCGAGCTGATCCACCACCTGTCCGAGGTCTGCCTGCTGCGCGACCTGTACCTGCACGCGTTTCCCGCCGTGAACGGAGCGACCCGATGAGCCGCCACCTGCAGATCACCTTCGACGCCCACGACCCGCGCGCCCTGTCGTCCTTCTGGCGCGACGCGCTGGATTACGTCCACCCCGGCCCGCCCGGTGTCGACCTGCCCGAGGGCGCCGACGCCCTTGCGGCGTGGGACGACTTCCTCGCGCGGATCGGCGTACCGGAGGATCAGCGCAACTCGCGATCGGCCATCGAGGACCCGGCGGGGCTCGGCCCCCGCGTGTTCTTCCAGCAGGTGCCGGAGGACAAGGTCGCCAAGAACCGCGTCCACCTCGACGTCCGCGCGGCCCCGGGACTGCGGGGAGAGGAGCGGATGGCGGCGCTGGAGGCCGAGTGCGACCGCCTCGTCGCTCTGGGAGCCGAGCGGGTACGCCGCGAGGAGCCCGCTCCCCCGATGAGCGCCGGTCACATCGTGATGACCGACCCGGAGGGCAATGAGTTCTGCCTGGACTGAGTTCGCACCGCCGTGACCGTGCGTGACGGCTGGACGGGCGGGGTCCGCATCAGCCGCCTACGTTGAATGCAGAAGCCCACATCACAGGTGAAACCGGTGGGCGCTGCACCGACAAAGGAGTGGTCATGGCTGACAAGGGCGGCATGGACAAGATGAAGGGCAAGGCCAAGGAAATGGGCGGCAAGGTCATGGGCGACCGTGACAAGCAGGCCGAGGGCAAGGCCGACCAGGCCAAGGGCGAGGTCAAGAAGGCCATGGGCGGTGCACGCGACAGCGCCCGGGATGCGCAGGACGCCCTGAAGCGCCGCCAGGGCTGACCCACTCCGCCGAAGCCCCCGCACCTGGCGTGGGGGGGCATAGGCCGTTTACCATGCCCGGCGGGGTGTTGAATTAGTGTACG
>NZ_JBSGSG010000140.1:0-15576 GCF_053606765.1 Streptomyces sp. NPDC055189
GGCCCCGGAACCGCTGAGTTCCGGGGCCCATCGCCGTACGTGCAACGTGCACGTGCGACGCGCTGTGTGCTGTGCGCGTCAGTCGGTGTGCGTGTCCGCCGCCTCGACCTCTTCGCGGGTGACGCCGAGGAGGTAGAGGACGGTGTCGAGGAAGGGGACGTTCACCGCGGTGTGCGCGGCCTGACGGACGACGGGCTTGGCGTTGAAGGCGACACCGAGACCGGCCGCGTTCAGCATGTCGAGGTCGTTGGCGCCGTCGCCGATCGCGACGGTCTGCTCCAGCGGGACTCCGGCCTCTTCGGCGAAGCGGCGCAGCAGCCGGGCCTTGCCCGCGCGGTCCACGATCTCGCCGGTCACCTTGCCGGTGAGCTTGCCGTCGACGATCTCCAGGGTGTTGGCCTGGGCGAAGTCGAGGCCGAGACGTTCCTGCAGATCGTCGGTGACCTGGGTGAACCCGCCCGATACGACGCCCACTTGGTAGCCGAGGCGCTTGAGCGTACGGATCAGCGTGCGGGCGCCCGGGGTGAGGCGGACCTCGGAGCGGACCTTTTCGACGACCTCGGCGTCGAGCCCGGCGAGGAGCTCCACCCGGGCGTGCAGGGACTGCTCGAAGTCCAGGTCGCCGCGCATCGCGGCCGCGGTCACCTCGGCGACCTTGTCCTCGCATCCGGCGTGCGCGGCGAAGAGTTCGATCACCTCGTCCTGGATGAGGGTCGAGTCGACGTCCATCACGACGAGCCGCTGGGCACGGCGGTGCAGGCCCGCCGCGACGACGGCGACGTCCACGCCGAGCTTCGCCGCCTCGAGGGCGAGGGCGGTGCGCAGCGGCTCGGTCTCCGTACCGGAGACGGCGAACTCCACTGCGGTGACCGGGTACTTGGCGAGCCGGAAGATACGGTCGATGTTGCCGCCGGTCGCGGTGATGCTGGCGGCGATGGAGGCCGTCGACTCGGCGGTGAGGGGGTGGCCGAGCACGGTGACGTGGGAACGGCCGAGGCCACGCGGGCGGTTGTCGCCGATGCCCGAGATGATCTCGGCCTGCATCTTCAGGGAGTCGGCCCAGCTGTGCACGGTGGATCGCAGGTCGCCCTCCAGACCGGCCGGCGGCTCGGTCACGAGCGCGCACAGCACTATGCGGCCACGGGTGACGACCTGCTCGATGTCGACGACGTCGACGGAGTAGGCGGCGAGGGTGTCGAAGAGCCCTGCGGTGATTCCGGGGCGGTCCTTGCCGAAGATCTTGACGAGGAGCGTGGGGACGTCGGCGGGCTGCGGGTGATGAGGAGCGCTCATGGTGAGGCCACCGTATCCGGCGGCGTCTCCCACCCGCCGGGGTGGTCCGCGTGCCGGACACCTACTCCGCCGCGGGCCGCCACCTCTCCACCGCCCCTCACCGGAACTCTCCTTCGCCCCGGCGGCGCGTTGCCCCGCCGGGGGCTCTCCCACCCACCCACCCGATTGCCCCGCGACGGTGTCCGCCCCGGCGGGGGTTGTCCCGCCCGCCGGTTGCCTCGCGACGGTGTCCGTCCCGGCGGGGTTCCCCCGCCCACCCGCCCGTTGCCCCGTGACGGTGTCCGCTCCGCCGGGGCTCTCCCTCCCACCCGCCCGATTGCCCGGTGGCGGTCACTGCCCCGTCGGTCTGCGCCGGGGTCCTCCCATCACCCGCTCGTCGTCTCCGCCCGGCATCTGCTGACGGCCCTTGCGGGGTTCTCCCGCCCGCCTGCCGGTTGCCCCGTGACGGTGTCCGCCCCGCCAGGGCTTCTCCCTCCCACCCGCCCGATTTCCCCGTGACGGTGAGTGCCCCCTCGGTCTGCGCCTGCTCGTTCTCTCCGTCCGGCACCTGCTGACAGCCCTTCCGGAGTTCTCCCACCCACCCATCTACCCCCCGTTTCCCCCGCGGCCGGTGTCCCTCCCTTCTGCCTCCCGCCTGTTATCCCGCGGCGTCGACACCCCCATCCGACGCCGGGTGATCGGGTGGGTGGGTGGGAGACATCCGTCGCGAAGCGGCGGTACAGGAACACCCCGCCGAGGCCTACCGCCCCCGGCCTCCCCGAGGGCCGGACCCCGGCGGTGCCGGTGGCGGCGGCGGAGGAGGAGGCGGCGGCGGCCATTCACCCTCGTCCGACGAGCGGGACCGCCGCTTCGGCTGCGGAGGCCGCGGAGGCGGCGGAGTGACCGGCCCCATCACCGTCGGCGCCCCGGAGACATCGCGGGGCGGCCGGAGATAGGGGTTGGTGTCTGGGTTCGAGGGCCGGAAAGGCGCGCTCGGGCTGTACGGTCCAGCAGCCCCGCCAGCCCCGCCAGCCCCGCCAGCCCCGCCAGCCCCGCCAGCCCCGCCAGCCCCAGAGCCCCCCGCAGCCCCGGCCGCAACCCCCGCCTGCCCCGGCGGCGCCACCTCCGCCCCTCCTCCCGCACGCGCAAGCACCGAAACCCGCCCCCCCGCGGCCCCGCTCGCCACAGCGAGCAACGCCCCCACCGCACCCGCCCCCGCACCCCACACCGCACCGAGGATGAACGCCATGCCCAGTTCCCCGTGCAGCTCGATGCCCGCCCCGAACGCGTCGAAGCCCAGTACCGAGAGGGAGGCATCCGCGGAGACCCCCGTCAGCCACACCAGCAACGGCAGCCCGAGCGCCGTCACCGCACCGAGCCGCACCGCACACTGCCCCGCGAACCGCAGGGAGCCCGTCTCGCCACGTACGTAAGGAGTACGGACAGCCGTGAGCACCCCGGCGAACAGGATCATCAGGGCCGCCGCCACGCCGAGCAGCCACACCCGGCTGTCCAGTTCCGCGAGCCGCCCCAGTGTCACCGGCTCGCTCCCCGATGAGCCGGACCCGGTCAGCAGGTCGTCCACCGGATCCGGCAGGAGCTTCGCCAGCTGCCCCGTCGCCTCGCCGTCCCACGGCACGAAGAGCCCGATCGGCACCCCGAGCCACACCCCGTTCGGCGCCCCGAGCAGCGCGGCGCCCGCGATCCGCTTGGGATGGGCGTCGCCGATCATCGCGTACAGAGCCGCCGCGAGCCCGGCGAGCACCGCCACGAGCATGACCGTGACCAGCGCGGACGAGGCGGGGCGCACCACACGGTGCACGACGTCCCACCCGCGCGGCAGCGGCGTGCGACGCGAGGCGAGCAGCGCGATCAGCAGGACGACGAGCACCCACACGGCCCCGCCGAGCAGCGTCGGGACCGTGTCCACCGTGAAGCCGACGTCCGCCTTCGCGTTCGCGAGATCACCGAGACGATCGGGCAGCGCACCACCGATGTCACCGAGCCCGTCGGGCAGTTTGTCCGTGATGTCGTCCGGGAGCTGGTCGATCCCTTTGTCGATGCCCTGGCCGATCCCCAGCTGGTCGCCCTTGATCGTGATGATGTCGTGACCCGCCCAGGCGAGCCCTCCGAGCGTCGCCACAAAGAGGACGATCACCGCACCGGCCCGCGCCGCAAGTTCGGCGGGGGAGATCACAACTCCCGCTCCACGCAGGGAACGTAGGAAAAAATACGCAAGGAGTACCGCGCCCGCGAGCCCGACACCCAGCGGTGCGACATCGATCGCGGTGGTCGCCTCGGCCCCTTCGAGGCCGAATGCCGACACGTCGCCGGACGGGGTGACCGAGCCGCCGGCGCCGAGCGCCACCACGGCAGCCGTCATCGGCCCCAGCGATGCCACCGCGTCCGCGCCGAGCAGATGCAGGCCGAGCGCCGCTGTGCCGGCCATGCCGACAAGAGCCCAGCTCACGGCGGCTATCGCGGAGAGCAGCACATCGCCCCACCGCACGCCCCGGCCTTCGGCCCGCTTCCCGCCGGTCTCCATCAGGACCCCCCCGACTCGCACCGCGTAGCCCTATTCACACGAGATGTGCGCAATGCGCATGATCCGTATGCACTCATGGGCGGTTACTACTCTCCGGGGCGGTTTCTGCCCCGTCAACGGGGCGGTCACGGAGGCCCGTACGCAGTCTTCACAAGGCCCGACTTTCGGTCAGAGGCCTCCGCCTGAAATAGTTCCTCCCGATGTTCGACATCCCTAGACTCCCCATGACGGGGGCTAGCTCGGGGGACAACTCAGTGGGGCTGGAGTGCCGGAACTCGTACTGGAATTGAATGGAAGGACCTGGACGCTCGATCCGTCCAGGTCGTACACCCTCGGACGTGATCCGCAGGGAGATCTCGCGCTCGACGACGCCAGAGTGTCCTGGCGTCATGCCACGATCAGCTGGAGCGGCCGCACTTGGGTCATCGAGGACCACGGCAGCACCAACGGCACCTTTGTGCAGGGCCAGCGGATCCATCAGATGGAAATCGGTCCCGGCTCGGCCGTGAACCTCGGCAACGCGACCGACGGTCCGCGGCTGAATGTGTCCGGAAGTGCGCCGGGCGCCGCCGCCGTGTCCGCACCGCAGCAGGCCGCTCAGCAGGCACCGGCCCATCAGGCGCCGCAACACCAGGCACCGCAGCACCACGCGCAGCAGCAGGGCGGACCCGGCTGGGCCGCTCAGGCACCCCAGCAGCAGGCGCCGCAGCACCAGCCGCAACAGCAGATGCCCCAGCAGCAGGGCTGGCCGCAGCCGCAACAGCAGGCCCAGCACCAGCAGCCTCAGCAACCCCGGGTCCCGCAGCAGCAGGGTCCCGGTGCGGGTTCCGGCGGTGCCGCGGGGGCCCCGCCGGTCTACGGCGACCGCAGCCCGACCACGTTCCACCAGCTCGCGCTCGGCCGGAAGATGCGCATCGGCCGCGCCCTGGAGAACGAACTGGTCGTCTCCGACCTCCAGGTCTCGCGTCACCACGCCGAGTTCACGGCCACTCCGGACGGCCGCTTCGAGATCCACGACCTCGGCTCGCACAACGGCACGTACATCAACGGCCAGCCGGTCGCGAAGTCGGGCACGGCCCTCATCGGCCCGAACGACATCGTCAGCGTCGGCCACTCGACGTTCCGGCTCGTCGGCGACCGCCTCGAGGAGTTCGTCGACACCGGCGAGATCTCCTTCTCCGCCCGCCACCTGACGGTGACGGTCGACGGCGGCAAGGACATCCTCAAGGACGTCTCCTTCGGCGTCCCGGAGAAGTCGCTCATCGCGGTCATCGGCCCCTCGGGCTCCGGAAAGTCCACCCTACTCAAGGCGCTCACCGGCTACCGGCCCGCCAACAAGGGTGACGTCCTCTACGACAACCGGAACCTCTACAAGCAGTTCGCCGAGCTGCGCCAGCGCATCGGTCTGGTCCCGCAGGACGACATCCTGCACAAGGAACTGACCGTCAAGAAGGCCCTCAAGTACGCCGCCAAGCTGCGCTTCCCCTCGGACACCAGCGAGCAGGAGCGCGAGCAGCGCATCGACGAGGTGCTGCGCGAACTCAAGCTGGACATCCACAAGGAGAAGAAGGTCACCTCCCTCTCCGGTGGCCAGCGCAAGCGTGTGTCGGTGGCCCTGGAGCTCCTCACCAAGCCGTCGCTGATCTTCCTGGACGAGCCGACCTCCGGCCTCGACCCGGGCATGGACCGCGACGTCATGCAGCTCCTGCGCGGTCTCGCCGACGACGGCCGTACGGTCCTGGTCGTCACGCACTCGGTCGCCGAGCTGGCGATCTGCGACAAGCTTCTGGTGATGGCGCCCGGCGGCTCGGTCGCGTACTTCGGTCCGCCGGAGGAAGCGCTCAACTTCTTCGGCTACCAGACGTGGGCGGACGTCTTCTCGGCGTTCGAGAACTACCGCGACTACGACTGGGCGGGCCGCTGGAAGGGCTCGCAGCACTACCAGATGTACGCCGCCGACATCGACGCCGTGGCCGCGCAGTCGGTCCACATGCCGCCGCCGCAGGCGATCAGGCCGCCCAAGCCGCAGGGCTGGGGCTCACAGCTGTGGACCCTGATCCGCCGCTACACCTCGGTGATCGCCTCCGACAAGGGCTTCATGGGCCTGATGGTGATCCTGCCGGCGGTCCTCGGCATCGTCAGCGTCGTCATCCCGGCCGACTTCGGGCTCGGCCCGCCCAAGCCACCCGTCAAGTTCAACGGCGATGCCGGAACGATCATGCTGATCCTCGCGGTCGGCATGTGCTTCTCCGGAGCGGCCAACTCCGTACGAGAGCTGATCAAGGAACGGGTCATCTACGAACGGGAACGGGCCACCGGCCTCTCCCGCTCGGCGTACCTGATGTCCAAGGTCATCGTCCTCGGCGTGATCACGGCCTTCCAGGGCGTCATCATCTGCGGCATCGGCTTCGCGACCCGCGACATGCCGGCGGAGGGCCTGATCATGCCCCCGGCCGTCGAGATCTGCCTGGTCATCATCGCCCTGGGCTTCACCTCGATGATGTTCGGCCTGGTCATCTCCTCGCTGGTGAAGACCTCCGAGAAGACCATGCCGCTCCTGGTGATGTTCGCGATCGTCCAGGTCGTCTTCACCGGCGTGCTCTTCCAGGTCTACGGCTCGCCGGGCCTTGAGCAGTTCGCCTGGCTGATGCCCTCGCGCTGGGCCATCGCCGGCGCCGGCTCCACGCTGGACCTCGCGCACCTCATGCCGCCGTGGGACCCGAAGAAGCCGAACGACCTCGACCCGCTGTGGGAGCACTCGGCGGGCCAGTGGGGCATGAACATCACGATCCTGCTCCTGATCGGCATCGCCTGCGGCTTCGCGGTCGCACGACTGCTGCGCCGCCACGAGCCGGAGGTCATGCGCAAGTAAGCCGCTGCCCGACAGGCAGCCGCGCGTAGGCAGACGAGAAGGGCGGCACCCCCACGGGGGTGCCGCCCTTCGGCGTCTGTCGAGCCTCGGCGAAGAGGTCCGTTGATCAGGAGATCAGGCTCAGTAGGCGCTGTTCACGTTGTCCATCGAGCCGTACCGGTCGGCGGCGTAGTTGGCCGCGGCCGTGATGTTGGCGACCGGGTCGAGGATGTTCGTGGACGTGCCCTCGACGTGGTACGCGTCGAACGTGGGCTGGATGACCTGGAGCAGGCCGACGGACGGGGTGCCGTTGATGGCGTTGATGTCCCAGCCGTTCTTGGCGTTCGGGTCACCCGCGGACTCGCGGATGATGTTGCGGTGCAGGCCCTCGTAGGAACCGGGGATGCCCTTGGACTTCATGATGTCCAGGGACTGGCGGATCCAGCCGTCGAGGTTGTTGGCGTAGACCGGCTTGCGCGCGGCGGCACGGCTCGCGGCTTCCTTGGCCTTGCGCTCGTCCTCGGCCTTCTTCTTGGCCGCGGCCTCCTCGTCGGCCCGCTTCTTCGCGGCGGCGTCGGCCTCGGCCTTCGCCTTCGCGGCGGCGGCGTCCTTGGCCTGCTTGTCGGCGTTGGTCTGCTGCTTCGCGACGCCGGCGTGCACCGTCTGCTGGGCTTCGGCGTTCTGCGTGAAGGCCACCGGGGCGGCGGAGACGTCCTGGGTTCCGGCATCGGCGCTGCCCGGCACGAGGGAGAACGCGAGGGCAGCGGCGCCGAGCGTGGCGACACCGGCGATCGAGAACTTCTGGGTCTTGGTCAGCGCGGGGCGACTATGACCAGGGGTGGTGTGCTGGGACATGCTGACGGACCTCTTCGAATAGCGGAGGTCGCTCCGGCCGGCGGGGACATTGCTTCTCCGGCACAAACGCCGCGGTGCGAGACCGCGGCGCCGAGCGACGGGAGCAATTGTTAGCGGCCG
The DNA here is from genome assembly GCF_053606765.1 of Streptomyces sp. NPDC055189. Lineage (NCBI taxonomy): Bacteria > Bacillati > Actinomycetota > Actinomycetes > Kitasatosporales > Streptomycetaceae > Streptomyces > Streptomyces sp. NPDC055189. Next base: position 7,644 of record NZ_JBSGSG010000140.1, read on the forward strand.
CAAAATTCTGTGGCAAAGCAGTGACGTACGAAGCCGGGTAGTGGATCAGGGGGTGCGCTGTGTGCTTTGACCGCATTGCACCCCATGCGCATAAAGGGATATCTCCTCCACTAGGAGACTTCGTACGTGACGTGCGCCCTATGCGCGGGCTCACAGCGAACGCGTAACAACCTCACCAACGGTTGCCGTCGCAACTCTCTGAGTGAGCAAACTCCTCCGCTAGGAGGAGATGGACGTCGCCGAACTCGTGCCACAGGTAGAGACGGCGTACCGCCTCCGCATAACCCCGGTCGACGGCGGCCCGGCCCGCGACCGCCTCCAGCATCAGCAGATGCGAGGCCTGCGGCTCGTGCAGCCCGGTGAGCAGCCCGTCCACCACACGCACGCCCCGCTCCGGCGTCACCACGAGCTCCGTACGGCCCGCTGCCGCCCGGACCACCCCGTCGGGGCCCGTGGCGGACTCGACGGCGCGCACGGCCGTCGTACCGACCGCGATGACGCGTCCGCCGCCCGCCCGAGCGGCGTTGACCAGCCGAGCCGAGGCCTCGGGCACCTCGAAGAGCTCGGGATACGGCGGCTCGTGCGCCTCGGGAGACGCCACCCCCGTGTGCAGGGTGACCGGCGCGAACTGCACGCCCCGGCTCACCAGGCGTGCCACCAGGCCCGCGGTGAACGGCCGGGCCGCGCTCGGCATCTCCGCGCTGCCCGTCCCGTCGGCCGAGGGCAGCGCGAACACCGTCTGGTGGGCGGAGAGCGGCTGGTCCCTCTCCGTATAGGAGTAACGGATGGGACGCCCGTGCCGCCGCAGCAGTGACGGCACATCGGCCGGCACCCTGGCCCACCACAGCCGTCCGCTCCCCGGCGCAAGCGGCTCCTCCAGGACGAGGCGTACGTCTCCGGGGAGCCGCACGACTGAACCCGCGGGCCCGCCCGCACGCGCACGCGTGGTGCCCCGTCCGTCCGGTTCGCGCAACTCGACGGCCCACCGTCCGTCGTCGCCCCGCGTCGAGAAGTGCACCACCACGCGCGCGTGCCCGGCGGTCGCGTCGATCGCGGCGGGCAGGGTCGGCGAGGTGTTCACGATCAGCAGGTCCCCGGCCCGCAGCAGCGAGGGCAGGTCGGCGAACGCGTGATGCGACACCGCCGTCCCGCGCGAAACGAGCAGCCGCACCGCGTCCCTGCCAAGGCCCTGGCCCCGCTGCTCGACGGGGACCCGGGCGGCCAGCTCCTCCGGCACCCGCACGGCGAGCGTCATCGGGCGTCCGGGGAGAAAGAGCCGGCCGGGTCCAGCAGAGAAGAAGCGGCGTACCGCCCGCTCGCCGGACGCTCGTCGAGCAGCCGCAGGAAGGCGGGCACCGCCGTCCCGGGCAACGGCCGCCCCGAGGCGTCGTCGTCCGGAACGGCCGCTTCGTAGAGATCGGTCCGCATGTCGCCGGGGTCGACCGCCCACACCCTGATCCCCGGCTCCTCCACGGCGAGGACTGCCGACAGCTGATCAAGAGCGGCCTTGGACGCCCCGTACCCGCCCCACGTCTCGTACGCCTCGACGGCCGCATCGGAACTGACGTCGACCACGGCCCCCGCCCCCGAGGCCCGCAACAAGGGAAGCGCCTCCCGGACCAGCCCCAGAGCGGCCACCACATTGGTCTCCAGAGCCTGCCGCAACCCGTCGGGCGTGAGCTCCTCAAGGCGTACGAGAGGCTCCGCGCCCAGTGCGCTCGCGTTGTTCACCAGCAGATCGAGACCGCCCAGCCCGCGCGCCGCGGCCACCAGATCCGCCCGGTGCCCGGCATCCGTGACATCCCCGGCGACAGCCTCCACGCGCGTGCCGAGCTTCGCCAGATCCCGTGCGGACTCCTCCAGTACGGAGGCTGTTCTCGCGTCGAGCACCAGATCCCAGCCACGCCCCGCGAGCGCCGCCCCCAGCGCACGGCCCAGTCCCTTCGAAGCCCCCGTGATGATCGCTACCGGCATGACATCCGTCCCCTCGGGTCGCCCTGGCAGCCGCTTCTCCAGCGGATGAACTCCACGCTAGGAACGGACCCGCCGCCGGCGCCTCGTGCGCGGGCCGCAACGGCGAGGGGTCCTTCGGCCTACGCCCGCGGCCCTAGGCGGTGGCCGCCACAGGTCCGATACGCACTGTCACACCCCGCCGGTACCGTAAGGCCATGAGTCAAGGACACCGGTCCGGCCTGAACGCGGTGAGCTCCGCGCTTCTCGCCATGAGCAGGCAGCTCGAGGTGCGCGACGTCCTCAAGACGATCGTCGCCTCCGCCCGCGAGCTGCTCGACGCGGAGTATGCGGCGCTCGGCGTCCCGGACGACCACGGCGGATTCGCCCAGTTCGTCGTGGACGGCGTCAGCGAGGAGCAGTGGCGCGCCATCGGCCCGCTGCCCCGCCAGCACGGCATCCTCGCCGCGATGCTGCACAAGGCCGAGCCCGAGCGCCTCGCCGACGTCCGCGAGGACCCGCGCTTCGAGGGCTGGCCGTCCGCCCACCCCGACATGTCCGACTTCCTTGGCCTGCCGATCCGGTCCGGGGACGAGACACTCGGCGCGCTCTTCCTCGCCAACAAGAAGTGCGCCAAGCCGCAGGGCGGTTGCGGCTTCACCGCCGACGACGAAGAGCTCCTGACGATCCTCGCCCAGCACGCCGCGATCGCCCTCACGAACGCCCGGCTCTATGAGCGCAGCCGCGAACTGACCATCGCCGAGGAGCGTTCGCGCCTCGCGCACGAACTGCACGACGCCGTCAGCCAGAAGCTCTTCTCGCTGCGCCTGACGGCCCAGGCCGCGACCGCCCTGGTGGACCGCGACCCGGCGCGCGCCAAGGGCGAACTCCAGCAGGTGGCCGTGCTCGCGGCCGAGGCCGCCGACGAACTGCGCGCCGCAGTGGTGGAGTTGCGCCCCGCCGCCCTGGACGAGGACGGCCTGGTGGCCACCTTGCGCACGCACACCCAGGTCCTGGACCGCGCGCACTCCGCCGAAGTCACCTTCGAGAGCTGCGCGGTGCGCGCCCTGCCCGCGGCCCAGGAGGAAGCGATGCTGCGCGTCGCCCAGGAGGCACTGCACAACGCCTTGCGCCACTCCGGAGCGGAGCGCGTCGGCGTGACCCTGGTGAGGCGCGGAGCGGGCGCCGTGCTGCGCGTCACGGACGACGGCAGCGGCTTCGACCCGCGGGCGATCCGCCGCGCGGGGCGGCACTTGGGCCTGGTCTCCATGCGGGACCGGGCAGGCGGGGTCGGCGGACGGCTGACCGTGGAATCGGAGCCCGGCAAGGGCACGACGATCGAGATGGAGGTTCCCGGTGGCTGACGCTGTGTTCCATCCGAAGACAGGGATCCGGGTGCTGCTGGTCGACGACCACCAGGTGGTCCGCCGCGGTCTGCGTACGTTCCTCGAGGTGCAGGACGACATCGAGGTCGTGGGCGAGGCGTCGGACGGCATCGAAGGGGTCGAGCAGGCCGAGAAGCTGAAACCGGACGTCGTCCTCATGGACGTCAAGATGCCGGGCATGGACGGGGTCGAGGCACTGCGCAAGCTCCGCGAACTGGCCAACCCCGCGCGCGTGCTCATCGTCACCAGCTTCACCGAGAAACGCACGGTCGTCCCGGCCCTGCGCGCGGGCGCCGCCGGGTATGTCTACAAGGACGTGGACCCGGAGGCCCTGGCCGGCGCCATCCGTTCCGTGCACGCGGGCCATGTGCTCCTCCAGCCCGAGGTGGCGGGGGCGCTGCTGTCCCAGGAGGAGTCCAACAGCGGCCAGGGGAGAGGCGGTTCGCTCACCGAGCGGGAGCGCGAGGTCCTCGGCCTCATCGCCGACGGCCGCTCGAACCGCGAGATCGCGCGTGCGCTCGTGCTCTCCGAGAAGACCGTCAAGACCCATGTCTCGAACATCCTGATGAAGCTGGACCTCGCCGACCGCACCCAGGCCGCCCTGTGGGCCGTACGACATGGTGTGACCGGCTGATTAACGTTTCTGCGCACTCCGTCAACCGGCAGAGCGGACGGATGCATTCCGGTCTGAGATTCATACCGTCGTGTGGATGTCCCCCGTTCGGCGCAACCTGTGAGCCGCCCGGCCGTTCTCCAGTGTGCTGCGGCGGCTGGCCGCAGCGATCGCTTAGGAGGACCCAGAAGTGAAGAACCTGAAGAAGGCCGCTGCTGTCACGATGGTGGCGGGTGGCCTCGTCGTCGCCGGTGCCGGTCTCGCCTCCGCCACGGACGGTGCGCACGCGGGCGGCAAGGCCGTCAACTCGCCCGGCGTCGGCTCGGGCAACCTCGTCCAGGCGCCGGTGCACATCCCCGTGAACGCCGTGGGCAACACCGTGTCCGTCATCGGTGCCCTCAACCCGGCCTTCGGGAACGACGGCGTCAACGTCTGACCGACGCCCGCAGCAGTGACCACCGGCCTCCCGGCTTGATCCGGGGGGCCGGTCTTGCGCCCTTCAGGGGTGCGGGGAACTGCGCGCCAAGCCACGAAGCGCCCGCGGCCAAAGACGAAGCGCCCCCACCCCCGACACCGCCCGGCCGCGCAGCGGCTGCCACAGGGCCACCCCAATTACCGCTCAGGCCCCGCAGGGCTACCGCTCCCGCTCCTCCACATACGCGTTGTACGCGGCCACCTGTGCCCGCCGTGCCGTCCGTTCGACCGGACGCAGCGCCTCACCCCGCGCGGCCATCTCCGAGGCGCTCACGGCCCCGCCGTGGCCGTTCTCGTACGCCACCGAGATCAGCAGGCCGACCCGCTGGGCCAGCTCCAAGACCCGTACCGCACGTGGCGGGTATCCCGGCGCGAGCACCTCGCGCCCGCGCTCGGCCCGCGCCCGGTACGCGTCCACCGCCGCCTCGGCGACCGGCCCCGAGCCCGCGACGTCGAGCCGCGAGAGCACCTCCGTCGCATCCCGCAGCGCCTCGGCGAGTTCGCGCTCCGCCTCGCCCAGCGAGGGAACGTCGGCGGGCGGTGCCTCCCGTACCGGCAGGCAGTGCCAGAGGACCTCCACGTGCACATCGCCCGCGGGTCCCGCCTCGGACACCTCGGGCACCAACCCGTAAGGAGCCCCGTAGGCGACGACCGCCTCCTCGGCATCCAGGGCCCGCGCGTTGAAGGCGGGCGGCCCGCTCAGGCCGAGCGGATGCCCCGGCGCGGGCAGCGCCACCCGCAGCCCGGTCACCCCGAGCGTGCGCAGTCTTCCGAGGGCGAGCGTGAGACCGACGGGCCCCGACTCGCCGGGGAGGCCTTCGACACGGTGCACGGCGTCGTCGCCGACCATGGCGAGCACCGCGTCGTCCGGCGAGACAAGTCCGGCAAGAAGGGCATTTCCCCATGCTGCCAAGCGTCCTGAGCGTGGTTCCGAGAGCATGCGTACAGCCTAAGGACCGGGCTAAGGACTGGAGCGCTCGACCGGTGGCGTAGGTTTTCTCCCAGGGGACTGCGTCCACAGGCGCAAGCGACAGCCGAGACTGCAATGGGAGACAACGCGCTCATGAGCGATGTACTGGAGCTGGAGGACGTATCCGTTGTCCGCGAGGGCCGGGCTCTGGTGGACCAGGTCTCCTGGTCGGTCAAGGAGGGTGAGCGCTGGGTCATCCTCGGACCGAACGGCGCCGGAAAGACCACCCTCCTGAACGTCGCGTCCAGCTACCTGCACCCGAGCACCGGCACCGCCACCATCCTCGGCGAGACCCTCGGCAAGCCCGGCACGGACGTCTTCGAGCTCCGCCCGCGCATCGGCGTCGCCGGCATCGCGATGGCCGAGAAGCTGCCCAAGCGCCAGACCGTCCTCCAGACGGTGCTCACGGCCGCGTACGGCATGACCGCCGGCTGGCACGAGGACTACGAAGAGGTCGACGAGCAGCGCGCCCGCGCCTTCCTCGACCGCCTCGGCATGACCGAGTACCTGGACCGCAGGTTCGGCACCCTCTCCGAGGGAGAGCGCAAGCGCACCCTGATCGCGCGCGCCCTGATGACCGACCCCGAGCTGCTCCTCCTGGACGAGCCCGCCGCGGGCCTCGACCTCGGCGGCCGCGAAGACCTCGTACGCCGTCTCGGCCGCCTCGCCCGCGACCCGATCGCCCCCTCGATGATCATGGTCACGCACCACGTCGAGGAGATCGCCCCCGGCTTCACCCACGTCCTCATGATCCGCCAGGGCAAGATCATGGCCGCGGGCCCGCTGGAGCTCGAACTGACCTCCCGCAACCTCTCCCTCTGCTTCGGACTGCCCCTGGTGGTCGAGGAGCGGGGCGAGCGCTGGAGCGCGCAGGGACTCCCGCTCGGCTGACACCACCGGCGTGAACGGCCGGGCCCGCTCCGGCCGGTAGATCACGTGCCCTGTGCGGGACGGTCCCGCGGTCCTACCATGAACACGTGGACATCGACGCATGGGTGTGGTGGCTGATCGGCGCCGCCGCGCTCGGAATCCCGCTCGTACTGACCGCGATGCCGGAGCTCGGCATGCTCTCCGTGGGCGCTGTCGCGGCCGCCGTGACCGCGGGCCTCGGCGGCGACACCGTGCTCCAAGTCGTCGTATTCGCCGCGGTATCGGTCGCGCTCATCGCGGTGGTGCGCCCCGTCGCGGCCCGACAACGCGCCCAAGGACCCAAGCTGGCCACGGGAGTAGACGCACTGAAGGGCAAGACTGCCGTCGTCCTGGAACGGGTGGACGCCTCCGGCGGCCGCATCAAACTCGCCGGCGAGATCTGGTCGGCCCGCGCCCTCGACACCGACCAGAGCTACGAGGCGGGACGCGAGGTGGATGTGGTCGAGATCGACGGAGCGACGGCCATCGTCATGTGAATGCACCACGGGGCGCGCGAGGGTCTGACAGACTCGACGAGCAAGATCTTCGCGGGCTCGTTCCGGCGCTGCGGATCTTCCGGGGAACACCGAGGCAAGAGGGGTACGGGGAGCAACGATGCAACCAATCATCATCGTCCTGATCATTCTGGTGGTGCTGGTCTTCATCGCCCTGATCAAGACGATCCAGGTCATCCCGCAGGCCAGCGCGGCGATCGTCGAGCGCTTCGGCCGCTACACCAGAACGCTGAACGCGGGCCTGAACATCGTCGTCCCGTTCATCGACTCGATCCGCAACCGCATCGACCTGCGTGAACAGGTCGTCCCGTTCCCGCCCCAGCCGGTGATCACCCAGGACAACCTCGTGGTGAACATCGACACCGTCATCTACTACCAGGTGACCGACGCCCGCGCCGCTACGTACGAAGTGGCCAGCTACATCCAGGCGATCGAGCAGCTCACCGTCACCACCCTGCGCAACATCATCGGTGGCATGGACCTGGAGCGGACCCTCACCTCCCGCGAGGAGATCAACGCGGCGCTGCGCGGCGTCCTCGACGAGGCCACCGGCAAGTGGGGCATCCGCGTCAACCGCGTCGAGCTCAAGGCGATCGAGCCGCCGACCTCCATCCAGGACTCGATGGAGAAGCAGATGCGCGCCGACCGCGACAAGCGCGCCGCGATCCTCCAGGCCGAAGGTGTACGGCAGTCGGAGATCCTGCGCGCCGAGGGCGAGAAGCAGTCCGCGATCCTGCGCGCCGAAGGTGAGGCCAAGGCCGCGGCCCTGCGCGCAGAGGGCGAGGCCCAGGCGATCCGTACGGTCTTCGAGTCCATCCACGCCGGAGACCCGGACCAGAAGCTCCTCTCGTACCAGTACCTCCAGATGCTCCCGAAGATCGCCGAGGGCGACGCGAACAAGCTCTGGATCGTGCCCAGCGAAATCGGCGACGCCCTCAAGGGCCTCGGCGGCGCACTCGGCAACTTCGGCCCCCTGGGCGGCGGTTCCGGCGGCTCCACCCCGGCCCCCGCCACAGAACGCCGCGAACAGCCCCGCATCGACTGAACGCCCCCGAAGGGGCGCGGGGAACTGCGCGACAAGCCCAAGACGGCCTGCGGCCGGACACCATCCTGTGTC
>NZ_JBSGSG010000141.1:0-14720 GCF_053606765.1 Streptomyces sp. NPDC055189
TCACCGGCGTACGCATGCGTACGCCGGTGAAGAGCCCCTACGTACGTCACGGCTGCTCGGCCGTCAGATAGCGCTGCACCGTGGGTCCGAGCCAGTCCGCCAGCTCCTCGCCGGACAACGCGACCGCGGGCGGGAACCGCAGTACATAGCGGGTCAGCGCCATGCCGAGGATCTGTGAGGCGCAGAGCCCGGCCCGCCGCGGGGCGTCGGCGGGATCGGGGCAGACGCGGCGCGCGACCGGCAGCAGCTGGTCCCTGAAGATGCCCTGCATGCGCTCGGCGCCCGCCGGGTTCGTGATGCCGACGCGGAGCATCGCGGTCAGCACCTCGTCCTTCTCCCAGACATCGCGGAAGTGGGTCACCAGGGCGCGCCCGACGTCCTCGCGCGCCACAGCGGTGAGATCGGGCAGACGCAGATCGATGGCCGAGGCGGCGGCGAACAGGCCCTCCTTGTTGCCGTAATAGCGCATCACCATCGACGGATCGATCCGCGCGTCCTTGGCGATGGCGCGGATGGTGGCCCGTTCGTAGCCGTCGGCGGCGAACCGCTCGCGGGCGGCCGTGAGGATCGCGGCGCGGGTCGCGTCGGAGCGGCGGGATGGTGCGGCCGCTGTCTCGGCCGCTCTTGTCGCCTCGGTCGCCGGATCGGGTGCGCCTCGGTTCATGCAAACAATCGTAGGCCAACGTGTGTTGACAGTCCATGTCGGCGGTCCTATCTTAGCCAACAAGCGTTGACCAACAGTTGTTGGCACAAGGAGGCCGCCATGAACGGAACCCAGGAAACGCAGGACGCGACCCGTACCGCGGACCCCGCCGTCATCGTCGTCGGCTCCGGCCCCACCGGGCTGCTGCTCGCCGGGGACCTGGCGGCGGCAGGTGTCCCCGTCACCCTGCTCGAGAAGCGGCCGCACGGGATCAGCAACCTCTCCCGCGCCCTGGTGCTGCACGCCCGCACCCTCGAACAGCTCGACGCGCGCGGCCTCGCCGACGACCTCGAGGCCATGGGGCAGCCCCTGGACCGCCTGCGCCTCTTCGCGCACCTGGAGGTCGGCCTCGACAAGCTGCCCTCGCGCTACAACCACCTTCTGGTCCTGCCGCAGTACGAGGTCGAGCGGGTCCTCGAACGCCGGGCGGTCGAGGCGGGCGTCGACTTCCGGTACGAGAGCGAGGTCACCGGACTCACCCAGGACGCGGACGGCGTGACCCTCGAAGTCCGGGGCCCCGGCGGCGAGAAGAGCACGCGACGGGCGGCGTACGTCGTCGGCGCCGACGGGCTGCACAGCCCGGTCCGCAAGGCCATCGGTCTGCCCTTCCCCGGAAAGTCCGCCATCCGCTCGGTCGTGCTCGCCGACGTGAAGCTCGCCGAGAAGCCCGCATCGGTCCTCACCGTGAACGCCGCCGGCGACGCCTTCGCCTTCATCGCGCCCTTCGCCGACGGCTACTACCGTGTCATCGGCTGGAACCGCGCCCACAACGTCCCCGACAGCGAGCCCCTCGACCTCGAAGAGGTCAAGGAGATCACCCGGCTCGCGCTCGGCCGTGACTACGGCATGCACGACGCCCGCTGGATGTCCCGCTTCCACAGCGACGAGCGCCAGGCGCCCGCGTACCGGGTCGGCCGGGTCTTCCTCGCCGGGGACGCCGCGCACGTGCACACCCCGGCGGGCGGGCAGGGCATGAACACCGGTCTGCAGGACGCCGTGAACCTGAGCTGGAAGCTCGTCGCGGCGGTCGACGGCCGCGCAGCGGAAGGCCTGCTGGACACCTACCAGTCCGAGCGGCACCCCATCGGCAAGGCGGTCCTGCGCAGCAGCGGCGGGATCGTACGGCTCGCGATGGTCAAGCGCCCGTGGTCGCGCGCGGCCCGCGCCGTCCTCGCGTCGTTCGTCAACGTCGTGTCCCCGGTCCGGGACAGGGCGATCGGCCAGATCACCGGCATCGGGTACGCCTACCCGGCCCCGAAGGGCTCCCACCGCATGACCGGGCACCGCGTCCCGGACATCGCGCTCAAGGAGGGGCGGCTCTACGAGGCTCTGCGCGAGGGCGAGTTCGTGCTGATCACTCCGGGGGACGCGGGGTACGACGCCGCCGACGTGGTCGGTGCGGTCGGTGCGGCGGGGCGTGCCGTTGTGACGCACTGGGCCAGCCAGCGGCGTACGACCATCCTTGTCCGCCCCGACGGGTACGTGGCGTGGGCGGCGGAAGAGGCGGACGCGGGGTCGGTGCGGGCGGCGCTGGGGGAGTGGGGTGTGGAGTAGAGGAAGCAGGGTGTGGAGTAGGGGGGAATGAATTGTTCGGTTCTACTTCAAAGAAGCCTCGGAAATATTCGATGGACCTGATGGGTGCGGGGGTGCGACGGTAGTCCCGCAGCCAACCAAGAGATCAGCGAATCAGCGAAGAGATCCCCGCCGGGTGGTGTCCACCTCGGCGGGGTTCGTGTTTTCCCGGAGCGACCGGGAGAGAGGCAAGGGGTAACAGTGACTGTCGTGACTGTCCTGGACCGGACGACCTCCATCCACACCGCGCCGGAAGCGCCGGACGTGTCGGCCCCGGCGGCGGCGGACAAGGCGCGGCGGGCCGCGGGCCCCATCGGCCTCGGCCTCGCCCTCGCGGCGCTCGCCACGGTCGTCTGGTCGGGCAGCTTCGTCACCTCGCGCGCCCTGGCCGACAGCGTGCCGCCCGTCCAGCACGCGTTCTGGCGGTGGATCATCGCCATTGCGGCGGTGGCGCCGTTCGCCGCACGCCAGACGTGGCGGCAGCGGGCCCTGCTCCGCAAGCACATCCGCTTCCTGCTCCTGGCCTCCCTCCTCGGCGTCACCATCTACAACACCCTGGTCAACCAGGCCGGGGTCACCACCACCGCGGGCAACATGGGCATGATCATGGCGGCGTCACCGGTCCTGATGGCGGTGTACGAACGCCTCGGCGGTACGAAGCTCGGCGCGCGCCGCGTGACGGGCATGCTGATCGCCTGCGCGGGCGTCCTAGTCCTGGTGTCCGGCGGATCGCTCTCCATGGACTTCGCCGCCGGTGACCTGTGGGTGATCGCGGGGGCGCTCTCCTTCGGCTCGTACAGCGCGCTGCTCAAGCGCAAGCCGGCGGAGATCGGCGGACTGCCGTTCCTCTTCGCGACGTTCACGCTCGGCGCGCTGATGCTGTTTCCGGTGTTCGTGGCCAGCTTCGTGCTCCAGGGCGGCTTCACGCCGACCGTCGGGACGGTCTCGCCGCTCCTCTACGTCGGTGTCGTCTCGTCCGCGATCGCCTTCTTCGCCTGGAACAAGGCGATCTCGATCATCGGCGCCGCCCGCGCCGGCGTCATCTACTACCTCCAGCCGGTGTGCGTCGCCCTGCTCTCCTTCGCGGTGCTCGGCGAGGCGATGGGGTGGCTTCAGGTGATGTGCATGGGGCTGATCCTCGGCGGGGTCGTGCTCGGTGCGGCGCGCTCGAAGCAGCCGGCGAAGCAGCAGACGAAGCAGCGGGCGAAGCAGCAGGCGAAGTAGGGGGCGCGTCCCGTGCGATCACCTCTTGTGACCAGTCGGTACGTTGACTCCATGAGCGAGTGGGACATCAAGAAGCTGCAGATCCTGCGTACGTTGAGCGAGCGGGGCACGGTGACCGCGACGGCGCGGGCGCTGCAGATGACGCCGTCGGCGGTGTCGCAGCAGCTGTCCAACCTCGCGAAGCAGCTGCGGGTGCCGCTCCTGGAGGCGCACGGGCGGCGGGTCCGCCTCACGGACGCGGCGCATCTCGTCCTGCGGCACGCCGAGGCGGTCTTCGCCCAACTGGAGCAGGCGGACGCGGAGTTGGCGGCCTACGCGCAGGGCGAGGCGGGGGAGGTGCGGGTCGGGGCCTTCTCGACCGCCGTGCCCGCGCTCGTGGTCCCCGCGGTGCGGGAGCTGCGGGCGGCGGCGCCGGGGATTTCGGTACGGGTCCGCGAGGTGGAGGCGGCGGAGGCGTACGAGCTCCTTGCCGCGGGGGAGGTGGACGTGGCCCTCTCCCTGGCGGTGACGGCGCCGGCCGCGGCGGACGCGGACACGCGCTTCACGCGGGAGTCGCTCCTCGCGGATCCGCTGGACGTGGCGCTTCCCGGGGATCACCCGCTGGCGTCGGTCGACGGCCTCCGACTCGCCGACCTGGCCGGGGAGCCGTGGATCTTCGGGGGCAGCGGCCCCTGGTCGGAGATCACGCGGGCGGCGTGCGAGGGGGCCGGGTTCACGCCCGAGCAGGCGCATTCCGCCTCCGGCTGGACGGCGATCCTCGCCATGGTGGAGGCGGGGATGGGGGTGGCCCTCGTGCCGCGGATGGCGGCGGAGCGGCGTGACGGGGTGGTCATGAGGGGCCTGACCGCGGACCGCCCCCGCCGCCACGTGGTGGCGGCGGTGCGCCGCGGGGCTGCGGGGGGAGCGGCGGTCAGCAGGGTCTTGTCGGCGCTGCGCGGGGCGGTTCCCCTGCGGGGGGCCGGAGCGGAGTAGGGCGCGCCCTGCATTGGGGGTGCGGTGCAGCACCCCGAGTCTTCGGCGCGAGGCTTTCGTCTGCGGGCCGACATCCCCCTTCCCGCGCTCCGCGCGAACCTTTCCCGCCCACCCGCCCGAGTACCCCGTATCCGTGCGGTGGCCGGGTTGCCGTCTGCGGGCCGACATCGCCCTTACCGCGCTTCGCGCGGATCTCTCCCGCCCACCCGCCCGATTGCCCCGCGGTCGTGAGGTGGCCGGGTTGTCGTCTGCGGGTTGGCGTCCACTGTGCCGCGCTTCGCGCGGAGCTATCCCGCCCACCCACCCGCTCACCCCGTAGTCGCGGGGCAATCGGGCGGGTGGGCGGGGAGAATCCGCGCGAAGCGCGGGCTCGGTCGGATGCGGCCGGCGGACGAGATCTCCCCCACCCTGCGGATGCGGGGTAATCGGGCGGGTGGGCGGGAGACATCCGCCGCGAAGCGGCGGGCTTGTGAGCGTTGCGACGAGCGGCGGGGGCTGCCCCAGCGCCGAGCCGCAGCGCTCCAGCGCCGAGCACGCAGCGTGGCCCCCCGGCTCGGGGCCACCCTGGTAAGGAGCAGCCCCCGGCCGGAGGTCATGTGTCGCCGGCGCAGGGCAGCGCGGGTCCAGCCCGCCCGGCAAGGGCTACGCGTCTGCCTCCTGCGCCCGCAGCGCCCGCTCGACGCCCGCCCGGGACTCCGTGATCAGTCGGCGCAGGGCCGCCGACGGCGCGGCCGAGTCCAGCCACGCGTCCGTCGCGTCCAGGGTCGCCCGGGACACCTGGACCGCCGGGTACAGGCCCACCGCGATCTGCTGCGCCATCTCGTGCGAGCGCGAGTCCCACGCACCCTTGACCGCCGCGAAGAACTTCTCCGTGTACGGGGCGAGGAGTTCGCGCTGGTCCGTCTGGACGAAGCCGGAGATCACGGACTCCTGGATCGCGTTCGGGAGCTTGTCGGACTCGACGACGGAGGCCCAGGCCTCCGCCTTCGCCTCCGGCGTGGGCCGCGCCGCCCGCGCCGCGGCAGCGTGCCGCTCGCCCGCCGCCGTCTTGTCACGGTCGAGCTCCGCCGTGATCCCGGCCTCGTCGAGCCGCCCCTTCGCCGCCAGCCGGTGCACGAAGGCCCAGCGCAGCTCCGTGTCGACCGCGAGGCCCGCGATGGCCTGCTTGCCCGACACCAGCTCTTCGAGCAGCGTCAGCTGCTCCTCCGTACGCGCCGTCGACGCGAAAGCCCGCGCCCACGCCAGCTGGTGATCGCTGCCCGCCTCCGCCGCACGCAGGTGCGAGAGCGTCGCCTCGGTCCAGTCGGCCAGCGCCGCCTCGCGCCCGGCGGGAGCCGCGTACAGGTCGAGCGCCAGCTTCACCTGGCGGTGCAGCGACTGCACGACCCCGATGTCCGACTCCTTGGCGATGCCGGACAGGACGAGGGAGAGGTACTCCCGCGTGGGCAGCTCCGCGTCCCGTGTCATGTCCCACGCCGACGCCCACGAAAGGGCGCGCGGCAGCGACGCCTCGAAGTCGCCGATGTGCTCCGTCACGAACGCGAGCGACTCCGCGTCCAGGCGTACCTTCGCGTACGAGAGGTCGTCGTCGTTCAGGAGGATCACCGCCGGACGCTCGCGGCCCACAAGATCGTCCACGGCGGTCAGTTCGCCGTCCACGTCCAGCTCCACGCGGTCCGTGCGCAGCAGCTTGCCGCTCGCCTCGTCGAGGTCGTACAGGCCGATCGCGATCCGGTGGGGACGCAGCGTCGGCTCGCCCTTCGCGCCGGCGGGGAGAGCCGGCGCCTCCTGCTTGACCGCGAACGACGTGATCCGGCCGGATGTGTCGACGTCGACCACCGGCCGCAGGACGTTGATCCCGGCCGTTTCCAGCCACTTCTTCGACCAGGTCTTGAGGTCGCGCCCGCTGGTCTCCTCCAGCTTGCCGAGCAGGTCGGACAGGCGCGTGTTCCCGAAGGCGTGCGCCTTGAAGTACGCCTGCACGCCCCGGAAGAACTCGTCCTCTCCGACGTACGCCACGAGCTGCTTCAGGACGCTCGCGCCCTTCGCGTACGTGATGCCGTCGAAGTTGACCAGGACGTCGTCGAGGTCCTGGATGTCCGCCATGATCGGGTGCGTGGAGGGCAGCTGGTCCTGGCGGTACGCCCACGTCTTCATGGAGTTGGCGAACGTCGTCCAGGAGTGCGGCCAGCGCGAGTTCTCCGCGTACGCCTGGCAGGCGATGGAGGTGTACGTGGCGAACGACTCGTTCAGCCAGAGGTCGTTCCACCACTCCATCGTCACCAGGTCGCCGAACCACATGTGGGCCAGCTCGTGGAGGATGGTCTCCGCGCGCGTCTCGTACGCCGCGTCCGTCACCTTCGAACGGAACACGTACTGGTCGCGGATGGTCACCGCACCCGCGTTCTCCATCGCGCCCGCGTTGAACTCCGGCACGAAGAGCTGGTCGTACTTGGCGAAGGGGTACGCGTAGTCGAACTTCTCCTGGAACCAGTCGAAGCCCTGCCGCGTGACCTCGAAGATCGCGTCCGAGTCGAGGAACTCGGCGAGCGAGGGCCGGCAGTAGATGCCGAGCGGAACCGACTGGCCGCCAGGACCCTCGTACGAGCTGTGGACCGAGTGATACGGACCGACGATGAGCGCCGTGATGTACGTCGAGATGCGCGGCGTGGGCTCGAAGACCCAGACGTCACCGCTGGGCTCGGGAGTCGGCGAATTCGAGATGACCGTCCAGCCGGACGGTGCCTTCACGGTGAACTTGAACGTCGCCTTGAGATCGGGCTGCTCGAAGGAGGCGAAGACACGGCGCGCGTCGGGCACCTCGAACTGCGTGTAGAGATAGGCCTGTTCGTCGACCGGGTCGACGAAACGGTGCAGGCCCTCGCCCGTATTGGTGTAGTCGCAGTCGGCTACCACCTTCAGCTCGTTGGGCCCCGCCTCCAGGTGCTTGAGCGCGATGCGCGAGTCCCGGAAGACGGCGGCCACGTCCAGCGAGCGCCCGTTCAGGACGGCCTCGTGGACCGCCGGGGCAACGAGGTCGATGAACGTCTCGGCGCCCGCCTCCGCGGAATCGAAGCGCACCGTGGTCACCGAACGGTAGGTGCCGCCCTCTTGTGCGCCGGAGAGGTCGAGATCGATCTCGTACGAGTCAACGGTGAGCAGCTTCGCGCGCTGCTGCGCCTCTTCGCGGGTCAGATTGGTGCCGGGCACGCGGTCATCTCCTCAGGTACGACTTGTGGCGTTTCCGGCCATCCTTCCACGTGGGTCCGCGGACGTGACGGGGCATTGTCCGACGGCCGCCACGCGGCATTGTTAGCGGGCTTCCGTGCCACTAGCATCCGCGCGTCGACACACGCCCCGGGGGGAGCGTCCATGGGACTCCGACGGTCACAGCGATTACCGGGAGCACCACGATTACCGGAATCGAGACGATGGCGAAGATCGCCGCGATCCGGTGGTGCGAGGTGCGCCCGATGATCGACGTACTCGTCGTGGGAGCCGGGATCGGCGGGCTCACCACCGCGCTCAGCCTGCACGCCGCGGGCATCGGGGTACGGGTCGTGGACGCGGTGGACGCGCTGCGGCCCGTCGGGGTCGGCATCAACCTCCTCCCGCACGCCGTGAGCGTGTTGACGGAGCTCGGCCTCGGCGCCGAGCTGGCCGCCACGGCCGTGCCGACCGCCGGGATCCTGCACTTCGACCGGCACGGCAACCACATCTGGGGCGAGCGTCTTGGCCTGGCCCGCGGCCACCACTGGCCGCAGTACTCGCTGCACCGCGGGGCGCTGCAGCTGATCCTCCTCGACGCGGTACGCGACCGCCTCGGCGAGAGCGCCGTCCAGACCGGCACGGCGTTCGTGCGGTACGCCGAGCCGGAGGGGTCGGGGGCGCTGCGGGTGACGCTGCGGGACGTGGCCCGCGGGCGGGAGTTCGCGGTGCCGGTGCGGGCCCTGGTCGGGGCCGACGGCCTGTACTCGGCGGTACGGAACTGCCTGCATCCCGGCGAAGGACCGCCCTTGTGGAACGGCGTCCGGATGTGGCGCGGCGTCACCGAGTGGGAGCCAGTGCTCGGCGGCCGGACGATGGCGATCGCGGGCAGCAACGCGACCACGAAACTCGTCGTCTACCCGATCTCGCGGGAGGCGGAGACGCGGGGGCGGGCGCTGCTCAACTGGGTCGCGGAGGTGCGCTTTCCGGTCCATCACCACGGGGCGCCGGGGCCCGTCGACTGGAACCGCTCGGGACGCCTCTCCGACGTCCTGCCGCACTTCTCCGGTTGGCGGATCGGGGATCTGGACGTGCCCGCGCTGCTCGCCGCGACCGGGTCGACGGGGCGGATCCTGGAGTACCCGATGGTGGACCGGGATCCACTGCCCTGGTGGGGACGCGGCGCCGTGACCCTCCTCGGCGACGCGGCCCATCCGATGTACCCCGTGGGGTCCAGCGGGGGTTCGGAGGCGATCCTCGACGCCCGGGCCCTTGCGGTGTGCATGGCCCGTGCAGGGGTGGACCGGGTGGGCGGGCTGCGGGCCTACGAGGCGGAGCGGTGGGGCCCCGCCAATGCGGTGGCCCTCGCGAACCGTGCGATGCCGGTGGACGCGGTCCTCCGGACGGTCGCCGAGAGGGCCCCGGAGGGGTTCGCCAGGGTGGAGGACGTGTTGACGGGGGAGGAGTTGGCGGGGTTGGGGGAGGGGTATCGGCGTATGCGGGGGGTTTGGTAGCGGCCTTGGCCTTGGTTGCCGTCATCACCGGCTCCGCCGAGTTCGTCTGGGGGCGGAGCCCCCTGCGCGGCGCAGCCGCCAATGGATACAGCCGGGAAGGGGCGGGGTTGGGGAAAGCGACGTCTGAAATGCGCCAGCCCCGCCCCACCCCCACGCGCGAAGCTCGCCCCATGACCGCAACCACCACGCCCCTGACATACACCCCCCGCCCCATAGACCCCACCACCCTCAACCAACTCCGCATCACGGACGACGCCGCCCGCCCCTGCACCCCCTACGTGGACAAGGAGGGCGGAGACCCCCTCCGCTGCTGCCTGCGCCCCACCGCCCCCGGCGAACACGTCGCCCTGGTCGCGTACGCCCCCCTGCGCCGCTGGGCGGCGGAGACCGGCGCGACCCCCGGCGCCTACGACGAGCAGGGCCCGGTCTTCATCCACGCGCAGGACTGCGAGGGCCCGGCGCCCCGCGACGGGGAGTACCCCTTCGCCCGCCCCGGAGCCCTCCGCACCCTCCGCCGCTACAACGCCGAAGGCCACATCATCGGCGGACGCCTCCTGGAGATCCCGGACCCGGCGACGGAAGGCTTCGACGCCGCCTTCGCGGAGGCCTTCGCGGACCCGGAGGTCGCCCTCGTGCACGTCAGGGCGGTCGAGTACGGCTGCTTCCACTTCGAGGTCCGCCGACCTTAGGAAACCCCGCCCACCGCCCGCGCGAACGCCCGCACCCGCTCCGTCCCCCCGTCCCGCCGCCACACCATCCCGAGCACCGAATCCGGCACCCCCTCCACCGGCACGAACGTGACGTCACGCCGCCCGTGGTACTCCGCCGTGGGGCGGCACAGCAGCATCGCCCCGCGGTCGGCCGCGACCAGCGTCAAGCCCTCCTGGAGGGTGCGCACTTGCGGGGCCGGTGCGGTCGACGGGGCCTGTGCCGTGCGCCAGTACGCCGGTGCCGGCGCCGTCGCGGAGATCAGAGGAACCCCGGCAAGCTCGTCCGCGTGCAACGAGCCGCGGCCCGCGAAGGGATGACGTACCGACACCGCGACCGTCTGCTGCTGGCGGGAGAAGAGCGGACCGAGCACCAGATCCGGCTCCTCGACCGGCAGCAGCACGATCGCCGTGTCCACATCCCCGTGCCGCACCGCCCCGAACGGATCCGCGAACGGCACCTCCACGATCTCCGTCACACAGCCAGGATGCCGCTCCTGGAAGTCCGCGATCGCCCGCATGAGGCGGGCGTCCGCCGTCCCCTGGAAGCCGATCCGCAGCCGCCCCGTGACCCCGCGCGCCGACTCCCTTGCCGTGTCCACCGTGGCGCTCAACGTCTCGTACGCAGGGCGCAGTTCGGCCAGGAACCGCTCGCCCGCCGGAGTCAGCCGCACCCGCCGGCTCGACCGCTCCACGAGTCGTGTGCCGATCCGCCGCTCCAGGTCCCGCAGGAGCTGGCTTACGCGGCTCTGCGACACGTAGAGCCGCTCGCCCGCGCGGCCGAAGTGCAGCTCGTCGGCGAGTGCCATGAAGCACTCCAGCTCCCGTATCTCCAGCACCGGCAACCCCCTCATCCCCGAGCCGTCCATGAGCCGTCCATGAGCCCCGCTCATTCAAGGATGAGATCTTCGCCGTTGTTCCCCGAGGGCGCCCGGCGAAGGCTTGACCTCATGAAAGCCACCCCACTCGCATCCCCGGAACTCGCACGGCGGCAGCGCTCCCTCCCCCTGCCCGTCCTCGCCGTCGCCGCCACCACCTTCTCCGTCGTCACCACGGAAATGCTCCCGGTCGGCCTCCTCACCTCCCTCTCCGCCGGGCTCGGCGTGTCCGACGGGACCGCGGGCCTGACCGTCACGCTCCCCGGCGTCATCGCGGCGCTCGCCGCGCTGCTGCTGCCCGTCGCCGTGCGGCGCGCGGACCGGCGTACGGTGCTGTGCGCGCTGATGGCCCTGCTCGCCGCCGCCAACCTCCTCTCCGCGCTCGCCCCCGCCTTCGGCGTGCTGCTCGCTGCGCGGGTCCTGGTCGGGGTCTGCATCGGCGGCGTATGGGCGATCGCGGCCGGACTCGGCGCGCGGCTCGTGCGCGAGGAGGCCGCGGGGCGGGCCACCACGGTGATCTTCAGCGGGATCGCGGTGGCGTCCGTCCTCGGTGTCCCCGCCGGTACGTTTCTCGGTGAACTCGCGGGCTGGCGCTGGGCGTTCGCGGTGATGGGGGCGTTCGCACTCGCGGTCGCCGGACTGCTGGCGGCCTCGCTCCCGCCGCTGCCCGCGTCGGCGGCGGTACGGCTCGGCACGTTCCCCGGGCTGCTGCGGAACGCGCGGCTGCGGGCGGGACTCCTCGTGGTGCTGCTCCTGGTCACCGGGCACTTCGCCGCGTACACCTACGTACGACCCGTCCTGGAGCGCGTGCCCGGCCTCGGCGCCGGGCTCATCAGCGGGCTGCTGCTCGCCTACGGGGTGGCGGGCATCGCCGGAAACTTCGCGGGCGGCGCGCTCGCGGCCCGCGATCCGCGCCGGGCGCTGCTCGCCATCTGCGCGGGTCTTGCCGCCGTGGTCCTGCTCCTCGGGCCCGCGGGCGGCTCGCTCCTCGCGTCCGTGCCGCTCCTCGTCGCGTGGGGCTTGGCCTACGGCGGGGTCTCCGTCTCCACCCAGCAGTGGATACTCACCGCCGCTCCCCGCGCGCGAGAGGAGGCGTCGGCGCTCTTCGCCGCGGTGTTCAACGCGGCGATCGCCCTGGGCGCCCTGACCGGCGGCCTGGTCGCGGACGGCTACGGGACGACGGACGTGCTGTGGCTCGGCGGCGGCCTCGCGGCCCTCGCGCTGCTCGTCGTGGGGTACGCGATGGGGGCGGCCACCGAATAAACGGTGCCCGCCCCCATCCGCGTAAGACCTCAGCTCATGAACTTCAGCAGCTCATGAACTTCAGCCCTTGAGCTCGGCCGCCACCAGCTCCGCGATCTGCACCGCGTTCAGCGCGGCGCCCTTGCGGAGGTTGTCGTCGGAGATGAAGAAGGCGAGGCCGTTCTCCGCCGTCTCGTCGTTGCGGATGCGGCCCACGTACGAGTCGTCCTTGCCCGCGGCGACCAGCGGGGTCGGGACGTCCGTGAGGACGACGCCCTCGGCCGACGCGAGGATCTCGGTGGCGCGCTCGGCGCTCAGCGGACGCTCGAAACGGGCGTTGACCTGGAGCGAGTGACCGGTGAAGACCGGCACGCGGACGCAGGTGCCGGAGACCTTGAGGTCCGGGACCTCGAGGATCTTGCGGGATTCGTTGCGGAGCTTCTGCTCCTCGTCGGTCTCGTTCAGACCGTCGTCGACGATGGAGCCGGCCATCGGCAGGACGTTGTACGCGATCGGCGCGACGTACTTGTTCGGGGCCGGGAACTCCGTGGCCGAGCCGTCGTGCGTGAGCTTGGGGGCGTCGTCGCCGACCTTCTTTACCTGCTCGAAGAGCTCGTCGACACCGGCGAGACCCGAGCCGGACACGGCCTGGTAGGTCGCCACGACGAGCGCGGTGAGCCCGGCCTCCTGGTGCAGCGGCTTCAGGACCGGCATGGCGGCCATCGTCGTGCAGTTCGGGTTGGCGATGATGCCCTTGGGGCGGTTCGCGATCGCGTGCGGGTTGACCTCGGAGACGACCAGCGGGACCTCGGGGTCCATCCGCCAGGCCGAGGAATTGTCGATCACGACGGGACCCTGCGAGGCGACCTTCTCGGCCAGGGCCTTCGAGGTGGCGCCGCCCGCCGAGAACAGGACGATGTCGAGGCCGCTGTAGTCGGCCGTGGAGGCGTCCTCGACCGTCACGCCGTCCAGGGTCGAGCCGGCCGAGCGGGCCGATGCGAACAGACGCAGCTCGTCCGCCGGGAAGTCCCGCTCGACGAGGATCTTGCGCATGACCGTGCCGACCTGACCGGTGGCTCCGACGATTCCGACCTTCACAGGGACATCCTCCGTATGTGCATGGGCACAGGCTTTGGCCTGCGCCGGTTCCATGATGCGTCTGTCCACGGGCGCCTTGTCCAATCCATTGTCCGAAGTTCGGGATGTCACATTCCCGGCGGGAAACTCTTCGACATTCCCCCGGCCCCGCCGAACGTTTTGGGCCGTCCCCGCGTCCTAGGGGAAACGCGGGGACGGGAGGGGTGTCTTGCTGCGCGGAAGAATGCGACGGGACCGGCAAGGCCGGCGGGAGGGGGCGGATCCGCTCGACGCGGCCCAGGAGGACCGGGTGCGGGCGGTGCTCGCGCTCGGCGGGGTGCCGCACGCCGATCTGCCCGACGGTGTCCAGCAGGTGAGGCTCAAGCTCCTGGAGCGGGCCGCGGACGGGCGCGAGGCGCCGCGGGACGTGTCCGCGTGGGCGGCGGTTGTCGCCTCGAACCTCGCCATGGACTGGCACCGGGCGCGCCGCAGGCAGGAGCGCCTCGGGGAGCGGCTCGCCGTGCTGTGGCGGGAGGCGACGGACGAGGACGGGGCGGAGACGCGGGCCCTCTCGATGGCCGTCACCCAGGGCCTCGACGCGCTGCCCGACACCCAGCGCCAGGTCGTCGTCCTGCGCTTCTACGCCGATCTCCCGGTGCGGGCGATCGCCGACGAGCTGGGCATACCGGAGGGCACGGTCAAGAGCAGGCTGCATACGGCGGTACGGGTGCTGCGGACGCGGCTGCACGAGGGCGAGGTGGTGTGACGGTGACCAAGGACGAGATGGCCGGGGACGGCTACGACGCGCTGATGCTCGCCCTCACGGACGAACCCCTGCCCGCCGATGCCGGGCGGGACCCGGAGCTCGCGGCGGAGCACGCCGCGGCCGTGGCGGACGTCGCACTGCTGCGGGAGCAGATCGGGGTGGTGGGGCGCGCGCTGGCGGCGCCTGCTCTTGCTCCCGCTCCTGCTTCTGCTCCCGCTCCTGTTCCCGCGCTCGCGTCCGTGCCGGACCAGTGGGCCGGCGTACGCCCCGCCGGGGCCCGGCGGCGTCGCGTGACGGTGGCGTTCGGCTTGGCCGCGGCCACCGCTGCCGCCTCGCTGGTGGGCGGGCTCGCCTGGCTGGCTATGGAGAGCGGGGGCGGGATCACCGCGAACGGCGACTCCGACGCGGCGAAGGGAGCGGCGCCCGAGGCGGGGGACCAGAGGGCGGACGGGGGCGGCTCGAACGACACGGACCGGAAGCCCGGGGCGTACGCGGCCTGTGCCCGGCTCATCGTGGAAGGAACGGTGAAACGGGTCGAGCCGGTCCCCGGCGGCGTCAGCGAGCGGATCGTCCTGGACGTGACCCGCTACTACAAGCCGGACCAGGGGGCGAAGCGGATCACGTTCGTGATGGACGTGGACGTGGACCCGCGGCTCGGGCCCGGCGACCGGACCCTGATCGGCATCCCGAAGGGCGAGGCATCGCCGGACATCTGGTCCAAGGGGGAGAAGGACCTCGCCAAGGACCGGGCGTGGATCGAGCGGGAGCTGCGGCCGGGCAAGGGAAACAAGGGAGCAGAGGGAGAGACGACGACATGCTGAACGCGCAGACCCCGTGCCGGGCCGGACAGAACCGGCC
>NZ_JBSGSG010000142.1:0-13651 GCF_053606765.1 Streptomyces sp. NPDC055189
GGCCCGGAGCCAATGGCTCCGGGCCCTCCCCTGCGGTGCGCGGCGGTCAGCCGAGCGGCAGGCTCTTGACCGGCAGCTGGTCGGTGGGCAGGCCGCCCTTGGTGACGGCGTCCGTCGGCAGGCCCTCGCCGACGGCGTCGGTGGGCAGGCCGCCCTTGGTGGCCGTGCCCGCGGTCTCGCCGACCACGTCGCCGGCGTTGCCCGCGAGGTCGCCCGCGGCCTTCTGCGCCACCGGGGTGGTGGTCCTGGCGCCGGTGCCGACGACCTTGCCCGCGGCCGGGACGCCCTTCTTCACGGCCTTGCTGCCGGTCTCACCCGCGAGACCGGTGGCGTTCCTGGAGGCGCCGTCGACGGTGTTGCCCAGACCGGCGGTGTCCAGGGAGCTCACGCCGCCCAGGTCGGGGGTGGCCGGAAGCTCGGCGGCGCTTGCGGAGCCGGCCGCACCGACCACGGGAGCCGCCCCCGCTGCGATGAGCAGCGCGGCGCGGGCGATCCGGCGGGTCAGGGGGAGGGACATGATGCTCCTTCAGACGGGAGAGAACGTTGGGGTGTCCGGGCCGGATGGGGTCCGGTGCTCGGACGCAGTGACTACCGCTCGAAGCCCTCGAAGGTTGCGGTGGGCGAACGTAAAGAATTGGCAATGCATCGCATTATCTGCTGTGGATAAAAACGGGCAAAAGGCTTGGCCGGGGAGTGCTTGCTGAATCGTCAATGCCCTGTGTTCGCAAGGGTTTTGGCATGTACGGGGTGGAGTGCGCGAAAGCCCGGGTGGCAGGTCGCCCCTGAGTGATCAACGTGGCCTGATCGAGTGAAGCGCCGTACTAATGACCAACGACAATTCGGACCCGGCCCGCGCCGGTCGTGACGTCGCCGCGCTGCCCGCCGGCGCTCGCTTCGCCCGCCTTGCCCGCCTTGCGCCATTTCTTGCCGGAGTCCGCGGTGCTCCACTCCCGGCCGTCGTACGAGACGCGCTCGATGCCGAGCGCGGACGCCCTGGCCACCGCCCAGTGCGCGAGCTCCCAGCCCCGCTGTCCGGCCCCGCCCTCCGTGCTGGCCGCCGCGGCGCCCACCGGCACGGTGACCGTGCCGCCGCGGCCGCTCTCCGGCGCCACCTCACGGCCGAAGTCGCGGATCAGGGCCGCCCGCACCTTCGCCGGATCGCCCGGTTCGTCGGCCGTGCGGCCCTCGCAGGTGAGGGTGGCGGGGGAGCGGCCGGTCAGCGCGGCGGCGAGCAGCGCGGCGTCCGGCTCGTGCTTCGCGTACGCCTGGGGAAAGCCGCTGCGCTGCACGCGCTGGGCGGCGACGGTCAGGGGGAGCCGTGAATAGCCGGGGATGTCGTTGAGATGGGCGTAGAAACGCACCGCCGAGTACGCCGGGTCCATGATCTGCTCCGCGTTCCCCCAGCCCTGCGAAGGGCGCTGCTGGAAGAGGCCGAGCGAGTCCCGGTCGCCGTGCCTGATGTTGCGCAGGCCCGACTCCTGCAGGGCGGTCGCCAGGGCGATCGTGATCGCCCGCTCCGGCATGCCGCGGGACGTGCCCGCGGCGGTGACCGTCGCCGCGTTCTCCGCCTGGTCGGCGCCCAGTTCGTACGACGCGCCGTCGCCGTTGCCCGAGACGACCCTGCAGCGCGGATCGGCCTTGTCCCCGAAGGCGTACTGCACCACCACGTAACCCACGAGCGCGAGGAGGACCGCGAGGGCGGTCCCGGTACGCACGAGGCGGCCGCTCCGGACGAGCGTGGGGGGCTCAGGCACGCGACCAAGGTAGCGGAGGCCACCGACACGGCGGTGCGGCCAGTGGCGTTAGGGTCGAAGCCATGGCCCAGACCTCACACGACGCGTCGCTCGACCTCACGCTCGACGCCGCCGCGCTCACCGCCCAGCTGGTCGATTTCCCCTCGCCGAGCGGCGAGGAGAAAGCCCTCGCGGACGCCATCGAGACGGCCCTGCGCCGCCTGCCGCACCTCACGGTCGACCGGCACGGCAACAACGTGGTGGCGCGCACGAACCTGGGCCGGGCCGAGCGCGTGATCCTCGCCGGGCACATCGACACGGTCCCGATCGCGGACAACGTGCCCTCGCGCCTGGACGAGGACGGCGTCCTGTGGGGCTGCGGAACCTGCGACATGAAGTCGGGCGTCGCCGTCCAGCTGCGCATCGCGCAGACCGTGACCGAGCCCAACCGCGACCTCACCTTCGTCTTCTACGACAACGAAGAGGTCGCCGCCCACCTGAACGGCCTCGGCCACGTGGCAGAGGCCCACCCCGACTGGCTCGCGGGCGATTTCGCCATCCTCCTGGAGCCGACGGACAACCAGGTCGAGGGCGGCTGCCAGGGCACCCTGCGGGTCCTGCTGAAGACGAAGGGCACGCGCGCGCACTCCGCGCGCGCGTGGATGGGCTCGAACGCGATCCACAAGGTCGCGCCGATCTTGGAGAAGCTCGCCGCGTACGAGCCGCGCACGCCGGTGGTCGACGGCCTCCGCTTCCACGAGGGCCTCAACGCCGTACGCGTCGAGGGCGGCGTCGCCACCAACGTCATCCCCGACGAGTGCACCGTCGTCGTCAACTTCCGCTACGCGCCGGACCGCTCCGAGGACGAGGCGGTGGCCTTCGTGCGCGACTACTTCGCCGACTGCGAGATCGACGAGTTCGTCATCGACGACCACACGGGCGGTGCCCGCCCTGGCCTGAACCACCCGGCCGCCGCGGCCTTCATGGCGGCGGTCGGCGGCGAGGCGAAGCCCAAGTTCGGCTGGACGGACGTCTCCCGCTTCAGCGCGCTCGGCGTGCCCGCCGTGAACTACAGCCCGGGCAACCCGCTGCTCGCCCACAAGGTCGACGAGCGGGTGCGGGCCTCGCTGATCCCGGAGGCGGAGAAGCGGCTGAGCGCCTGGCTGACATCCTGAGTTCTGTTAAGGATGCGCCGCCTGTAACACCCGTAGACCTACGCTGAAGTGGCACGTCGAGCAAGACCGTCAGCGGAAGGGGATGTTCATGGGTAGTCCAGAGGGGCAGGGCCCGAGGGACGAGCAGCACTTGGGGCCCGTGGTGCGGCGGCGTGAGCAGATCACCCCCGGCACCACGGACCAGCGTCTCCTCGACACCGACGCGGAGGGCGAGTCGGAGTGGGTGCACACCGACCCCTGGCGGGTCATGCGCATCCAGTCCGAGTTCGTGGAGGGCTTCGGCGCGCTCGCGGAACTCCCCAGCGCCATCAGCGTCTTCGGTTCGGCGCGTACGCCGGTCGGCTCGCTCGAATACGAGGCGGGCATCCGCATCGGCAAGGCGCTGGTCGACGCGGGCTTCGCCGTGATCACCGGGGGCGGCCCCGGCGCCATGGAGGCGGCCAACAAGGGCGCGCGGGAGGCCAAGGGCGTCTCCGTCGGCCTCGGCATCGAGCTGCCCTTCGAGCAGGGCCTCAACGAACACGTCGACATCGGTGTGAACTTCCGCTACTTCTTCGTACGGAAGACCATGTTCGTGAAGTACGCCCAGGGCTTCGTGGTCCTGCCCGGCGGCCTCGGCACCCTGGACGAGCTCTTCGAGGCCCTCACCCTCGTCCAGACCCGCAAGGTGACCCGCTTCCCGATCGTCCTCTTCGGGTCGCAGTACTGGGGCGGACTCGTCGACTGGCTCCGCGACACGGTGATCGCGGGCGGCAAGGCGTCGGAGCACGACCTGCACCTCTTCCACGTCACGGACGACGTGGACGAGGCGGTCGCTCTGGTCACCAAGGAAGTGGGCCGCTAGGCCCCTACGCGAGGCCTCGCCGGGCGACCGCCGGATCCCGGTGCCCGGCGATGGTCGCGACCATGTCGACCACCTGGCGCGTCTCGGCGACCTCGTGCACCCGGTACACCTGCGCCCCCAGCCACGCCGACACCGCGGTCGTGGCCAGCGTGCCCACCACGCGCTCCTTGACCGGCTTGTCCAGCGTCTCCCCTACGAAGTCCTTGTTGGACAGCGACACGAGGACGGGCCACCCGGTTTCGACCATCTCCCCGAGCCGCCGCGTCGCCTCCAGGGAGTGCCGCGTGTTCTTGCCGAAGTCGTGCCCGGGGTCGATCATCACGGACTCGCGCGGCACCCCGAGCGCGACCGCGCGCTCGGCCAGGCCGAGGGTGACCGAGAGGATGTCGTCCATGACGTCGTCATACGTCACCCGATGCGGTCGGGTCCGCGGCTCGGCGCCACCGGCGTGCGTGCACACCAGGCCCACGCCGTACCGCGCGGCGACCTCCGCGAGCCGGGGGTCGACACCGCCCCACGCGTCGTTCAGCAGGTCCGCGCCCGCCTCGCAGACCGCCTCGCCGACCTCGTGCCGCCAGGTGTCGACGCTGATGATCACGTCGGGGAACCGCTTGCGCACATCGGCGACGAAGCCGACCGTCCGCCGCGCCTCCTCGTCGGCCGTGACCTCCTCACCGGGACCGGCCTTGACCCCGCCGATGTCGATGATGGCGGCGCCCTCCGACACCGCCTGCTCGACGCGGGCGAGCGCGGGTTCGTCGCGGAACGTGGCGCCCTGGTCGTAGAAGGAGTCAGGGGTCCGGTTCACGATCGCCATGATCACCGGCTCGTGCGCGTCGAATTCACGCCTGCCAAGCCTGAGCATCCCCTGTGAGCCTCCTCTGTCGGTGCCGTCCTTCGGCCGCCTGCGACCTTAACTGTCACAGGCGCATGGCACGATCAGACCCTGACAGTTTGAACACGGCAGTCGAGCGTGGGGGCCTGAAGAGATGGTCTTGTTCTTGTTCCTGGTCATCGCCCTCGTCGTGGTGGTCGGCGCGGTGACGCTTGCCGTGGTCGGCGGCGGGGAGCGCGCCGCGCTGCCCGACGTGGCTGCCGAGCGGTTCACCGACCCGCTGCCCCCTGACCGCGCCCTGCGCCGCGCCGACGTGGAGGCACTGCGCTTCCCGCTGACCCTGCGGGGCTATCGCATGGCGGAGGTGGACGACGCCCTCGGCCGTCTCGCCGCCGAACTCGCCGAGCGCGACGCCCACATCGCGGAGCTCGAGGCGGCGCTCGCCGGCGCCCAGGCCACCGCGGTCGGCGGCCCCGGCCTCCTCAAGACGCACGCCCCGGCGGCCCCACAGGACCAGCCGGCCCCGAAGGACGCGGCCGAAGAGGAGAACGACCGGTGAGCGGCGACGCGGTGGCGGGCCCGGACGGCAGACTGCGCTGTCCCTGGGGCCTCTCGACCGAGGACTACGTGGCGTACCACGACGAGGAGTGGGGCCGCCCGGTCCACGGGGACGACGCCCTGTACGAACGGCTCTGCCTGGAGGCCTTCCAGTCGGGCCTCTCCTGGATCACGATCCTGCGCCGCCGCGAGGGCTTCCGCGCCGCCTTCGCGGGCTTCGAGATCGACGAGGTCGCCCGGTTCACGGACGCCGACCGGGAGCGGCTCCTGGCCGACCCCGGCATCATCCGCAACCGCGCCAAGGTCGACGCGACCCTCGCCAACGCGCGCGTGCTCGCCGGCTGGGCCGACGGCGAACTGGACGAGCTGATCTGGTCGCACGCCCCGGACCCGGTCACCCGCAAGGCCCCGGCCGCCCTGGCCGACGTACCGGCGATCACGCCCGAGTCCACGGCCCTGTCCAAGGCCCTGAAGAAGCGCGGCATCCGGTTCGTCGGCCCCACCACGGCGTACGCCCTGATGCAGGCCTGCGGCCTGGTGAACGACCATCTGGAGGACTGTGTGATCCGGGTGTGATCCGGGTCCCCGGCGGCCGCCGGGGCGCTACCGAGGGCTCAGCGGCCCAGGTACTCGGGCTTCGCCTTGTCCAGGAACGCCTGGACGGCGATCCCGTGGTCCTCGGACGCGCCCGCCTTCGTCTGGAGCTCGTCCTCCTTCTCCAAGGACTCCTCAAGGGTGTGGCCCGCAGCGTAGGCGAGCGACTCCTTGATGGCGCCGTAAGCGAGGGTGGGGCCCTCGGCGAGGGTGCGGGCCAGCTCCAGGGCCTCGGCCGCCAAGTCGGCCTCCGGGACGACCTTGTTGACGAGCCCCAGGTCGTACGCCTCCTGTGCGCCGATGTTGCGCGGGAAGAGCAGGAGGTCGGCGGCGCGGCCGGGGCCGATCAGACGCTGCAGGGTCCAGGAGACGCCCGAGTCGGCGGTCAGCGCGACCCCGGCGAAGGACGTGTTGAAACGCGCGGTGTCCGCGACGATCCGGTAGTCGGCGGCGAGCGCGAAGCCGAGGCCCGCACCGGCGGCGACGCCGTTGACGCCCGCGACGACCGGCTTGGCCATCCCGGTGAGGGCGCGCAGCACGGGGTTGTAGTGCTCCCGCACCGTGCTCATCGTCTGACCGGTGCCTGCCGCGCGGTCCGCCATGAGCGAGCCGACGTGCTCCTTCAGGTCCTGTCCCACGCAGAAGGCCCGGCCGGTCGCGGTGAGCAGTACGGCACGGACCGCGGGGTCCGCCTCGGCCGACTGCACCGCCTCCCGCAGGGCGACCTTGGCCTCGGTGTTCATCGCGTTCATCGCCTCGGGGCGGTTCAGCGTGATGGTCGCGAGCCCGTCGCTCACCTCGTAGAGCACGGTGTCGGCCATGGTGAATCCCCTCCAGTGGTCCTGCGGCGGTCATCTTTGTCCGAGCACAGCATGACGGAGATCATCGGGCTCCGACATGAGGGGAGATATGTGACCTGCGTCAAAGAATTCCTGGCCCGGGAGGCGTAAGAGGCGGCGCAGTATCGCAGCCACATCGCCGAATTGAGTGGTTTTGCGGGCGCGCGTTGCGCAAGCGATGCAGACCGATGTTGGTCATCGGGTCCTGCCATGCGGGATAATGGCCTGGAAGCAATGTGTTCGATGCCGGTGACACCTGGGTTGTCGGCTGCGATGAGCTGGTTTCAGGAAGGGGAACGAGCATGGCGGCCATGAAGCCGCGGACGGGCGACGGCCCGCTCGAGGTGACCAAGGAGGGGCGGGGCATCATCATGCGCGTTCCGCTCGAAGGCGGCGGACGACTTGTCGTCGAACTGACTCCGGACGAGGCCGATGCACTCGGCGACGCCCTGAAGAAGGTCGTCAGCTGACGCGGAAGCGCCCACACTTTTTCACTGCCCCGGCATCGCGAGGACGAGCCGGGGCAGTGCTATGTCCGGGGCTGGATGAGCGCCTCAGAGGGGCGCGGGGAGCGCTCAGCGCTTGACGGCGCAGAGCAGCCCGTCGCCCACCGGCAGCAGCGCCGGCATCAAGTCCTGGCTCTCCCGCACCGCACGCAGCAGCTCGCGGATGCGCAGCACCTCGGCGGGCTGCGGCCCGGAGTCCACGGTCCGCCCGTCGGAGAAGGCGCCCTCGAAGCAGACGAGCCCGCCGGGCCGCAGCAGGCGCAACGATTCAGCGAGGTAGTCGAGGTACTCCGTGCGATCGCCGTCACAGAACACGAGGTCGTAGCCGCCGTCCGCGAGCCGCGGCAGTACGTCCAGCGCGCGGCCGGGGATGAACCGCGCGCGGTTGCCGGCGAACCCGGCGGCGCGGAAGGCCTCCCGCGCGAACTGCTGGCGGTCGGGCTCGGGGTCGACGGTGGTCAGGACGCCGTCGGGCCGCATTCCGTGCAGCAGGTGGAGCCCGGACACGCCCGTGCCCGTGCCGATCTCGGCGACGGCCTTGGCGTCCGCCGTGGCGGCCAGCAGGCGCAGAGCGGCGCCGGTACCGGGAGACACCGAGGGCAGCCCTGCGTCCCTGGCCCGGTCACGGGCCCAGCGCGCTGCTTCGTCCTCGGCGACAAAGGCGTCGGCGAACGCCCAGCTCGTCTGCCGGTTGCCGGTAATGGCCCTCTCCTGTCCCCGCGGGTGCCTGGCCGTGACTGTATCCGTAAGGGGCGGGAACCCGCAGATGGGACCGGGCGTTTAGTAGGGGTAGGCGGACGCCGGGGGTAACGAATGGATCAAGACTGGCTGCGGGCCCTTCGACCAGGCAGGACACCTGGCAGGAAGCCCGTACCAAATTCCAGTAAAAACGCTTATCCGGAGCTAACGGGCGAGGTGGTTATGGTAGGGGCTCCACTGGACACCACCAGAGCCGACAGGGGAGGTGCGGCTGCGTCCGCGGATCGGGGAGGAGCGCTCAGGCGCTTTCTCGGATTGGCGGGTGAGCCGAAATCCGTGACCGACACAGCTGACCGATCCCACGCTGCCAACTCCGCTCAGACCGCGACCTTTGCCGCTGACGCGGAATCGCAGGCGTGGACTCCGCCCACCTGGGAGGAGATCGTCAGCACGCACAGCGGACGGGTCTATCGCCTGGCGTATCGCCTGACCGGCAATCAGCACGACGCCGAGGACCTCACGCAAGAGGTCTTCGTCCGTGTCTTCCGGTCCCTGTCGACCTATACGCCCGGCACGTTCGAGGGCTGGCTGCACCGCATCACCACGAACCTCTTCCTGGACATGGTGCGCCGCAAGCAGCGCATCCGCTTCGACGCCCTCGGGGACGACGCGGCGGAGCGTCTTCCCAGCCGTGAGCCGTCGCCGCAGCAGGTCTTCAACGACACGCATTTCGACGCGGACGTGCAGCAGGCGCTCGACACCCTCGCTCCCGAGTTCCGCGCGGCAGTGGTCCTGTGCGACATCGAAGGTCTCTCGTACGAGGAGATCGCCGCGACCCTGGGCGTCAAGCTGGGCACGGTCCGCAGCCGTATCCACCGTGGCCGCTCGCAGCTGCGCAAGGCCCTTCAGCACCGGTCGCCCGAAGCCCGCGCCGAGCGTCGCTCGCTCGCAGGAGCCGTGGCGCTGGGAGGAGGGGGCGCGACCGCGTGAGTGGATCACGGTCCAATCCTGTTGAGCGGCGTCTGGCCGAGCAGCATCTGGGGGACCGGCTCGCAGCCCTGGTGGACGGCGAGTTGGGCCACGATGCGCGTGAGCGAGTCCTCGCTCATCTCGCTACCTGTCCGAAGTGCAAGACCGAGGCCGACGCGCAGCGGCGGCTCAAGAGTGTCTTCGCCGAGGCGGCGCCGCCGCCGCCTCCCTCCGAGAGTTTCCTCGCCCGCCTCCAGGGTCTTCCCGGCGGCGGCAGTGAGCCTCCCTCCGGTCCCAAGCCTCCGGGGAGCGGCGGCTTCGCCACGGCGGACACCGAGTCGGGGCTGCCCCCGACCGGAGTCTTCGGCGTGAGACCGGAGACCTTCGGCTATGCGCCCTCGGGCGCCCATGCCGCGGTGCTGCCCGGTTCGGGGCGCGGGTTCCGCATCCATGACGTAGATCGGTACGACGTCGGCCGTCACGAGGCCGAGCGGTCGTCGCTGTGGCGCGGGAGGCGGTTCGCCTTTGCCGCCGCCGGTGCGGTGTCCCTGGCCGCGATCGCGCTGGGCGGTGTCACGACGGGCATTCCCGCTGACCCCGGTGAGCCGCGTGCGGGCTCGGGCAGCAGCAACAGCTCGGGCAGCAACAACTCCGGCAGCAACAGCAGTGCGTCGCCGCTGCGTTCGCAGGGCTCGGGTGCCACGACGGCTCCCGATTCCGTCCGTCGCCGTGGCAGTGGCCCGCTGACCGCGCAGGGCCCCCGTCCCGGTGTCCTCGCGGCACCGGTCGCGCCGACACAGGCGGCCGGGCCCCTGCTGCCCGGAGTGACCGCGCGGGGTCCTCGCGTCCAGCAGCCCGAGCGTCACGAGGTCACGGCGCCGATGCTGACGGGTGCGGCGATCATGTCCCCTTTCATCCGGCCGGTCTCTCCCGTCGGCTCCGCGTCGCCCCCGGGCGACGCGGCTGCGGACGGCGGGGCGGATCCGGTGAGCACCGCGGCGGCGTCGCCCGTCGACGGCACGCTGGAGGGCACTTCGCAGATCCGCTGACGTGCTCTGCGCTTCGGTGCGGGAACCTGGTTGAATCCTGGGTGGGCCGTGCCTGCCCGATGCTTGTGACGGGCGCGGAGTTGAGCACGTGAACGGCGTCCGCCGTAGGCCAGGTGTGGGGAGAGCATGGACGAGGGCAAGCCCACGAAGGCGAAGTGGTGGAGCCGCCCCAGGTCGACGGGGGCGGCAGAGACCACAGGGCAAGCGGAGGACACGTCCGGCGACTTCACGCTGGCCGCGGCGAACCCGCCTGCGGCGGGCCCTGCGCCGGGCGCTGATCCCGCACCCGGCTCCGTGCCTGCGCAGGGTGCCGGGTCTGTAGAGGGGGCCGTCTCTGGGCCGGGTGCTGGGCCTGAGGCGGAGTCCGGCTCCGTGCCTGGCTCTGAGCTTGCGCCCGGTTCCGGGTTCGCGCCGGGTGCTGGTCTTGGAGCGGGGTCTGCCTCTGCGGCGGGTGCTGGGCCGGAGTCCGGCTCTGAGTTTGCGCACGGCCTCGCGGCTGCGCCGGGTGCTCGGCGCGAGACCGAGGGTGCCGCTGTGCCGGGTGCTGAGTCCGTGCCTGGCTCTGAGCTTGCGCCCGGTTCCGGGTTCGCGCCCGGCGCTGCTCCTGGAGCGGGGTCTGCCTCTGCGGCGGGTGCTGGGCCGGAGTCCGGTTCCGAGCCTGCGCGCGGCCTCGCGGCTGCGCCGGGTGCTCGGCGCGAGACCCAGGGGGCCGCTGTGCCGGGCGTTGAGCCCGGGGCCGGCTCTGGTTTTGTGCCTGGGTCCGCCTCTGGGCCGGATGCCGCTGTGCCAGGTGCTGAGTCCGGGCAGGGTTCCGCCTACGTGCCCGGCTCCGGGACCGTGTCCGGCTCCGCCGCCGCGGCTCCGGGAGGCGCGGCGCCCGCCGACGTCACCCCCGCCGAAGGCGCCGGTCTCGCTGCGGATGTCCCCGCCGACCGTCCCCGCCCGCTGCACGACCCCGATCCGTACAGCACGCCGCCGTACGGCGAGCCCGGCCCCTGGGCCCCCGCCCCGCCCGTACAGCACCCGGCGGCGACTCCCGCCCGCGGCACGCACCTCCCGGCAGCGGCCCACAGCGGAACCCCGCCGCACGGCACCCCGCACCCCACGCCCCCACAGGGCGTCCCCCCGCAGCCGCAGCCGCAACAGGCCCACCCGGCCCCGCAGCCCCAGCCGCACCACCCTCAGCCCCCCGCCCCTCCCCGGCAGCCCTACGACCCCTGGAACGCGCCCCTTCAGCAGAGTGGTGCCGTTCCCGTCGATGAGGCCAAGCAGAAGAAGCGGGGGCGGCGGGTCATCCTGGTCGGGATTGCCGTCATCACCCTCGTGGCCGGCGGCATCGGCGGAGCCCTCGGCGCCTATCTGGAGCGGAACGGCGGCGCGGACATCGAGCTGCCGCAGGCCAAGACGGAGGACAAGGCGAGGGCCAAGGACAGCGTCGCCGGGATCGCGGCGAGCTCCCTGCCCGGCGTCGTGACCCTGCACGTCAGCGGCGACGACGCGCAAGGCACCGGCACCGGCTTCGTGCTCGACGGCAAGGGGCACATCCTCACCAACAACCACGTGGTCGAGCCCGCGGGCACAGGCGGCGAGATATCGGTGACCTTCAGCGGCGGCGAGACCGCCAAGGCGGAGGTCATCGGCCGCGACTCCGGGTACGACCTCGCCGTGGTCAAGGTCTCCGGCGTACGCGGACTCAATCCGCTGCCCCTCGGCAACTCCGAGAACGTCCAGGTGGGCGACCCCGTGGTGGCCATCGGCGCCCCCTTCGACCTGGAGAACACCGTCACCTCCGGCATCATCAGCGCCAAGGAGCGCCCCATCACGGCGGGCGGCGAGAAGGGTGACGGCAGCGACATCAGTTACGTCGACGCCCTGCAGACCGACGCTCCCATCAACCCCGGCAACTCCGGCGGCCCGCTGGTCGACTCCGAGGCTCACGTCATCGGCATCAACAGCGCCATACGCTCCGCCGACGACAGCTCGGAGCCCGGCGGCGGCCAGGCAGGTTCGATAGGACTCGGCTTCGCCATACCCATCAACCAGGGCAAGCGCGTCGCCGAAGAGCTGATCAACACCGGCAAGGCCACGCACCCTGTGATCGGTGTCACGCTCGACATGGAGTACACGGGCGACGGCGCCCGCGTCGGCGACAAGGGCAAGGACGGCGGCCCCGCCGTGAACAAGGGCGGCCCCGGTGACCGCGCCGGGATCAAGCCGGGCGACGTCATCACCGAGGTGGACGGCCAGCGCATCCACTCCGGCGACGAGCTCATCGTCAAGATCCGCGCCCATCGGCCGAAGGACAGCCTCGAATTGACGGTCCAGCGCGCAGGAAAGGACCGGAAAGTGACGCTCGTGCTCGGCGCGTCGGGCGGGAACTGATCCACGTCTGTCGCCCAGCGGCTACCGGACGGACAGGAACGCCGGGTACCGTGGATGCGGTCCGGATGGCAAGGAGCTAAAGGTGTTCTCAGACATTGGCCCGCTCGAGGTAGTGGCGCTGGTCATCCTCGCTGTGCTCGTTTTCGGCCCGGACAAGCTGCCCAAGCTGATTCAGGACGCCTCGCGCACCATCCGTAAGATCCGCGAATTCTCGGACAGCGCCAAGGCCGATATACGCAGCGAACTGGGCCCGGAATTCAAGGACTTCGAGTTCGAGGACCTGAATCCGAAGACCTTCATCCGCAAGCAGCTCGACAACGACGAGCTCGGTCTGAAGGAAATCCGCAACGGCTTCGACCTCAAGAAGGAGATGGCCGAGGTCACGGACGCCGTGCACGGGCGTGAGAGTGAATCCGCCGATGGCACGACCGGCTCGGACAGCGCGTCCGGCTCGACCGGAAGCCGTGTCGACATGGCCAAGAAGGACGGCCGTATCGACATGGACAAGAAGCCGGAGAAGCCCGCACCCGCCGAGCACCCGCCGTTCGACGCGGACGCCACCTGACCTCCTGAGAGGCACCCTCGGTACGCCCCTGAACACGCCCCCGGGCACTCTGTTCGAGACACTCGTACGCCTACCGGTGTCCCGGGTTCCGGAACGGGTGTGGCTATCCTGCCTTGTTGTCCGGCTGAGGACGCCCGAGGGGGGCGGGCCCTGCGGACCTATGAGAACGAGGAGGCGGCCGGGTACATGGAGACGACAAGTCGCGTAGGCGCACAGGCGCCGGCCGCGGACGGCACCGCAGAAGCGATGCCCTCCGCCCGGCGCACGGTCGACAGCTATCTGCTGGCGCCCTTCCCCTGGTACGGCCTCGACGAGGCCTTCACGGGCGAGCGCTGGCTGATGCAGGTCGGCACCGCCGCGGACGGCGCGGTGGAGCACGGCTCCATCGGGCACGGCGATGAGCCGTCGGTACGGAGTGACGGGCCCTTCGGGAACAACGACAAGGAGCGCTTCGCGGCCGTGGTGACCGTCGCGGCCAACCCGGTGCGGCGCAGCCCGGACGGCACGGGCCTGCTTGAGGCGACGTCGGTGTCGTCCGCGGCCTGGCTCGCCGGAGTGGGTCTGCTGGCCGTCACCTGGCCCAGCCAGATGGACCACAGCCTGCGTGACGACTGGCTGGACCAGCAGACCGAGACGGCCTGGGTTCTCGCGGACGATCTGCAGGGCGAGGACTGGTCGACGCTCTCGCTCCCGGTGGACGGGGTGCCGACCTCGTTCCACTACCGCGAGTCCGAGTTCGGCTGGGTCCTCGCCGGGTCCACCAAGGAGGGCGTGCACCTGGGCGCGTACGGACGCGGCATGAGCGCGTACGGCCTGGGCTTCTCGGTGGTCAAGGACATCCACGAGTACGCGGCCTAGCCCGGCCGCCACACACATACGCCGATGGGGGCGCCGCTCATGACG
>NZ_JBSGSG010000143.1:0-13601 GCF_053606765.1 Streptomyces sp. NPDC055189
GGCTGAATATCTTCAGCCCGTCCGGCGTTTGAGGACGAACTCGGCGAAGCCGGTGATGACGGTACGCACAAGGCCCTCGCGCCGGCGAGTTTTCGGGAAGGGGCGGGGTTGGGGACTGATCAGTGCTCGTTGGATGCCAGCCGCAGCAAGTGATCTGCTAGGGCCTGCCCCCCGGTCGCCTCCCGGCTGATCAGCATCAGGGTGTCGTCCCCCGCAATCGTCCCCAGAATGTCATGCAGCTCCGCCTGATCGATCGCCGAGGCGAGGAACTGCGCGGCCCCCGGCGGCGTCCGCACGACGACCAGATTGGCCGAAGCCTCCGCGGAGATGAGCAGCTCCGCGGAGAGGCGCCGCATCCGCTCCTCCTTGGCGGACTCCCCCAGCGGCGCACGCGGAGTGCGGAAACCGCCCTCGCTCGGCACCGCGTAGATCAGATCGCCCTCGGCGTTGCGGATCTTCACCGCGTTCAGCTCGTCCAGGTCCCGCGAGAGCGTCGCCTGAGTGACGGTGAGCCCGTCGTCGGCGAGCAGCTTCGCCAGCTGGCTCTGGGAGCGGACCGGCTGCCGGTTGAGGATGTCCACGATCCGGCGGTGGCGTGCGGTGCGGGTCTGCGGCACTGCGGGCCCGGCGTGATCCGGGTGCTCCACGTGCTCATTGCCTTGCGCCTGGCTCATCGTCGTCTCATTCTCCGGATCGTCCGTCCCCGTTGGCCGCGGTGGCCTGGTCAAGCACGCCGGGCAGGGCCCGGAGGAACGCGTCCACCTCGTCGTCGCGCACGTTCAGCGGCGGCATCAGCCGTACGACATCGGGAGCGGGCACGTTCACCAGGAAGCCGGCGTCCTGAGCCGCCTGCTGCGCCAGGGGCGCGAGCGGCTCGGTGAGCACGATACCCAGCAGCAGCCCCGCACCCCGGACATGGCCCACGAGCGGGTGTCCGAGTGACTCGATTCCGTCGCGCAGCTTCTCGCTCGCACGCTTCACGTTGTCCAGGAGTCCGTCGGCCTCGATCGTGTCGAGCACGGCGAGTCCCGCGGCGCACGCCACGGGGTTCCCGCCGAATGTCGTGCCGTGGTGACCGGGCTTGAGCAGCTCGGCAGCCGCGCCGAACGCGACCGTCGCGCCGAGCGGCAGTCCGCCGCCCAGACCCTTTGCGAGCGTGACCACATCGGGCTCCACGCCCTCGTGTGCGAGGTATTCGAACCAGTGGCCGGTACGGCCGATTCCGGTCTGCACCTCGTCGAGGACGAGGAGGGTTCCGGTGGCCGTGGTGATGTCGCGGGCCGCCTTCAGGTATCCGGCGGGCGGCACGATGACGCCGTTCTCGCCCTGGATCGGTTCGATGATGACGAGGGCTGTTTCTTCGGTGACCGCCGCCCGCAGCGCGTCCGCGTCTCCGTATGGGACGTGCGTGACGTCGCCCGGCAGCGGCAGGAACGGCTCCTGCTTCCCTGGCTGGCCGGTGAGGGCGAGCGCGCCCATGGTCCGGCCGTGGAAGCCGCCGTCCGTGGCGACCATGTGCGAACGCCCGGTCAGGCGGCCGATCTTGAAGGCGCCTTCGTTGGCCTCGGCGCCGGAGTTGCAGAAGTACACCCGGCCCGGCCGGCCGAAGAGCTGGAGCAGCCGCTCGGCGAGCGCGACCGGCGGCTCGGCGATGAAGAGGTTCGAGACATGGCCGAGGGACGCGATCTGGGTGCTGACCGCCTCGACGACCGCCGGGTGGGCGTGGCCGAGCGCGTTGACCGCGATGCCGCCGACGAAGTCGACGTACTCCTTGCCGTCGGCATCCCAGAGCTTGCTGCCCGCGCCGCGCACGAGGGGCAACTTGGGGGTGCCGTAGTTGTCCATCAGCGCGTCCTGCCAGCGCTGGGTCAGCTCCTCGTTGCCGGTCATGCCGCTTCCCCCTCCATGTCGTCCTCAGGTGTGTCCGGCACGACCATCGTGCCGATGCCCTCGTCGGTGAAGATCTCCAGCAGGATCGAGTGCTGGACCCGTCCGTCGATCACGCGGGCCGTCTCGACGCCGTTGCGCACGGCGTGCAGACAGCCCTCCATCTTCGGGACCATGCCGCTGGCCAGCTCGGGGAGGAGCTTCTCCAGCTCCTTCGCGGTCAGGCGGCTGATCACCTCGTCGCTGTTGGGCCAGTCCTCGTAGAGGCCCTCGACGTCCGTGAGGACCATGAGGGTCTCGGCATCCAGGGCCGCAGCGAGTGCCGCAGCCGCCGTATCAGCATTGACGTTGTAGACATGTCCGTCGTCCTGGGAGCGGGCGATCGAGGAGACGACCGGGATGCGGCCGTCCGCGAGCAGGGCCTCGATCGCGCCGGTGTCGATCTCGGTGATCTCGCCGACGCGGCCGATGTCGACCAGCTCGCCTTCGATGCGGGGCTGGTGCTTGGTGGCGGTGATGGTGTGCGCGTCCTCGCCGGTGAGGCCGACGGCGAGCGGGCCGTGCTGGTTGAGCAGGCCGACCAGCTCACGCTGGACCTGGCCCGCCAGGACCATGCGTACGACGTCCATCGCGTCCTCGGTGGTGACCCGCAGGCCCGCCTTGAACTCGCTGACGATGCCGTGCCGGTCGAGGGCCTTGCTGATCTGCGGTCCGCCGCCGTGCACGACGACGGGCCTGAGGCCCGCGTGGTGCAGGAAGACGACGTCCTGCGCGAAGGCGGCCTTCAGCTCCTCGTCGATCATGGCGTTGCCGCCGAACTTGATGACGACGGTCTTGCCGCGGTGCCTGGTCAGCCAGGGCAGCGCCTCGATGAGGATCTGTGCCTTGGGGAGGGCGGTGTGCTTGCGCGCGGTCGGGTTGCCGCCGGTGGTCTTGCTCGTATCGCCGCTCATGAGGAGTACGCGCTGTTCTCGTGGACGTAGTCGGCGGTGAGGTCGTTGGCCCAGATCACGACGGGCTCGGCGGTGCCCGCCGCCAGATCGGCGGTGATCTTGACCTCGCGGTAGCGCATGTCGACGAGCTCGCGGTCCTCGCCCACGCTGCCGTTCTTGCAGACCCAGACGTCGTTGATGGCGACGTTCAGCTGGTCGGGCTCGAAGGCGGCCTTCGTCGTGCCGATGGCGGAGAGCACCCGGCCCCAGTTGGGGTCCTCGCCGTGGATGGCGCACTTGAGGAGGTTGTTGCGGGCGATGGAGCGGCCCACCTCCACGGCGTCGTCCTCGGAGGCGGCGTTGACGACCTCGATGCGGATGTCCTTGCTCGCGCCCTCGGCGTCGCCGATCAGCTGGCGCGCGAGGTCGTCGCAGACGGCGCGGACGGCCTCGGCGAACTCGGCGTACTCCGGGGCGACTTGCGAGGCGCCGGAGGCGAGAAGCAGCACCGTGTCGTTGGTCGACATGCAGCCGTCGGAGTCGACGCGGTCGAAGGTGACCTTCGTGGCGTCCCGCAGCGCCTTGTCCAGGACCTCGGCCTCCAGGTCGGCGTCCGTGGTGAGGACGACGAGCATCGTGGCGAGGCCGGGGGCGAGCATGCCCGCGCCCTTCGCCATGCCGCCGACCGTCCAGCTGTCCTTGGTGACCACGGCCGTCTTGTGCACGCTGTCGGTGGTCTTGATGGCGATGGCGGCCTTCTCGCCGCCGTGCGCGGAGAGTTCACCGGCGGCGGTGTCGACGCCCGGCAGGAGCTTGTCCATGGGGAGCGTGACGCCGATGAGTCCGGTCGACGCGACGGCGACCTCGCCCGCGTTCAGGTCGAGGGTCTCGGCGACCTTCTCGGCGGTGGCGTGCGTGTCCTGGAAGCCCTGCGGCCCCGTACAGGCGTTGGCGCCACCGGAGTTGAGGACGACGGCCGAGACGAGCCCGCCCTTGACGACCTGCTCCGACCAGAGGACCGGGGCGGCCTTGACGCGGTTGGAGGTGAAGACGCCCGCGGCGGCCAGGCGGGGCCCGGTGTTGACCACGAGGGCCAGGTCCGGGTTGCCGTTCTCCTTGATCCCGGCGGCGATGCCCGCCGCCGTGAATCCCTGCGCTGCCGTGACGCTCACGGTGCCACTCCGATCGTGGAAAGACCGAGCTCCTCAGGGAGCCCGAGTGCGATGTTCATGCTCTGCACCGCGCCGCCGGCGGTGCCCTTGGCGAGGTTGTCGATGGCGCTGATCACGATGACGCGCCCGGCCGCCTCGTCGTACGCGACCTGGATCTGCACGGCGTTCGAGCCGTACACCGCGGCGGTCGCCGGCCACTGCCCCTCGGGGAGCAGGTGCACGAACGGTTCGTCCGCGTAGGCCTTCTCGTACGCGGCCCGCACGGACTCGGCGGTGACGCCGTCCGTGGCCTTCGCGCTGCACGTGGCGAGGATGCCGCGGGGCATCGGGGCCAGGGTGGGCGTGAAGGAGACGGTGACCCGGGTGCCCGCGGCGGCGGACAGGTTCTGGATCATCTCCGGGGTGTGCCGGTGCACGCCGCCCACGCCGTACGGCGACATGGAGCCCATGACCTCGGAGCCGAGCAGGTGCGGCTTGGCCGCCTTGCCCGCGCCCGAGGTCCCGGAAGCCGCGACGATCACGGCTTCGGCCTCGGCGAGCCCGGCGGCGTACGCGGGAACGAGCGCGAGCGAGACGGCCGTGGGGTAGCAGCCGGGCACCGCGATGCGCTTGGAGCCCGCAAGGGCGGCGCGGGCGTCCGGCAGCTCGGGCAGGCCGTAGGGCCAGGTCCCGGCGTGCTCGCTGCCGTAGAACTTCTCCCAGTCGGCCGCGTCCGTCAGCCGGAAGTCGGCACCCATGTCGACGACGAGGACGTCCGGGCCGAGCTGCTCGGCGACGGCGGCGGACTGGCCGTGGGGCAGGGCGAGGAAGACGACGTCGTGACCGGCGAGGACCTCGGCGGTGGTCGGCTCCAGGACGCGGTCGGCGAGCGGCATCAGGTGCGGCTGCAGCGCACCCAGGCGCTGGCCCGCGTTCGAGTTGCCGGTCAGGGCGCCGATCTCCACCTCGGGGTGGACGAGCAGCAGGCGCAGCAATTCACCGCCCGCGTACCCGCTCGCTCCTGCCACTGCTGCACGTACCGCCATGGAACCCTCCTCTTGGAGAGCATGACTATACGCAGAGCCGCAGTTTTATGCAACGAGAACCGAGGGTGCCCGGTAGCGATGAGTTCCCTCCGCGGCGAGGGTCAGTACAGGCAGACACCCGGACACACGGGCAGACACCGGCTCGGCCGAACCCGACGACAGGAGAGAGTCATGCCCCGCATCACGCCCAACCTCTGGTTCGACACGCAGGGCGAGGACGCAGCGAAGTTCTACGTATCGGTCTTCCCGAACTCGAAGATCACGAGCGTCGCCCACTACGGCGAGGCAGGACCGCGACCGGTCGGGACCGTGATGACCGTCGAGTTCGAGCTCGACGGCCAGCCCTACCTGGCGCTCAACGGCGGCCCCGAGTTCACCTTCAACGAGGCGGTCTCCCTCTCGATCGACTGCGCCGACCAGGCAGAGGTCGACCACTACTGGACGAAGCTCTCCGAAGGCGGCGAGGAAGGCCCGTGCGGCTGGCTCAAGGACAGGTTCGGGCTGTCCTGGCAGGTCGTCCCCTCCGCCCTGGGCACCCTCATGTCCGACCCCGACCAGGGACGGGCGCAGCGCGCGATGGCGGCCATGCTCGGCATGAAGAAGCTCGACGTGGCGGCGCTGTACGCGGCGGCGGACCAGAAGTAGCCCCGCCCCGGCCCCGCCTCGTCTGAACTCCCCGTCAATTGGCTTGACTTGGTGCCGATTCAACCTCCTAGGGTTGGAGCCGTCCGCCCCCGGCAGGGCTCGCGGCTCCACAGGGAGGTAACGCCATGACCAGCGTTCCCACGCGCCGTCTCGGTGCACTGACCGTCTCCGCGCAGGGGCTCGGCTGCATGGGGATGAGTCGCGACGCGTACGGCGCCGCGGACGACGCGCAGTCGGTCGCGACGATCCACCGCGCTCTCGATCTCGGCGTCAGCCTGCTCGACACCTCCGACGTCTACGGCGACGGCCACAACGAAGAGCTGGTCAGCCGGGCGCTGACGGCGGGGCGGCGCGAGCAGGCGGTCGTCGCCACGAAGTTCGGCTTCGCCAACCGGCCCGGCGAACCGCTCAGGATCCGGGGCGACGCCGCCTACGTACGACAGGCGTGCGAGGCCTCCCTGCGGCGCCTCGGAGTCGACCACATCGACCTGTATTACCTGCACCGGGTCGACCGGAGCGTGCCGATCGAGGAGACGGTCGGTGCGATGGCCGAGCTCGTCGAGGCCGGAAAGGTACGCCACCTGGGGCTCTCCGAGGCGAGCGCGCGGACGATCCGGCGGGCGCACGCGGTGCATCCGATCGCCGCGCTCGAAAGCGAGTGGTCGCTGTGGACGCGGGACCTGGAGGCGGAGATCGCGCCGGTCTGCCGGGAGCTCGGCATCGGCGTCGTGCCGTTCTCGCCGCTCGGACGCGGTTTCCTGACCGGGCGCTACACCTCCGTCGACAGCCTCGATGAAGGCGACATGCGGCGCGAGCAGCCGCGGTTCGCCGACGGGAACCTCGAACGGAACCTGTCCATCGTGACCGCCCTCGACACGCTCGCAGCCGAGAAGGGCGTCACCACGGGGCAGCTCGCCCTGGCCTGGGTGCAGCACCGGGGCGACGACGTGGTGCCGATTCCGGGCACGCGCCGGGAGAAGTACCTCACGGAGAACCTGGGCGCGCTCGCCGTCGAGCTGTCCGCGGACGAGCTCGCGGCGATCGACGCAGTGGCCCCCGCCGGTTCGGTCGCGGGCACGCGCTACGACAAGGGGCATCTTGCTCTCGTCGACGAGTAGCCGGGCAGCCGCGTAGCCGGGCAGCCGCTTGGCCGAGCGGACAGGGGCGTTAACCTGCGGACATGTCTGTTCCGGATGAGGCGGCCGACGCGGTAGCGGTGACGTACCACCCCGTGCCCGACGTACTGGCGTATCTGGCCGGAGAGTGGACCGTGGACCGCACGGCACAGGATCTGGCCGGGAACGCGGAGGGGCACTTCACGGGAACGACGGTGTTCACGCGCCTTGACGACGACGACACCGGCGGCGGCCTCCTGCACCACGAGTCCGGCACCTTCGTCTGGCGGGGCACCGCACGCCCCGCCGAACGCACCCTGCGCTTCCTGCCCGGCGAGGAGCCCGGCATCGCGCAGGTCACCTTCGCCGACGGCCGCCCCTTCCACGACCTGGACCTGCGCACCGGAAGGCACACCGCCGACCATCCGTGCGCGCTCGACCTCTACCGGGGCGAATTCGAGGTCCACGACGAGGAGCGCTGGCGGATGCGGTGGCGAGTCGCC
Organism: Streptomyces sp. NPDC055189; assembly: GCF_053606765.1. Classification (NCBI taxonomy): domain Bacteria; kingdom Bacillati; phylum Actinomycetota; class Actinomycetes; order Kitasatosporales; family Streptomycetaceae; genus Streptomyces; species Streptomyces sp. NPDC055189. The sequence goes on from NZ_JBSGSG010000143.1 coordinate 7,280, forward strand.
GGGCCCGCCAAGGACCTGATCCTCACGACGGCGTACACGCGGCGCTGACCCGCAGGTTCCAGCGGCCGCCGTGGCCGGCCAGGGTGACCGTCGACAGGGGACGGACGTCGATGTTCCAGTACGTCGACGGGGGTGCCTTCAGGGCGTAGACGAGGGCCGCGCGGACGACCGCGGGCTCGGCCACCGCGAGGATCCGTGAGCCGTCGTCGACGGGGCGGGTGTCCAGCCAGCCGCCTATCCGCGAGATGAACGCCAGGAGGGACTCGCCGCCGTGCGGCGCCGAACGCGGGTCCCGCAGCCAGGCGTCGACGGCGGCGGGTTCGCTCGCCGTCACGTCGCCGAGGGTCAGGCCTCGCCAGCGCCCCATGTCGCAGTCCCGCAGGGCGGGTTGGGCCAGGGGCGCGAAACCGAGGGCGTCGCCGGTGGCGCGGCTGCGCGGAGTGGGCGAGCAGTAGCGCAGTTCGGCCACGCCGAGCGGGAGCAGGGCGGGCGCTGCGAGCTGCACCTCGCGCCAGCCCGCCTGGTCGAGCGGCCGGTCGTCGTCGAAACGCTCGGCGAGCAGCGAGCCGCTTCGCGCGGCGGCGATGAGCGAGACGCGGGTCTGCATGCGGTGATCGTGGGGCGCGCGGCAGCGCAGGTCAAGGCCTCGCCGAGAGTACGTACGCGGCCCTTGCGGCCGGGCATCCGCTCACTGCAGGCCCAGCGCCATCCACTTCGCCGGATTTTCGAGAGCGCGGAATCCGACCTTCTCGTACACCCCGTGCGCATCGGCCGTTGCCAGCAGAATCCGCCGCAGACCGCTCGGCTCCAGGTGGTCCCTGACCGCGGCCACGAGCGCGCTCCCGAACCCCTTGCCGCGCACCGCCCGGTCGACGTACACGTCACAGATCCAGGCGAAGGTCGCGTGGTCGGTCACCACGCGGGCATACGCGACCTGCTCACCGGAAGCCTCCTCGTACACCCCGAAGTTGAGGGACCCGGCGATCGCCCGGTCCTGCTTCTCCCGGGTCCGCCCCATGGCCCAGTACGCGTCCGTGGAGAGCCAGTGGTGGACGCGGGCGGCGTCGAGGCGAGCGGCATCGACGGAGATCTCGTACCCGGCGGGAAGGGTGTGCGGCGCATCGGTCATCCCGCAAGGCTGGCAGCCGCCCGAAGGACCGTCGAGCGGATTTCACCAGGCGGACCCGCCCCGCGGCCGCGACCTCGGCCGTCCCCGCGGCCCCAGCTTCAGCCGGCCCCCCGGCCGGGCGTCCCCCACACCTCGTCGCACGCCGCCCGGAGCCTGCGCACCCCCTCGCCGATCTCCCCCACCCCGGCGACCGCCGCGAAGCTCAGCCGCACGTACGCCGCCGTGGGTTCGGCCGCGAAGTACGGGCGGCCGGGGGCCACCGCGACGCCCGCGCGCAGGGCCGCGCCCACCAGGTCCGCCTCGTTCGTGCCGTCGGGCAGGCGCAGCCACAGGAGGTAGCCGCCCGCGGGGATGTGCGGCAGGGCGAGTTCGGGCAGGCGAAGACGCAGGGCCGCCGCCATCGCGTCCCTGCGTTCCTTCAACTCGCCCGCCACGTTGCGCAGATGGCGCGGCCAGGCCGGGGATCCGACCAGTTCGAGTGCCGCCTCCTGGAGCGGTCTGGGCACGAAGAAGTGGTCGACGACCTGGATCGCCCGCAGCCGCTCCAGAACCGGTCCGCGCGCGACGAGGGCGCTCACCCGGAAGCTCGGCGATGTGGCCTTGGTGAGCGAGCAGACGTGTACGACGACCCCGTCCGGGTCGTCGGACTGCAGCGGCCTCGGCAGCGGGCCCGCGTCCTCGTGGACCAGGCGGCGCACGAAGTCGTCCTCGACGACGAAGGCCCCCGCCTCCCGGGCGATGCGCAGCACCTCCGGGCGGCGGGCCGCGGAAAGCACCGCCCCCGTCGGGTTCTGGAACAGCGGCTGGCAGACGAACACCCGCGCGCCCGTGGCCTTGAACGCCGCGGCGAGGAGCTGGGGGCGTACGCCGTCCACGTCCACCGGCACCGGAACCGGCCGCAGCCCGGCCGCGCGGGCGATCGCCAGCATGCCGGGATACGTCGGCGACTCGACCAGGACCGGCGTGCCGGGAGGGGCCAGCGCGCGCAGCGCCGTGGTGAGCGCGCTCTGGCCACCCGCCGTGATCAGCACGTCGGCGGCCGTGATCGCGCCGCCGATGCCCCGCGCGAACCATTCCCGCAGCTCGGGAAGCCCGTCCATCGGCGGCCTCCCCCACGCGCCGGGCCGCCGCCCCGCCCGGCCGAGGGCCGCCGCCATCGCGCGCTCGGGCTGCAGCGAGGGATGCAGATAGCCGCCGTTGAACTCGATGACGCCTGGCGACGGCGCGGCGAGCGTGGCCAGGACCCCCGAGGCGTCCACCGCGCGCGGCACCAGCTCCGTCGCCGTGTCCGCGCTCAGCGACACCTCCTGCCACGAGGTGTCCCCCGCCGGCGCCGCGGCGGTCTGCGGCTCGGCGCGGAAGACACCGGCGCCGGGCCGCGTGACGACCAGGCCCTCCGCGGCCAGCTGCCCCAGGGCCCGCGACACGGTCACCGGGCTCACGCGGAACCGGTCGACCAGCGCACGGCTGGACAGCAGCTTTCCACCTGGCGAGTAGCGGTCAAGCTCGCTTCGCAGCCTGTTTGCCAACTCGGCGACACTGCTACTCTCATTCATGACAGCACAGGATAGCGCTACTCTTCCCTGCCGGATAGCAGTTCCCACGGCCCGAGCCGCGGGCCCGCGGCACAGCTCCCGCCGTACCGGCACCGTCATGGCCGCGCTCGGCGTCATCGCCTTCTCGCTCACGTTCCCCTCCACGGCCTGGGGCCTGGAAGGCATCGGCCCCTGGTCGTTTGTGGCCCTGCGCGGCGTCCTGAGTGCGGTCATCGCGGGCGGCGCCCTGCTCGCCCTGCGTATCCCGCTGCCCGCGCGCCGCCACTGGGCCGGGCTCGCGGTCGTCGGCGCCGGAGTCGTCATCGGCTTCCCGCTGCTCACCACGCTCGCCCTGCAGACCTCCACCACCGCCCACGCGGCCGTGGTCGTCGGGCTGCTCCCGCTGACGACCGCCGTGTTCTCGGTGCTGCGCACGGGGGCCAGGCCCTCACGGACCTTTTGGGCGGCGGCCCTCGCGGGCGCGGCCGCGGTGATCGCGTTCACCGTCCAGCAGAGCGGCGGCGCCCTGTCGACCGCCGACCTCTATCTCTTCGCCTCGCTCCTGATCTGCGCGGCCGGCTACACCGAGGGCGGGCGGCTGGCCCGCGAGATGCCGGGCTGGCAGGTCATCGGCTGGGCGCTTGTCCTGTGCCTGCCGCTCGCCGTGGCCGGGGCCGCCGTCGCCCTGCGGCACGAGCCCTTCCAGCTCACGGGCCACAGCACCGCGGGCCTGCTCTACGCCGCCATCGGCTCGCAGTTCCTCGGCCTGGTCGTCTGGTACCGCGGCATGGCGGCGATCGGCGTCCCCAAGGCCAGCCAGCTCCAGCTCGCACAGCCGCTGCTCACCCTGGTCTGGTCGGTCTTCCTGCTCGGCGAGCACCTCACGCCCGCCGCACCGCTGACCGCGGCCGCCGTCCTCGTGTGCATCGCGGTCACCCAACGGGCGCGCGGCTAGCGGCTCGTGACGGATCCCCCCGGCAGCCGACGGCCAGGCCCCAGCAGGCGCCACCGGCCGTAGACTTGCGGCCACGGAAAGCAACCGCAGGGTGGGACGAGGAGGTCGCTCCAGATGCGTGCAACCGTAGGCGACGAGCTGGTGCTGCACGGCAGGACCGTCGGACAGCACGACCGGATCGCGGAGATCGTGGAGGTGCTCGGCGCGGACGGCGGCCCGCCGTTCCGCGTCCGCTTCGAGGACGGCCACGAGACACTGATGTCACCGGGCCCCGACACCGTCGTACGGCATCAGGACCCGGCTTCCTGACTTCCGCGGGGAGTGCCGGTCAGCGGGGCGGCCTGGCCGGCTTCTGATAGTGGTCGGCGACCACCCGCGCCATGGCGCCGATCTTGTCCACGCCCACTTCCTTCGCCGAGAAGTACACATGCCCGCGCGCCTGCGGGAATCCCTTGGCGTAGGTGAGGTGGCGGGACAGTTCGGCCGGGTCCTGCCAGGCCGCGGGCTGTGCGGGATCGCCCGCCTTGTACAGGGCCTCCCCCACGTACAGCCGCACGCCCGTGCCCTCGACCGTGTCGGCCCACCAGGGCAGCAGCTTGCCGTAGTCCGCGACGGTGAAGCCGATATTCCAGTACAACTGCGGACAGATGTAGTCCAGCCAGCCCTTCTTGACCCAGCCGCGGGTGTCGGCGTGCAGATTGTCGTAGGTCTGCACGCCCGCCTGCGTGTCCGAACCGAGCGGGTCGGTCGATGCGTTGCGCCAGACGCCGAACGGGCTGATCCCGAACTGCACGTGCTTGCGGACCTTCTTGATCCGCCCCGCCATCTCGCGCACCAGACGGTCGATGTTGTCGCGCCGCCAGGCGGCCCGGTCGGAGAATCCGCCGCCGTAGCGCGCGAAGGCGTCGTCGTCGTCGAAGACCTGCCCGGCGACCGGATACGGGTAGAAGTAGTCGTCCCAGTGCACGGCGTCGACGGCGTAGTGCCGCACGGCGTCGAGCATCGCGTCCTGCACAAAGCGCCGCACCTCGGGCAGGCCGGGGTTGTAGTAGAGCTTCCCGCCGTACGGCACGACCCAGTCGGGGTGCAGCCGCGCCGGGTGAGTCGGGACCAGGCGCGAGGGGTCCGTGTGGTTGGCGATACGGAAGGGGTTGAACCAGGCGTGCAGCTCAAGACCCCTGCGGTGCGCTTCGGCCACGGCGGTGCCCAGCGGGTCCCAGCCGGGGTGCTTGCCCTGCACGCCGGTCAGGCACTCCGCCCACGGCTCGTACGGCGAGGGCCACAACGCGTCGGCGGTGGGCCGCACTTGGAAGACCACGGCGTTCAGCCGGCGCCGCACGGCCGTGTCCAGATGGCCGATCAGTTCGGCCCGCTGCTGGGCCGGCGTCAGGCCCGGCTTCGAGGGCCAGTCACGGTTGGCGACGGTCGCCAGCCACATGCCCCGCAGCTCGCGGCGCGAAGGCGCCCGGCCGGGAACGGCCGCCGCGTCCCCCGCCGCTGTGAGCCCGGCCACCATCGCAGCCGCCGCAATCGTGAACCCTCGGCGTGACATACGCCTCATCCGCTCGCCCCCTGGGCCGCTACATCCGCCAGAACCGCAATGTGTGAGAGACAGCATGCCCGACCCGGCCCCCTTAGCACGGGAGGTTCGGGAGTAACGTTCACCGCCGGGGCAGACGCCGAAACCGTACGGCGGCTGCCCGCCCGTAGATCAGCGAAAGGCACGAGGTGACCGACTCTATGCCCGACATCGCACGCGTCGGAGTAGTGGGCTGTGGCCAGATGGGCGCAGGGATCGCGGAGGTCTGCGCCCGCTCCGGACTCGACGTGAAGGTCGCGGAGACGACCGGCGAGGCCCTGGAGATCGGCCGCACCCGGCTCTACAACTCCCTCTCCAAGGCCGCCGAGCGCGGCAAGATCTCGGAGGAGGAGCGCGACGAGACGCTCGCCCGCCTCAGCTTCACGACCGACCTCGGGGAGTTCTCCGACCGCGACCTCGTGATCGAGGCGGTCGTCGAGAACGAGGCGGTCAAGACCGAGATCTTCCAGGTGCTCGACCAGGTGGTGACCCGGCAGGACGCGATCCTGGCCTCCAACACCTCCTCGATCCCGCTGGTGAAGCTGGCCGTCGCCACCTCCCGCCCCGACGCGGTCATCGGCATCCACTTCTTCAACCCGGCCCCGGTGCAGCAGCTCGTGGAGCTGATCCCCGCGCTCACGACGTCCGAGGGCACGATCAGCCGCGCGCAGACCATGGTCGAGAAGGTGCTGGGCAAGCACGCGATCCGCGCCCAGGACCGCTCGGGCTTCGTGGTCAACGCGCTGCTCATCCCGTATCTGCTCTCGGCGATCCGGATGTTCGAGTCGGGCATCGCCAGCCGCGAGGACATCGACAACGGCATGGAGCTCGGCTGCGCCCACCCGATGGGCCCGCTCAAGCTCGCCGACCTGATCGGCCTGGACACCGTCGCCTCGGTGGCGGACAGCATGTACGCCGAGTACAAGGAGCCGCTGTACGCCGCTCCCCCGCTGCTGCAGCGGATGGTGGACGCGGGCCGGCTCGGCCGCAAGTCCGGCTCGGGCTTCTACCCCTACGCCTGATACCTCCGCCTGATACCCGTACGCCTGGCAGCCGTACGTCCGGTACCACTCACACCGGTACCCGTAATTCGCACCGCACGCGGGCCCGGCACTCGATCGAGT
>NZ_JBSGSG010000144.1:0-12705 GCF_053606765.1 Streptomyces sp. NPDC055189
GCCCCCGGACCTGTAAACTCCTCGGTGCGCTGGCCAACGCCTGAGCCTTGTTCTACCGCCCCGGCGTGGCCGCGGCGCTCTCGCCCCCGGGCCGGCCCGGATCGAATGATCGAGGGCCGGCCCGGCGGGATTTGATGGCAGCGGGAGTCGCTTGTGCTCAGCCGGCGATGGTGGCGAGATTGCCGGGCTCGTAGGAGCCGCCCTGGTTGTTGAGGATTACGCCGAGCCGGTTGGTCGCGTTGATCATGGCGATCAGGGAGACCAGAGCGATGACCTGGTCGTCGTCGTAATGCTTGCGGACCCGGTCCCACGTCTCGTCGGAAACCCCCTCGTAGCCGTCGATGATGCGGGTGCCCTCCTCGGTGAGGGCCAGGGCGGCCTGCTCCGCCTCGGTGAACACGGTGGAGTGGCGCCAGGTGGCGACCAGGTTCAGGCGGGCCGCGGTCTCGCCGGCGGCCGCGGCGTCCTTGCCGTGGATGTCGACGCAGAAGCCGCAGCTGTTGATCTGGCTGGCACGCAGCTGCACGAGTTCCTGGGTCGGCTTGGGCAGCGGCGACTCCTGGATCACCTGACTGACGGCGTAGATCCGCTTGCCGATCTTGGCACCGGTCTCGTTCGCGAACAGGTTCATACGGGGTTCCATCGCAACGTCCTCGCTTGTGGAATCGTGTGCCGCGCGGATGATCCGCGCAGCGTCTTGATGCCCATAAGTCGCCGGGCGCCGCGGCCCTGTGACAACACACCGATGTGACGCACGCCACCGGACATGTCTGTCACAAGAGGGCGGAGAGCGGCGACTTGTGCGTGACACGAACATGAGGCGCGACAGGCAGGAGCCCACGATGGACGAGCGCACCGAGCAACCGACCGGCGTGACCGCGCACAGCCCTCGCGCCGAGGACACGGACTCCGCCACCCAAGCATTCATCACCCATCGCAACCTGCTGTTCACCGTCGCTTACGAGATGCTCGGCTCCGCCTCCGACGCCGAGGACGTCCTTCAGGAGACCTGGCTGCGCTGGGCGGACATCGACCAGGACACGGTTCGGGACGCGCGTGCCTTCCTGGTACGCATCACCACGCGCCAGGCACTGACCCGGCTGCGTACGTTGCGTCGGCGCAAGGAGTCCTACGTAGGCCCCTGGCTGCCCGAGCCCCTGCTCACCGCGCCCGATGTCGCCGAGGACATCGAGTTGGCCGACAGCGTCTCCATGGCGATGCTGCTCGTACTGGAAACGCTCGCACCCACCGAGCGGGCCGTCTTCGTGCTGCGCGAGGTCTTCGACCTCGGATACGAAGAGATCGCTCAGGCCGTCGACAAAACACCCGCCACGGTCCGGCAGATCGCCCACCGCGCACGGGCCCACGTCGCGGCAGGCCGCCCGCGCGAGGTCGTCTCACCGGCGCAGTCACGCAGCGCGCTCACGGCCTTCCAACAGGCGGTAGAGACAGGCGACTTGCAGCGCCTGCTCGACACCATCGCCCCGGACGTCGTACTTCTGACCGACGGCGGCGGAGTCGTACGGGCGGCACTGGAGCCCGTCGTGGGAGCCGAGCAGGTGGCGGACGTACTCATGAGACTCGCCTCCGCGACCCTGCAACCGGCAGAGATCAACGGCCACCCGGCCTTGCTCCTGCGCACGGCCGACGAGATCGACACGGTCCTGGCCGTACGCCTCGAAGCCGGCCTCATCACCGGCCTCTACGCCGTCCGCAACCCGGAGAAGCTGTCCCGCATCGAGCGGGAGACGGCAGTGGGCCGCTGAGCCCGACCTGCCGCACACCAAGCGCCCGCTAGAGAAGCCGCTTCACGTTGTCGCCGAACGTCCACCCTTTGGAGCCGTCCCAGTTGATCGACCAGGTCATCAGGCCCTTCAGCGCACCGTTGTAGTGGTTCCACGCCTGGGTCACCAGGCTCGGGGCCATGTAGCCGCCGCCCGCGCCCGGTTGGGCGGGGAGACCCGGGACCTGTTTGTCGTAGGGGACCTTGATCGTGGTGCCCTGGATGACCAGGCCCTTGTTGAGGCAGTCGGTCTGGGCGACGAAGCCCTGGACGGTTCCGGCGGAGTAGGAGTCGCCGGAGCAGCCGTACATGCTGCCGTTGTAGTACTGCATGTTCAGCCACCACAGGCGGCCGTTGTCCGCGTACTTCTTCACGATGGGCAGGTACGCGCCCCAGATCGAGCCGTATGCCACGCTGCCGCCGGTGACGTACGCCGTTTCTGGTGCCATCGTCAGGCCGAAGTTGGCGGGCATCCCGGCGAGGACGCCGTCGATGATGCGTACGAGGTTGGCCTGTGAGGTGGAGAGCTGGTTGATGTTTCCGCTGCCCACGAGGCCGGTCTCGATGTCGATGTCTATGCCGTCGAAGTTGTACTTCTTCAGGATCGGCACCACGGTCTCGACGAAGCGGTCGGCGACCTTGCTCGAACTGAGGTCGATGCCTGCCGTCGCGCCGCCGATCGACATCAGGATCGTGGCACCGTTCGCCTTGGCCTGGCACATCTCGGACGGCGTGGCGACCTTCACCGTCGAGTCCATTCCGTCCTCCCACAGGACGGTGCCGTCGGAGCGGATGACGGGGAACGCCGCGTTGATCACGTTGTAGCCGTGGTCCCGGATACGAGTGTCGGTGATCGGGGTCCAACCGAACGGCGGGTGAACGCCGTTGGCGGATCCGTCCCAGTTCTCCCAGTAGCCCTGGAGCACCTTCCCGGCGGGCTTCGACTTGACCGCGCATGTGTCGGCGGCCGGGGCGCTGTCAGCAGCCCGAGTGATGTCCTGGCGGTCCTGTGATGATGCCCTGCCCGGCGCGGCGCCGACGAGCAGCGGCACGGCGAAGGCCATCGCAAGACCGGCCGCCAGAAGACGGGACGGGGCACGGCGCGGCGTGGGGGCGTGGGGAGAGGTTGGGGATGACACGCTTACCTCCTGGACTGTGGTGCCTGGAGACGTAAGTGGTGCGACGCGCCACACCGTAAAGTGGTCCAGACCTGCCGTCAATAGGTCTGGACCAGACCAATCGAGCAGGAGGCCTCCCCGCGCATGAACATCCTCGACTCCCGCGATCCACTGGCCATTTCGGTGACCGAAGCGATCCGGAAGGGTGACCGCGCCGTTCTGCGTCAGCTCCTGGCCGAGCACTCCGCTCTGGCCACCAGCCGCATCAGCCAGGACGGCCCCGCCGCGGGCCGGCGCAGCCTCCTGCACATCGCCACCGACTGGCCCGGTCACTACCCCCACGCCGAGGAGATCATCGCCACCCTCGTCGCGGCAGGCGCCGACCCCAACGCCCGCTTCGTCGGCGCCCACACCGAGACGCCCCTGCACTGGGCAGCCAGCAACGACGATGTCACCGCGCTTGACGCCCTCATCGACGCGGGCGCCGACATCGAGGCCGCCGGAGCCGTTATCGGCGGCGGCACCCCGCTCGCCGACGCACGCGGCTTCGGCCAGTGGCGGGCCGCCCGCAGGCTCCTGGAGCGCGGAGCCCACGCGGATCTCCAGGACGCCGCCACCCTCGGCCTGCTCGACCAGGTCGAGTCCTTCCTCGCCGCTGACCCGGGTTCCCCGGACTCCCCCACCGAGCCCGAGATCACCAGCGCCTTCTGGGGCGCCTGCCACGGCGGCCAACTCCCCACCGCACAGCGCCTGTTGAGGCATGGCGCGGACGTGAACTGGATCGGCTACGCCGACCTGACACCTCTGGACATCGCCCGCGCGCAGAACGCCGACGATGTCGTGGATTGGCTGGTCGCCCAAGGCGCGAAGGGGCACGCGGACATCGGTTGACTCACGTGCGAGCGCGGTCGCGGCTCAGGCCTGTCGGTCCGCGAAGGCACCCTCCTCCGTGAAGGCCAGCTTCGCGAAGCGTTCGCCCATACGTCGGTGAGTGGCGGCGTCCGGGTGGATCTGGTCGGGCAGCGGCAGCTCGGCGGAGTCCGCGTCCCCGTACAGTTCACGGCCGTCGAGGTAGGAGAGGTTCGGGTCCTCGGCCGCCCGCTGCTCCACGATCCTGGCCAGTTCCTCGCGGATGATGCTCAGCGTCAGCTTTCCGCTCGCGCGTTCCGCCGGATCGCCCATGGCGATGAACTGCAGCCGTCCGGAGCTGAGGTCACTGAAGTCCGGCGCGCTCGGTCCCGGCGTGTCCTCGTGGATCGGGCACAGGACGGGCGAGACGACGAGCAGCGGCGTGGTGGGGTGGCCTTCGCGAATGGTGTCGAGGAAGCCGTGGACGGCGGGGCCGAAGGCACGCAGGCGCATCAGGTCCGCGTTGACCACGTTGATGCCGATCTTGATGCTGATCAGGTCGGCCGGGGTGTCCCGCATGGCGCGGGCGGTGAACGGGTCGAGCAGGGCGCTGCCGCCGAAGCCGAGGTTGATCAGCTCAACACCGCCGAGAGAAGCCGCGAGTGCGGGCCAGGTCGTGGTGGGGCTGGCCGCGTCGGAGCCGTGACTGATCGAACTGCCGTGGTGCAGCCACACTTTGCGGCCGTGGTCCGGGGCGGGCTCGATGGGCGCGTCGGTGCGCAGGGCGACCAGTTCGGTGGTCTCGTTGTGCGGCAGCCAGATCTCTATGTCCTTGGCACCGTCGGGCAGTTCGGCGAAACGCAGGGTGCCGATCGGGCCCGCCTCACGCTCGAAGGTTCCGGCGGTCATGTCGATGGTCAGGATGTTGCCGCCGCTCACACTGGCCTGATCGGCCAGGCGGCCGTCGACCAGGAGGTCGTACAGGCCCTCCGGCCGGGGCGGGGCGCCTACGTAGACGCGCTTGGTGGGCAGCGTGTCCAGCTCGATGGTGGTCGCCCGGGTGCGGAAGACAAGGCGTACGCCGCTGGGCTGGGACTCGGCCATGGCCAGCTGACCGTCGGAGTACTGGGCACGGGCCCGCGCGGGCAGCCGGTGCGGCAGGACGCCGTGCTCGGTCTGCTCCAGGTCGAGGGCGCCGCGCAGGATGTCCGCGGTGATGGGCGTGGTGATCCAGCCGTGGCCGGGGCCGGGGGTGATGTCGGTGTCGGTATGCATGGCTCTGCTCTCCCCTGCTGATCAAGAGGTCTGGTTGTCGGGAAGCTCGGACGCGTTGGTGCGCGGGTGCTCGAACGGAATCGGTACGCGACTGCTCCCACGGATTCGGTACGCCGCTGCCCTCGCGGAGGCCTAGTCACGCGCGCCCTCGCTCCTCAGGTCGCGGGCCAGTTCCGCAGCAGCGCGTCGAGGGCGCCCAGGACGCGTGCCCACGATTCCTGCGAGTCGGGTTCGCTGTGGCTGAAGCCCCCCGCCATCTCCAGGCTCACGTAGCCGTGGAAGACACTGCCCAGCATCCGGACCGCGTGGGTCTGGTCGGGCTCGGTCAGGTCGTAGCCGCGCAAAATCGCCCGCGTCATCTGTGCGTGCCTGACGCCCGCGCTGGCAGCCGCCGTCTCCGGGTCGAGCCGCAGCTGGGCCGCGGCGTAGCGCCCCGGGTGTTCGCGGGCGTAGTCGCGATAGACGTCGGCGAACGCGATCAGGGCGTCCTTCCCGGCCCGCCCGGCGAGGGCGGCTGCGCCGCGGTCGGCGAGTTCCTCCAGGGAGAGGAGAGCGATGCGCGTCTTGAGGTCCTGGGAGTTCTTGAGGTGCGAGTAAAGACTCGCGACCTTGACGTCGAACCGCCGGGCGAGCGCCGAGACGGTCACCTGCTCGAACCCAACCTCATCAGCAAGCTCCGCCCCCGCGCGCGCCAGGCGCTCCGCGGTCAGTCCTGCACGAACCATGCCCTTCCCTTCCTTCGGCATCACCCATCATGCATTTACCTAACACCTTTAGGCAAATCGGCATCGACTGAAGGCAACGCCAATAACCTTCACGATCAGGGGGTGCCTGCCGTGACCCCGTGGCCCCGTCAGACGGCCCACGACACGGCAAAGGGCGGCCCGCCTGACGCATGAGCTCACGTGCTCATGCATCAGACGGACCGCCCGTAAATCACGCTGCTAGGCGCGGACTCGTAACCGCCCCTGCCCCTCGGGCAGGAAGCTGAACTCAGGCCGCCCGCCGCACCCGCGCCGCCTTCCGCGCCTCTGCCATCTCGCGCGATTCGGCGGTGCGGCGCGAACCGCCGCCGGAGCGGCCGGGCTGGCCCGGGCGCGTGCCCATTCCGCGGAAGGGGGCGCCGCCGCGCTTGGGGCGCTCCGTGCTGGGCGCGCTGCCGGCGATCGGCACGCCGGAGGGGGCCTTCGCGCCGGTGATGCGGCTCAACTCGGCCTCGCCGGAGCGGACTTGGGTGATCGTGGGCCGGATACCGGCGGCGGACATGAGGCGGCTCATGTCGCGCCGCTGGTTCGGCGTCACCAGGGTGACGACGCTGCCGGACTCGCCGGCGCGGGCCGTACGGCCGCCGCGGTGGAGGTAGTCCTTGTGGTCGCTGGGCGGGTCGACGTTCACGACCAGGTCGAGGTTGTCGACGTGAATGCCGCGGGCCGCGACGTTCGTCGCCACCAGGACCGTCACCGCGCCGGTCTTGAACTGGGCGAGGGTGCGGGTGCGCTGGGGCTGGGACTTGCCGCCGTGCAGCGCGGCGGCGCGGACGCCGCTACCCATCAGGTGCTTGGTGAACTGGTCGACGGCGTGCTTGGTGTCCAGGAACATGATCACCCGGCCTTCGCGCGCCGCGATCTCGGTGGCGGCAGCGATCTTGTCGGCGCCGTGCACGTGCAGTTCGTGGTGCTCCATCGTGGTGACCGCACCCTTGGAGGGGTCGACCGAGTGCACCACCGGGTCGTGCAGGTAGCTGCGGACCAGGAGGTCGACGTTGCGGTCGAGCGTGGCCGAGAACAGCATCCGCTGGCCGTCGGGACGCACCTGGTCGAGCAGCTCGGTGACCTGGGGCATGAAGCCCATGTCGGCCATCTGGTCGGCCTCGTCGAGGACCGTGATGCTCACCCGGTCCAGGCGGCAGTCCTTGCGCTCTATGAGGTCCTTGAGGCGCCCGGGCGTGGCGACGAGCACCTCGGCCCCGGACCGCAGCGCACCGGCCTGGCGGCCGATGGACATGCCGCCGACCACCGTGGCGAGCTTCAGCTTCAGGGCACGGGCGTACGGCGTGAGCGCTTCGGTCACCTGCTGGGCCAGCTCCCTGGTGGGAACCAGGACCAGGGCGAGGGGCCGCTTCGACTCGGCGCGCTGACCGGCGGTGCGCACGAGGAGCGGGAGCCCGAAGGCCAGGGTCTTGCCGGATCCGGTGCGGCCACGGCCCAGTACATCGCGGCCCGCGAGGGCGTTGGGCAGGGTGGCTGCCTGGATCGGGAACGGCTCGGTCACGCCGAGACCGGTGAGGGTCTTGAGCAGCGTGGCGGGCATGTCGAGTTCGGCGAAGGTCTCCACGGCCGGGAGGCCCGGCGTGATGGTGACCGGCAGTGCGAACTCGCCCTGCGGTGCGGCGGGACGGCGTCCCTGGCCGCCGGAGCGGTTGCCGGGACGGGATCCGCCGCCCTTGCGGGCGCCGGCGCCGCGGGGGCTGCCGCTGTTACGGGGATTGGAATAGCGGTCATTCGTGCGAGCTGAACGGTTCATGGAGAACCTTCCTCGATATGGCACGCATCGAGGAATTCTCGGTGAATATCAACCGAACGAATTGCAAGCACGAGCCGAAAAAAAGACAAAACTTCTTTAAACAGCAACGAGCTGGTGCCCGCACCGTGAGGTGCGGGCACCAGCGTCGTCTTACGCTTCAGCGTCAGGCAGGAACGATGTTCTCGGCCTGCGGGCCCTTCTGGCCCTGAGTGACATCGAAGTTCACCTTCTGGCCTTCCTGAAGCTCACGGAAGCCCTGGGTGGCGATGTTCGAGTAGTGGGCGAAGACGTCCGGGCCGCCACCCTCCTGCTCGATGAAGCCGAAGCCCTTTTCCGAGTTGAACCACTTCACGGTGCCAGTAGCCATACTAAATATCTCCTTCGGGGCAAGCCCGGGACCCGCACTGTGCGAACCCCGGCGTCGCCACGTTGATTGCCCCGTCCGGAAAACTTCTCCGGAAATACAAAAGTGCCCGGCGGAAATACATCCACCAAAGGCACTTGAAGTCTTATGGGAACCACAACTGCAACTACGATCAACAGTAGCACGAGACGGGCTTCACGGCACGGGCAAGCTCTACATATTTCGCCCGACCGGCGGTGCGCCCGCACCACATTGCGGAAATTTTCGGACCTCTGGTCTCACCGGGGGGCGGGAAATGGCCCGCCGGAGCAGGTCGCGCAGGACCTCCTGCTCTTTTTCCGTGAGGCCGCCGAGGGGCGAATCCTCACCGAGGAGCTCCAGGAGACGCTCCCGCAGGGCGGCACCCTCCGGCGTCAGCACGAGCTGCTTGGCGCGACGGTCGGAGGGGTGCGGGCGGCGCTCGATCAGGGCCTGCTTCTCCAGCCTGTCCACCACGAAGGTCGCGTTGGAGGGCTCGCAGCTCATGCGCTCGGCCAGCTCGCGCATGGTCATGGGCCCCGCCAGCTCCCGCAGTGCGGTCGCCTGCGGCGCGGTCAGCCCCAGCCTGACGGCCCGCTCACGCACGTGCTCCGCGATCTGGTCGGCCATCCCGTTCACCAGGCCGCACAGCTGCCGCTCGGCGATGACCTGCGCCTCGGGGTTCGTCGGCCGTCCGGCATCCGTTCCCTGCGGCTCGGCGAGACGAAGGTGACGTACGTACCGGATGGAGCCGTCCAGCTCACGCCGCGCGGCTGGCTGCCGGACACCACCGAGGCGGACTGGGCCGCCCGTCCCGAATATCTGGACGACACCGGCCACCTCGCGGCAGGCATCGGCGGCCTGCTGGTCGAACACGGCGCCCGCGCCCTCCTGATCGACGCCGGTTTCGGACCGCAGTCCTTCCCGGCCGAGCCGGGCAGCGCGATAGGCGCCATCCGGGGCGGCGAACTCCTGGACAACCTCGCCGCGCTCGGCCGCGGGCCCGAGGAGATCGAAGCGGTCGCCTTCACCCACCTGCACACCGACCACATCGGCTGGGCCTGGCACACCGCCCCCGGCAGCGAAGGACCGGCCTTCACCCGGGCAGCCGACTACCTGGTGGCCGAACCCGAATGGTCACAGCGCCACCTCCTGGAGGCGCACGGCACGAGCAAGGAGCGGCTCGCCGCGCTGGAGCCGAAGGTGCGGACCACGACGGACGGCGAGGAGATCTTCCCCGGCGTCCGCGTCCGCTTCGTCCCCGGCCACACGCCGGGCCACGCCGCCTACGTCATTGCGTCCGACGGGCGGGACTCCGCCGGACGGCGCCTGATCGCCTTCGGTGACGCGCTCCACTCCCCCGTCCAGATCGGCCGTCCCGAGTGGTCCGCTGCGCCCGACCACGACTCCGTACAGTCCACGGACTTCCGCCGCCGCCTCGTCGCCGAACTCCAGGAGCCCGACACGATCGGCTTCGGCATCCACTTCGCCGACGTGGTGTTCGGGCGGGTGGGCACGGAGGAGGGACGGGCCGTGTGGCAGCCCCTGGACACCGAGGACGCTTTCTGAGGTAGGGCCCAGTTGACAACAAGTACAAAAGGCAGGCGCTCGACCGGCAAGAGGGCCGGGGCCGCCCCTTCTGCACCGGGGCGGCCCCGGTCACCCTGGTGCAAGCGGAGGCCGGAGCCCCGTTCTGCCTCCGAGCAGGCGAGGAGCCGTATCCCGCGAACCCGCCCGGAGCTCCCATCGCGCCGCCTTGCGGACACAGCAGTTGTCACGTGTAAATGCAGGACAGTTCAAGACTGAAACACACATTCCATTGCAATCTCGTTATGTATTGACTCCTTGACGCCGGGAACACGGAGGGGTTGGCTTTCAGCCATCTCGGATCACAACGCAGCGATCCGGTCGAGGAAGTGGGCGAATGAAAACCCGTACGCGAGAAGCCACCGTCGCCGTTTCTGTGAGTGCCCTGGCGCTCTCGCTCGCCGCATGCGGCAGCCTCCTGGGCTCAGACGACGACGGGAAGACGGCCGAGAAGAAGGGCGACGACGTCACCGTCGGTCTGCTCCTGCCGGAGGCGGAGACGGCTCGCTACGAGAAGTTCGACCACCCCATCATCGAGAAGCAGGTCAAGAAGCTCACCAACAACAAGGGCAAGCTCGTCTACGCCAACGCCGACGAGGACGCCGCCAAGCAGAGCAGCCAGCTCGAGCAGATGGTCACCGATCAGGTCGACGTGATCCTGGTGAGCGCGGTGGACGCGAAGAAGATCGCACCAGCGGTCAAGAAGGCGAAGGAAGCGGACATTCCCGTCATCGCCTATGACCGGCTCGCCGAGGGACCCGTCTCCGGGTACGTGGCCTTCGACAACGAACTGGTCGGCCAGGTCCAGGGCCAGGCAATCCTCAAGGCGCTCGGCAGCGCCCGCAAGAACAGCAAGATCGTCATGATCAACGGTTCCCCGACCGACCCGAACGCCGCCGTCTTCAAGGAAGGCGCGCTCTCCCAGCTGCGGAACCAGGTGAAGATCGCCAAGTCGTACGACACCGTCGGCTGGAAGCCGAAGACGGCCGGCACCCACATGACCGACGCGATCACCGCGATCGGCAAGGACAACATCGCCGCCGTCTACTCCGCCAACGACGGCATGGCGGGCGGCGCGATCAAGGCCCTCAAGGCCGCCGGCCTCACCGACCTCCCGCCGGTCACCGGCCAGGACGCGGAACTGTCGGCCGTGCAGCGCGTCGTCACGGGCGAGCAGTACATGAGCGTCTACAAGCCCTACCCCGAAGAGGCCGTCGGCGCCGCGCAGATGGCGGTCCGGATCGCCCAGGGCCGCATGGTCGAGTACGACGCGCTGGCCGGGGACAAGTCCGACAACGCCACCACGAAGAACATCCCCTCCCTCCTGGTCACGGTGCGCCCCCTGACGCGGGACACCATCAAGTCCACGGTCATCAAGGACGGCATCTACAAGACCGGCGAAATCTGCACCGCCGAGTTCAAGGCGGCGTGCGCGACGGTCGGCCTCAAGGGCTGAGGCCCCGGCGGCCGGCGCCCACCGGCCGGGAGACGACCGGAAGGCTGCCGGGAGACGACCGTGCCGTCGTGCAGCAGTACAGCTCTGGCGAGGAGCTCTTGGACGAAGACCTGGGATTCGCTAGCCAGATCTTCGTATCAAGCTCATAAGAGCTAGGCGAAAGTGGCTGAACGGGTCGCATCCGCGATTCCCCCGAGCGGCGGCCGGGTATGTCTGGCGGCAGCCATGACTGTCCGGAGGGGGAA
The DNA here is from genome assembly GCF_053606765.1 of Streptomyces sp. NPDC055189. Taxonomy (NCBI): domain Bacteria; kingdom Bacillati; phylum Actinomycetota; class Actinomycetes; order Kitasatosporales; family Streptomycetaceae; genus Streptomyces; species Streptomyces sp. NPDC055189. The sequence continues at coordinate 11,219 of NZ_JBSGSG010000144.1, forward strand.
TCCGATGAGCCGACCCGGCACGCCCACGCGCACGATCCCCGTACGTACGGGGGCCTTCGCCGTGTGCGGGGACATCGACCGTCCCGCCACGCTGACCGTGGCGGACCTGCGGGAGCGATGGGAGCAGCACGAGTCGGACGTGATCTTCGACTGTGCCACCAACGGTCCGCAGCACCACACCTTCGCCGGGCCGCTGCTCCGGGAGGTCGTCAGCGACGCGGGACCGGCGTTCGATCCCCGGCGCCGCAAGGACCGTTCGCGCTTCCTGCTGGCCGTCAGCGGCGGGGACGGTCATCACACCGTCCTGTCCTGGGCGGAGATCGACGCGGACTTCGGCAATACTCCCGTCCTGCTCGCCACCCGCCTGGACGGTCAGGAGCTGGACGCCGTGGGGAGCCAGCTCGTGGTGCCGACGGACCGCTGCGGGGCGCGCTACATCAGCGCGATCAGCAGCATCTGGATCGGCGCGAGCCGCGTACCTACGGGTAGTTGCGGCTGACTGTGTCGGCGAACGCCCTGGCCAGAGGGGACAGGGCGTCCCAGCTGCGTACCGCCCAGCCGGTCCACAGGGCGGGCAGTTCCGGGATGGGGATCAGGTGCAGATCGGCGTGGCCGGGACCGCGCCATCCCGGCAGGTCGGGGACGATCGCGTGACCCAGGCCCAGTTCGGCGAGGAGCAGGGCGGTGTCCCAGTCGGCGACGCTGGTGTCGGAGGCCGGGCTGATGCCGCGCTCGGTGAACCAGGCGTCCAGGCTGGCACGGGATGTGGTGCTCTCGGGCAGCCCGATGAGCTGGATGCCGGCCAGGTCGGCGGTGGTGATCAGCGACTTCGCGGCCAGGGGGTCGTCGCGGTGGACGGCGAGGACCCAGGGCAGTTCGATGACGGGCCGCTGCTCGATGCCCTTCACCGGTGCGCCCAGGGTGATCCACGCCAGGTCGAGGCCGCCCGCGATCAGCGCGTCGAAGCAACTGCGGCTGGAGTGCGCGGTCTGGAATTCGAGGCTCACCCCGGGATGACGCCGGCGGAAGGCCACGATCGCGTCGGACAGGAAGTGCCGCACCGTGGTGGCGCCGGTGGTGATCCGCACCGATCCGGCCTCGCCGCGCACCAGGTCGCTCAGCCGGCGCAGGGCGTGGTCGATGTCGCCGAGGCCGCCGGCCGCCGCGTTCTGCAGGAGCTGTCCGGCCGGGGTGGGCACGACTCCGCGCGGATGGCGTTCCAGCAGGCTGAGCCCCAACTCCCGCTCCAGGCGCCTGATGTGCTGGCTGACCGCGGGCTGCGTGCACGACAGCTCGCGGGCGACGGCGCTGAGGCTGCCCGTGCGGCAGACGGCGACAAAGACGCGCAGGTCGTCGAGGGTCATGAAGGGTGAAGCTACAGCTTGGGGGTCTGCAAGGAAACCCGAGGATTGACTTGGGTGTTGGTCGGGCGGGACGATCTTCTCGGGCCCAGGGCGGCAACCTGGCCGGGTTCACCTGCCCTCCGG
>NZ_JBSGSG010000145.1:0-12631 GCF_053606765.1 Streptomyces sp. NPDC055189
CCGGCCGCGTGCACGCGGCCGGAGCGCATCAGGACCAGCGTGTCGGCGACGCGGGATGCCTGGTCGAGGTCGTGCAGCACGATCCCGACCGCGATGCCGTGCTCGACGACCAGATCGCGCACCAGGTCGAGCGTCTCGATCTGGTAGCGCAGGTCCAGGTGGTTGGTCGGTTCGTCGAGGAGTACGACGCCGGTGTCCTGGGCCAGGCAGGCCGCGAGCCAGACACGCTGCAGTTCTCCGCCGGAGAGTTCCCCGACCTGCCGGTCGGCCATGTCCCGCACGCCGGTGACGCCCATGGCGTGCTCGATGGCCTTCTGGTCCTCGGCGGTCAGCCCGGCGAAGCCCCGCCGGTAGGGGTGGCGTCCGAATGCCACGACTTCCTTGACCGTCAGGCCGCCGGGCGCGGGCCTGGACTGGGAGAACAGCGTGACCTCGCGGGCGAACTGACGGGCGCTGAGCAGAGCCGCGTCGCGCTCGGTCCCCTTGACGGAGGAACCGAGCGTCACCCGGCCGCCGTCCACCTGGTGCAGCCGGGACAGCGCGCGCAACAGGGTGGATTTCCCGCTGCCGTTCGGTCCCACCAGGGCGGTCGCGCGGCCGGGTTCCAGCGTCAGCGAGACGCCGTGGACGACCGGTGCGCCGCCGTACCGCAGCAGCAGATCGTGCCCGTTGAGGGCGGCCACCGGCGGGGCGTCGGCCGGAGGGCGACCGTCGTGCCGGGAGGGGCTTGTGAACATCAGTGGGTCCGGGTGATCGGAGGGGCGAGGGGTGCGGCACCCTCCGTCCGGCCTGGCCGGCCGGGCAGCGGACTCTCCGCGCACGGAAAGCACCGTTCGCGGCGAGCAAGAACTAAGGGTTACCTAACTCCGAGGAGCTTATATATCGCCCGCGATGTCGACAATCAGGAGTTCTGGACACCCGATACGGGATTCCGGACACCCTCGGGGGCGCCGCCGGCCTCGAAGAACGCGCCCGGCGTGGTTCCCGTGATCCGCCGGAAAGCGGCGATGAAGGTGCTGGGCTGTGCGTAGCCGAGCTCCTCGGAGATGGTCGTCACGTCGAGCCCCTCGGAGAGGAACGTCAGCGCCCGGTGCACGCGCAGCGCCTGCCGCCACTGCGCGAAGGACAGGCCCGTCGCCTGGCGGAACGCGCGGGTGATCGTGCGGTCGCTGACCTCGAGCAACCGCGCCCATTCCTCCAGCGAGCGGGAGTCGCCGGGATCCTCCAGCAGGGCTTCGGCGATCGCGTCGATCCGGGAGTCGCCGGGCAGCTGCAACGCGAACTGGCGTTGTGATGGCTGGAGCACGTCGAACACGACTGACTCCGCCCGCGCCCTGGCCGCCGCGTCGAGTTCCATGTCGGACAGGTGAGTGAGCAGCGACTCCAGCAACGGCGTCATCGCGACCGCGACCGGCTCCTCGAACGCGAACGGCGTGCGATCGGGTGCGAAGAAGGCCTCGTGGAACTGCGCGCCCGCCGTCGCCCGGCCCCCGTGCACCACTCCGGCGGGCATCCACAGCCCGTACCCCTCGGACACGGTGAAGACGCGGTCCGCCACCCGGGAGGTCAGCGTTCCGCCGCGGACCCAGACCAATTCATGGCGGGGGTGCGAGTGCGGCGCCCACTCCGTGGGAACACGGGGAATCTGCAGCCCGGCGAAGATGGCGAAGGGGGCTATCGCCTGCTCCGGGAACGGCGCGACCCGGCGCACCACAGCGCCCGCCTCTTGCCGCCACATCCCGGGGCTCGCGTCGCCACGGGACGATATGACCATGCGGACGAGTCTAACCGGGGCCCGCACCGGTAGCGGGAGCCCCCTGGCCTGCGGCGACCTGTCCTGCGCGCGTGTCCCGCGGCGGCATGCCCTGTGGCGACGTGTCCTGTGGCGACGTGGCGCCTCGCCACACACGCCAAGGGCGCGGCGCGGTCCCGCCGGTCCCGTGATGCGCCGTGATCTTGGTACTGGCCGCGGAGGTCGCTGAGGCGGGGGCATCGGACACGCCCGCGGGAAAGCGGCCAGGGCAGGCCCTACGCGCCGGGTAGTGCGCCGGGAGCCCAGCCCGGGCCTGAGGGCGACCGGAGCCCCCCTCCCTAACTCCCTTGCCGCGACGGCATGTTGAGCCGGTCTCCATCCATACCTCTGTGGGGGGGTGGGGCCCGCTCGTGCCTGAAGGCGACGAGCGGGCCCTCAAACAAGGAGGAGGAAACATGGACGATCAAGTGTCGACCAAACGGTCGAAGTTCACACGTGAGGTGGCTTCAGGTGTGGCGGTCGCACACGTTCATGCCCCGGCGGAGTCCACGGAGCGGTCCAGGTTGACTGCCGCGCTGATCAGCGCCAGATGGGTAAAGGCTTGAGGGAAGTTGCCCAGTTGCTCGCCGGTGGTGCCGATCTGCTCTGCGTAAAGGCCGACGTGGTTGGCGAAGGTGAACGTCTTCTCCAGCGCCAGCCGCGCCTCCTCGATCCGGCCGCTGCGGGTCAGCGCCTCCACCCACCAGAAGGAACAGATCGAGAACGTCCCCTCGGTGCCGTCCAGTCCGTCGGGAGCCTCGGCCGGGTCGTAGCGGAACACCAGCGAGTCCACGACCAGGGACTCCTGGATGGCATCCATGGTGGAGAGGAAAAGCGGATCACGCGGTGCGACGAACTTGACCATGGGCATGATCAGCAGTGACGCGTCGAGGACGTCGCAGGACGGCCCGTCCTTGTCGCTGAGGCGCTGCACAAAGCTGCCGCGTTCCTCGTTCCATCCCTCTTCCATGATCTGGCGGTACATGGCGTCCCGGGCGTCGATCCACCGGGCAAGGTCGGCGGGAAGGCCGCGCTGGCGTGCCATGCGCACCATGCGCTCGACCGCCACCCAGGACATGAGCCGCGAGTAGGTGTGCCGCTGGCGGCCGGCGCGGGTCTCCCAGATCGACTCGTCCTTGCTGTCCCAGTTCTCCAGGAGCCATTCGATGATCTCCGTCAGGTCCTCCCACGCCGTGTGGGAGATGCCCGTCCCGTACTTGTTGAACAGGTAGATGGAGTCGACCAGTTCGCCGTAGACATCGAGCTGCAGCTGACGGGCGGCGGCATTACCCACACGCACCGGCGCGGAGCCGCAGTACCCCTCGAGGTGGGTGAGTTCGCGCTCCGGCAGCTCCGCGTCACCGTCGATGGTGTACATCGCGCGCAGCGGACCCGGCTCCTCGTCCGTGCCGGTCCGGGCCAGACACCGCGTCAGCCACCCGACGAACGCCTCGGCCTCGTCGGTGAAGCCCAGGCGCTGCAGTGCGTAGAGCGAGAAGGCGGCGTCGCGGATCCACACGTAGCGGTAGTCCCAGTTGCGTTCGCCGCCGATGCGCTCCGGCAGCCCCAGGGTGGGCGCCGCGATGATCGCGCCCGTGGGCTCGTGGGTCAGGAGCTTGAGGGTCAGGGCGGAGCGGTGCACCATCTCACGCCATCGCCCCTGATAGGTCGACCGCTTCAGCCAGCCGCGCCAGAAACCGACCGTACCGTCGAACAGTTCGTCGGCCTCCCCCGGATCCAGCGGACCGGCAGACCTCTCCTGCCCCGCGCTCTCGCCGACGTCCAGGACGAACAAGGCCTGGCTGCCCTCGTCGAGCTCGAACTCGCCGTGGGCCTCATCCTCCTGAGCGGACAGGGGGACATCGCTGCGCAGCACGAGAGTCAGGTCCTCGGAGATGAAGCGGACCTCGCCCTGCCCGGTCACGGTGCGGTGGCGGGCGCGCCCGTAATCCAGGCTCGGAGCGATCCGGGCGCGCATGCGCATGCGGCCGCGCACGGCCACCACGCGCCGCACGAGCCGCTGGTGGTGCTGCTCGTCGTGGGGGCGCAGGATGGGCATGAAGTCCTGCACCTCCACCATGCCCTCCTCGGTGAGGAAGCGCGTGATGAGGATGGCGCTGTCGGGCACGTAGAACTGCTGGCGGGAGGCTGTCGCGCACAGCGGCGACAGTTCCCAGACCCCGCCCCGCTCCGCGTCCAGGAGCGCCCCGAAAATGCTGGGGGAATCGAACCGCGGCGCACAGAACCAGTCGATGCGCCCGTCGGTCCCCACCAGGGCGGCGCCACGCAGATCCCCGATCAGGCCGTGCTCGGCGATGGGCAGATACGGCCGGTGTTCCGCGTCCTGGTAGTCCACGCCTGAGCCTTCCGCCCGCATTGAAACCGGGGGCCACCGTACAGCGCCGCTCTGCCGTAACTGCGGATACTGGCGGGTGTTTCACGATTTTCGGCGGTGCGCGGAGGAGGCCCCCGGCCGCTCCTGCGGCGGCGCGACCGAACGCCTTACGGGGCGTCGGGCGGGATCTCGTTACGTCGACGCGCGAATTTCCGTCCCCGGGAAGGGAGTTACGGGAATCAGCTGCCAGGGGGCAAGAATTGCTGATGCACAGACGTGAATTGAATGTTGATATGCCGTCACATCCAGGATGCGGTCCGATTCTGCTGATAGCGCGCGCACTGCGGTAGCGCTGCGGACTCAAGGCAGGGCATCCCAAACAGCCCCCACCGCATGCCCGTCGCCTCTCACCGCCATCGCCATCGCCATCGCCAGCCTCCTGTCGGCCCATGCCGCCGAGAAGAGAAGGCGCGGCGGGGCGACATCGACAGTACGCCGATATGCCCGCTTTGATACGTAAAGCGAACTACCTTTATGTCCACTTTTGCACTGCGAAACAACTTTTCATGCCATTAAAGGCATACGCTTACCGACGTCCGCCTTACCGAATGTTCGGCCCAATTAAGGCGACCCTGCGCGTGCTCGATTCAGTGAATTGGGTCACGCCGCCGACCGCGGCCCCAGGGAAGCCGTTGCGCATACTTCCGTTGCGCGCGGCGAAAGTTGGCCTTTTTGATCAATGAGAGCGAAAGATCCTTATCGCCGAGGAATGATCTCGGACATTGCCTATGCGAATTCGTGTCTTGTTCCCTCCCGGCTTTCTCGCTTAATGTCAAAGTCAATCCGGATGGAACGCCGAATCCTGCCGCTGTCCGGAAACCCTTCCCACCCACACACTCACGCACGGCAGGAGCGGGGGACCCAGGTAAGCCGCCGATCCGGATTCCGGAACGGCTCGGGGTGAAGTCGCATTCGCAGTGCGACCGGACATCTCCCGTCCGAACCCGACAGCTCACCTCGCAGGCGACGGAGAGGAATTCGTCATGCCTGCAAAGGGTAAGCACCGCCGCCCCAAGTCCAGCTCGCTCAACCGCAACATCGCCGCCGCAGGCGCGGGCGGGGCCGTGCTCGTCCTCCCGGTGCTGGGCGCGACCACCGCGAGCGCGGCGCCGGCCGCCGCAGCCGTCAAGCCCGCCGCAGCCCCCAAGACCTACGTCGTCGCCGCAGGTGACTCCCTCGCCAAGATCGCTCGGGAGCACACCGTGAACGGCAGCTGGAAGAAGCTGTACGAGGACAACCGCAGCGCCCTCGGCAACGACCCGAAGCTGATCCAGCCCGGAGTCAAGCTCACCCTCGACGAGAAGGCCCCGGCCCAGCGGGCGGACCGCTCCGAGCGGTCGGACACGCTCTCCGCCAAGCCCGCCGCCGCCAAGACCTACACCAACAACCTGGACGGCTGGATCAAGGAGTCGCTCGACGTCCTGGCCCAGCACGGCATCCCCGGCACCTACGAAGGCATCCACCGCAACATCATGCGCGAGTCCTCCGGCAACCCCCAGGTCACCAACAACTGGGACTCCAACGCTGTGGCCGGAACGCCGTCCAAGGGACTCCTGCAGGTCATCGACCCCACCTTCGAGGCCTACCACGTGCCCGGCACGTCGACCGACAGCTTCGACCCCGTCGCCAACATCACCGCTGCGTGCAACTACGCGGCCGACCGGTACGGCTCGATCGACAACGTGAACGGCCCGTACTAGACCGACCCCGTTCCATCCGCTGTGAGCCCCGGCACACCATGTGTCCGGGGCTCCGGCCGTTGTGAGGGGATGCGGGCCCGCCGTTCCAGGGCCTTGGCGACGACCTGCCCCAGCGGCGCGTCGGGGAACTTCTTCCAGGACTTCGGCCGCCGTCGGGCCAGCCTCTGCTCGATCGCGTCGGCACCGGCATCGGCGTCGGCCGTGTCGCGGGAGCGGCCTCCCTGCGTGAGAGCGAGATGTTCGAGCCGCCGGTTCGCGCTGTTGGACGCCCGCTTGTTCCGGCGGATGCTCTTGCGGGAGCTCTTGTCGTTCTCGCCGTAGGCGTTGCGCCGGTCCTTCCGGTAGCTCAGCCGCTTCTTCTCCTGCGGGGACTTCCGCCGCACGGTCCGGCTCCTCTCTTCTCGCTCCAGCCGGAAGGCTAGCCAGACCGGTGCCCCGGGTGCGACCGGTTTGCTGCTCTGCACGAAGGCGAAGACCAGGGGCTTTTGACGGTACGTCAGACTGGTGCGAGCCGAGGCGTCCAGCGCATCCCGGCTGTCAGTGCCGACTGCAACACTGCTCCGCATGACCCAACCGAGTCCGAAAGCGGACCTTCTCCGATACCTGCAAGACGGACGCGACACCCTGCTGTGGAAACTCGACGGGCTCTCGGAGTACGACATCCGCCGCCCGCTGACTCCCACGGGGACGAACCTGCTGGGGCTGGTCAAGCATGTCGCCGGCGTGGAACTGGGATACTTCGGCGACACGTTCGGGCGGCCGTTCTTCGACGAGGCGCCGCCGTCCTGGTGGTACACGCGGGACCCAGAACTCAACTCGGACATGTGGGCGGCCGCGGACGAGTCGCGAGAAGACATCGTGCGGCTGTACCACCAGGCGTGGGAGCACTCCGACAGCACAATCGCGATGCTGCCGCTCGATGCGACCGGCCACGTCCCGTGGTGGCCCGAGGAGCGCAGTGAAGTGACACTGCACCACATTCTGGTGCGCGTGATCACCGATACTCAGCGGCATGCCGGGCACGCCGACATCGTGCGGGAGTTCATCGACGGCTCCGTCGGATACCTGCAGAACAACGACAGCCTGCCGCCGGGCGACCAGGCGTGGTGGCAGGACCACCGGAGCCGACTGGAGCGCGTGGCGCGGGAAGCCGGCAAGGACTGACGCTGCCCTGCTGCCACCGGCACCGCGCAGCCGATGCACAGGTCCACGCGGCAGCGCCAGTTCTCCGTGTGAGCAAGAACGGCCCCGGAATCCGTCTCCCGGCAAGGAGGCCACGCGCTGCTTGCTCCCCTAGGCTCAAGCGCGCAAGAGCCCGGCCGGACAACCCGGCGGCCGAGCCCCGGCCCGCGCACAACGCCCGCATGCCGTACGCAGTCCCCTCCCGCGCAGCCCGCAGACCCTTCTCGAACGGAGCCGACATGGAGTATCCGGACCCCTCCGCCGTACCCGCGGATCTGCGGGAGGCCATCGTCGCGCACGGCTCGCTCAACATCTTCTGGATGGTGATGCACTCGCCGAACCTGGCGCCGGGCCTGCTGGGGCTCGGAGACTCGATCCTGCAGCACAACTCATTGCCGGACACCCTGCGCGAACTCGCCATCGTGCGGGTCGGCTACGCCTACGAAGCGGCCTACGAGGTCCACCACCACGAGAGGATCTCGCAACTGGTGGGACTGGGCCCGGAAGTACTCGCGGCCGCCGAAACCGGCTCCGCCGACAAGCTCTCCGGCCCCGAAGCCTCCGTCCTGGCCGCCACGGACCAGCTCCTCGAGCGGCACACCCTGGATGAGACCACACGGGCCGAACTGCTGGGGTTCCTGACGGTCAACCAGCTCGCGGATCTCGTCATGACCGTGGGTTTCTACCAACTCATCTGCAACTTCCTCAACGCCTTCGAGGTGACGCTGGAGGGCGAGCCCCGTTCGCCCCACAGCCAGGAGCCCCCGGCCGCGAACGATGAGCCCGGGTGAATCCCTTGCCCCTGACCCACGGGTCAAGGCTTAACGTCCAGCCATGCATCCGACTCAGCGTCTCGTACGCCTGATCCGTCGCCCCGCCGGATTGCCGGCCCCGGACGACTTCGCCCTGGCAGAAGCCCCCGTTCCCGGGCCCGCAGCGGGCCAAGTCCTCGTCCGCAACACCCATTTCCTCGTCTTCCCTGGCCTGCGCACCCTCATAGGAGGCGAAACCCGCGATGTGCCGCTGCCGCCGCTGCACCCCGGTGACACCTTGTTCGGGCCCGCGATCGGCGAGGTGGTCGACGGGCCGCTGGAGAAAGGGCGGTTGGTGCTGCATCTTCAGGGCTGGCGGGAGTACGCGACGCCCGCAGTCGAGGAGTGCAGGCCGCTGGAAGGCTTGCTGCCCGACCCCGTCGCTCACCTCGCCCAGGGCTCCGCGGCCTACGGTGCGCTGACCCGGCTGGCCGGGGTAAGGAAGGGCGACACCGTGTTCGTGACCGGCGCCGCCGGCGCCGTGGGCACCCTGGCGGGCCAGATCGCCCGGCTCCTTGGGGCGGGCCGGGTGATCGGCAGCACCGGCTCACCGGACAAGGCCCGGCGACTGGAGCGTGAACTGGGCTACGACGCCACCGTGTTGCGTGACGCGGCCCCCATCGGCGCGCAGCTCGCCGAGGCGGCACCGGAGGGCATCGACGTCGTACTGGACACCGTGGGCGGCGAACAGTTGACGGCCGCCGTTCATGCCGCGAACCGAGGCGCCCGGTTCGCCCTGGTGGGCGCTCTGGACGGGCAGCTCTCCGCGGACCGAGCGGGCGGCAGCGCACCGGCCGTACTCGACACGTACCGGTTGCTGACCCGGGGCATCAGGATCGCCGGCTACACCGGCCTGGATCACCCGGACATCGAGCAGGAGTGGGAGGCGCGCTTCGGGGAGTGGCTGCGGTCGGGCGACATCCAGTTCCCCTACACCGCGCTCCGCGGAATGGAGCGCGCCCCGCAGGCGTTGCCCCAACTGATCGCCGGCCGCGCCTTCGGTGCGGCCATCGTGGAGCTGTAGGACACAGGGGGCGGGCATGCGGATCGGTGAGGCAGCGGCGGCGGCCGGCACCACACCACGCGCGCTGCGTCTGTACGAGGCCCGCGGCCTGCTGCAGCCTCCGCCGCGTACCTCGTCCGGCCAGCGCGAGTACGGTCCGGCCGACGTGGCCCGCGTCCGCGTGATCCGCAACCTGCTGGCTCTGGGCCTCACCTTGGAGGACCTCCGCCGTCGCGCCCACCGCCTGGATCTCCTCGTCGGGGCTCCGGCGCGGTCTTGCGGCAGTCGCCCGGGCGAGTTCAGCGGTGTCGTGGCCGATCGCCTGGCAACCCTGGACACGGAGATCGCGCGCCTCACCCTCCTGCGGCAGAGCCTCGCCGCCGCAGCGGGCGCAGGCGTGCCGACCGGCCCCGGCGCCGGTGTTCCCGCGCCGGAGCCCGGTCGCTGACGGACAGGCGACCGGCCGGAATGCACGGCCGCCGCGAGTGCGGACTACGTACGAGTGCGGACTGCGAAGGTCGAGACCCAGGCTCAGTCGTCGCCCTTGCGCTTCCTCGTGGACTGGTTGCGGCCCCCGCGCGGATGCCACAACCGCAGCCACACGTCCCTCGCGTGACGCCCCGCCTCCGTCCGGCTGCGCGCCACCACCTCACGGGCCTGGTCGGGTGTCTCGACCATCGGGCCGGAGCCGCGCAGCGGCTTGCCTGCTGTCTCGTGCAGGAAGAACGTCGCCACGAGGCCGATCACGCCGGCCACCATCAGGTAGAACGCCGGTACCAGGGTGTTGCCGGTCTTCTCCACCAGGAAGGAGGCCAGCAGCGGCGTGGTGCCGCCGAATAGGGAGACGGAGACGTTGTAGGCGATCGACAGTGCCCCGTAGCGCAGGCGGGTGGGGAACAGCGCCGGCAGCGTCGCGGCTGCCGTGCCCGCGAAGCAGACCAGCAGCAGCCCCAGAATCACGCAGCCGAACGCGGGCAGCAGGATGCCGCCGTTCCGGATCAGCAGGAAGGCCGGGATCGCGAGGATGATCATCGCGATACTGCCGCCCATGAACATCGGGCGCCTGCCCCACCGGTCGGAACTGCGGCCCACCACCGTGATGGCCAGGGCCACCAGCAGCATGGTTCCGAGAACCAGCAGCTGCGCCGTCGTCTCGCTCTCGCCCAGGGTCGCCGTCATGAATGTGGGCAGGTACGACGTCACCATGTAGTTCGTGACGTTGTAGAGCAGCACCAGGCCCATACAGATCAGCAGGGCCTGCCAGTGACGGGAGAAGATCTCCTTCAGGCGGCCGTGGCCGGACTGGCGGGCCTGCTCGACAGGGTCCTCTTCCTCCCCGTCTCCGCCCTCCTTCTCGGATTGCGCCTGTGCCTGCGCGGAGGCGGTCTCCTGCTGGAAGGCCGGTGTCTCCTCCAGCTTCAGCCGCATGTACAGGCCGATCAGGCCGAGCGGGCCGGCGATGAAGAAGGGAATGCGCCAGCCCCAGCTCTCCAGGCCGTCCGACCCCAGGGTCAGGGTCAGCACCGTCACAAGGCCCGACCCCAGGGAGTAGCCCACGAAGGTCCCGAAGTCGAGCCAGCTGCCCAGGAACCCGCGCCGCCGGTCCGGGGCGTACTCGGCGATGTAGGTGGTGGCGCCGGCGTACTCGCCGCCCGTGGAGAAGCCCTGGACGAGTCGGCACACCAGCAACAGCAGCGGAGCGGCAAAACCGATCGAGGCATACGTCGGCAGCAGGCCGACCGCGAACGTACTCGCCGCCATCATGATCATGGTGGCGGCCAGCACCTTCTGCCGGCCGATGCGGTCACCCAGCGGCCCGAACACCAGACCGCCCAGCGGCCGCACCAAGAAGGCCGCCGCGAATGTGGCGAACGTGGCGACGACCTGCGCGCCGGGCGAGCTGGAAGGGAAGAAGACCTTTCCGATCGTGCCCGCCAGATAGGCGTAGACGCCGAAGTCGAACCACTCCATGGTGTTGCCCAGCGCGGCGGCCGTCACCGCACGTCGGACCTTGGGACGGTCCGAGACCATCACGTCCTCGGCACTGAGCGCCTTCTTCCGGCGGCGCAGCAGCGTGCGCGCCATGCGGTCGGTCGCCGCCGAACGCGACGAGCGCTCTTGATCCGGGTCCGGTCCCCGGGGGCGCCGGGGCGTGCGGTGCGGAAGGCCTTTCACCATGAAGCTTTTCTCCTCGTGCCTGAGAAAAAGCCGGGTCGCCGCAAAATTAGGCTGATCATGAGTGACCGGCAACTTGTCCGCCTGCCGCACCGGGCCCGCCGCGCGGGCGCTGTGGGACCACCCAAGGCGCGGGGGCGCCGCCGCTGACCGCGCGGGTCCGCCCGTAGGAAGGGGTGCGGCCAGGGGGCCATCCGGCGGGGGGTGCGGCCGGCTTCGGCCCGGCATGTTTGCCGGGCGTCCCGCTGGAGACAAGAGGGCGCGCCGAAGGATGTGAGCGCCGCGGAGACCGACCGTCCCGCGGGGCGGCAGACCATGGCCGGGCGATCATCCGGCATGTGCGGCAACGCGGCAGACGGGCGCCCTTCCGCCCCTGGGGAAACGGAGAAACCGATGACGGTCATGACCGAGGCGACGACGGGTGAGCAGCTGGCCCAGAGCCTGCTGAAGGACGTACGCGACGAGCGCAAGCAGGCCGCGACCCGCCTCCTCGGGGCACACCACGACGGCGTGTGGCTGCGACGCTTCAGCGGCGACCCGGACCTGGCGGCCGCCGCCGGACGGCCTCTGATCGACCGCACCGGCGCCTGCCCCGCCGTCGACTGGACCGCGGTCAGAAAGCTCAGGCTCTCCCTGGGCTGGTCGCGCCGCGCCTCCGCAGGAGACCTTGCCGTCCTCGAGTTCGCCTGCTCGCTTCTGGGCTCGGGCTCCGTAGAGCTCCGGCACGTCATGCAGACCGTCGACCGGGACACGTTCCGGCTGCTCCTGCGGGCGATGGAAGAAGCCGCATGTGCGGAGGGCGCCGACCCGCGGGCCCGTGTGGTCCTGGGGGCCTGACACGACGTCACACGCATGCCCCCGGCCGTCTCCTCCTGGCCGGCCGGGGCAGCTGCGGTGCCACAGCCTCCGTAAAACACGGCCGGGCGGGCGCGGCGGGGCGCTCTGTGAGCTCGCCCAGCGGTCGGCGTCGGCGGGCGACGGCGGGTCCTCCAGCTGCGCCGAGCAGTCGGCGGCCGTCAGCACCGCGCCTCCGACACCCTGCCAATGGGCGAATATGCCCGGCTCGGGGGCTCGGACGAGGTACTGATTCAGGTCACCCGACCAACGCTTTCCGTACCTGGAGTGACATGCGTATCCCTGCCTTCCCGCTGGCCCTCAGTCTCGCCGCCCTCACCCTGGCCGGCACCGCCGGGAATGCGGCCGCAGCCGCCGACGACGACAGCACCACCAGCTCCAGCGGCAACAACGCCGGACAGGCCTACGGCAACAGCAGCACCGACGGCCGGCAGAGCCCGCAGCTCTCCGCGGTCCAGGGTTCGTTGAACAAGCTCTGCGCCGGCATCCCCGTCAAGGCCAACGTGGGCTCCCTCGTCGGCATCCTCGTGCCGGTCGCCGTGCAGGACATCCCCGTTCTCTCCGCGCCGCAGAACCAGCAGTGCACGGAGAACTCCACCCAGGCCAAGGGCGACGAGCCCCTCTCGCACCTCGTCAGCGACATCCCGGCCCTCTCCGGCAACGGCACGGGCAACGGCTGAAACCCCCGCTCCCGTCACCCGGCGGGCGGCCCGCGCC